>JASHOI010000323.1 GCA_030041195.1 Streptosporangiaceae bacterium | reverse complement strand
CGGCCCCCGGCGGCGCAGCAGCAGCGCGGCCTGGCGGCGGGCGATGCCCCACAGCCAGGCGCCGCCCTTCGCTGCGCCGGCCGGATCCGCGGACCGGTAGCAGGCCGCGCCCTGCCACGCCGCGAGGAAGGTCTCCTGCAGCACGTCCTCGACGTCGCTGGGCGGCAGCACGGCGCGCAGCCGGGCGGCCAGCATCGGCGCGTGCCGCAGGAACAGCTCGCGCAGGGCAGTTTCGTCACCGCCCGCGAGGCGCCTGATCAGCCCGTCGTCATCCATCGCCTCTCTATTGCACCCGGCACCGCCAAGGTTCACGAGTGACGCCGAGAACTTCTGGGCTCGCGACCGGCCTGAACGCTATCCAAGCGGTTAGCTTCGCCGGTCCGCCGGTTTCGTCGAGGCCGTCGTTCGCGATGACGACTTAAACGAGTTCTTCCCTGGGCGGCCGTCCTGGTAGACCTTGCTCCGCCGGGCTACGCGACTCTGGGGATTCCGATGCAGGCACCGAAGTTGCATGTTGGCGAGATCGACATCTCCACTGATCTCGCCGCCAGGCTGATAGCTGAACAGTTCCCGCATTGGGCAGGGCTGCCGGTACGACCGGTCTCATCAGCGGGCACTGAGTGCGTGCTGTACCGGCTTGGGGACGATCTGGTGATCCGGCTGCCGCGCCGGCCGGGGGAAAGCCTCGACGCAATCTTGACCCAAGGAGTGCTGGCCCGTCTGGCGCCGTTTCTGCCGGTTCCCGTCCCGGCGCTGATCGCTGCGGGACGGCCCACGGCGCAGTACCCGGCCTCATGGGGCGTGGTGCGCTGGCTTGACGGCGACACTCCCGTCGAAGGCCAGCTGGCCGAGCCCGGCCTGCTCGCGGCGGATCTGGCCGGATTCCTCGGGGCCCTGTGGAAGGTCGATCCGTCAGAGGCCGATCTCACGGACAGGCCTCCCGCCTACCGCGGCGGCCCGCTAACCGACCAGCATGAGTTCACCATCGATGCCATCGAGAAGCTGCACGGGCTGATCGACACCGACGCCGCCAGGGCCATCTGGGACCACGCCATCCAGCTGGCGCCCTGGGAAGGGCCGGAGACCTGGATACACGCGGACATGATGCCGGGCAACGTCGTCACCAGGAACGGGCGCCTGGCTGGCGTGATCGACTTCGGCGCCGCCGGTCCCGGCGATCCATCACAGGACCTGATCGTGGCGTGGATGCTGCTCCCGGCAAACGTCCGCCCGGCCTTCCGGCGCGCCACGGGCGCTGACGATGCCACCTGGCTGCGCGGTCGCGCTCGCGCTCTGTCAATGGCCCTGGGCCACCTGGACTACTACAGCGACACCAGCCCAGTCTTGGCCGGCAACGCCCGCTACACCATCCGCGAAGTCCTTGCCGACTACCACGGAATCAGCAGCTGATCGCGTGCCAGGCTCGAGATCTGCGAACAGCAACTGGGTGGGGGCGGCGAGCAGCCCGGCCAGCCCGGCCAGCCGCCAGGAATGTCGGACGTCAGCGGTAGAACTTGCACTGTCCAGACGCCTGCGGAAAGGGGCACCGACATGGCAGACAACGTCGCCGACGCCGTCGAGGCCGAGCTGGCCGAGCTGTCGCGGCGGTTAACCGAGCCCGGTGAGCGCGAGTGCCTGCGCTGCTTCCTGCTGCGGATGATCAACGAGTTCGGCTGCGACGGCACGCACCGGTGGACCGTGCGCTGGCGTGACCTGCGGGCGCCGCGGGCCACCGGCCTGGTGCAGCGCATGCAGCGGCGCGGCGGCTGCTGCTGCGACTGCGAGGTTATCTTCAACGTCTTTCCCGACTACCCCGACGTGGACGAGATCCTGCCGTGTGCCGGGGTGCTGCGCGCAGGATCGGCGGCACCGTGCGACCTGAGGCGGCTGCGCAAGAGCGCGTGAGCCAGGAGCGCGCGAGCCCTGCCCACCTCCCCGTCCCCCTTCGCTACCCCTCGCCCTTCTCGGCCAGGCGCAGCAGCGCCTTGGCGATGGGCAGCGAGGCGAGGCCGACCTGCCAGGGGCGGGCGCCGAATCCGCCCAGCGCGGCGGCCACGGCCTCGGAGCTTGGCGGCTGCGGTGGCTGCCAGGCGAGCCTGCGCGCCGCGTCGGGGGGCAGCAGGTTCTCGGCAGGCAGGTGATGCTCGTCGGCGAGCGCCGCCACCACCGCCCGGACCGCGGTGAGCCGGGTGGCCGCGTCCGGGTCGCGTTCCTGCCAGCGGTGTGCGGGCGGCGGGCCCTCGCTCGGGCGCGCGGATACCGCGGGAAGCTCACGCTCGGGCAGGGCCCTGGCGCGCCCGACGGCGCGGAGCCACTCAGGCGTGTGCCGCCTGGCGCCGCGGCCGCCGAAGCCGGGGATGGCGGACAGCTCGCTGGAGTCGCCCGGTAGTGCCCTGGCCGCCTCGATGATCGCCACGTCGGGCAGCACCCGGGTTGGCGAGAGGTCACGGCGCTGCGCGATCCGGTCGCGCTCAAGCCAGAGCTCGCGGACGACGGCAAGGCCCCGGCGGTTGCGTACCCGGTGGATGCCGGAGGTGCGCCGCCATGGCTCGGCGCGCGGCGGCGGTGGCTCGGCGGTGAGCTCGGCGACGAACTCCTGGCGTGCCCACTCGGCCTTGCCCTGCTTGTCGAGTTCGGTGGCCAGGGCGTCGCGCAGCTCCACCAGCACCTCGACGTCCAGGGCGGCGTAGCGCAGCCATTCCTCGGGCAGCGGCCGGGTGGACCAGTCGGCCGCGGAGTGGCTCTTTTCCAGAGTCAGCCCGAGCACGGACTCGACGAGGGTGCCGAGGCCGACCCGCGGGTAGCCGAGCAGGCGCCCGGCCAGCTCGGTGTCGAACAGCAGCCGCGGCCGGTAGCCGAGGTCGGACAGGCACGGCAGGTCCTGGGACGCGGCGTGGATGACGGCCTCCACGCCGGCCAGCACGTCGTTGATGCCGGACAGGTCGGGGCAGGCGACGGGGTCGATGAGCACGGTGCCTGCCCCGCCGCGGCGGAGCTGGACCAGGAAGGCCCGGTGCCCGTAGCGGAAACCCGAGGCCCGCTCGGCATCGACGGCGACCGGGCCGTGGCCTTCGGCGAGCCTGCGGGTGGCTTCGGCCAGTGCTCCGGCGGTCACGATCAGCGGCGGCAGGCCGTCACGCGGGTCGAGCAGCGGCACCGGGGCTGCGGCGGGTGCGGTGTCTTCGCCGGGTGCGGTGTCTTCGGCGGCTGGGGTGTTTTCGGCGGCTGGGGTGTTTTCGGCGGGTCCGGTGTCTTCGCCGGGGCCTGGGTCTGCCGCCGCGCCGGTCATGGCCGCCGCCGGGAGCGCGACGGCCGCAGCGCGCTCACCCCGGGAGGCAGCGGCGGCAGGCCGCACGCCGCGCAGAGCGCGTCGCACCAGGCGGCGATGTGCCCGTCCAGGTCACCGGGGGCGCCGGTGCCTGCCGTGGCCGGTGACCAGGATGCGCGCAGCTCGAACTCGGTGGCCATCGGCTGGTCTTCCTTGGCGCCGAAGCCCTCGGTGACGACCCGGGTGACGGTGCCGCTGATCTGCCGGTAGCCGGCTGTTCTGGCGTCCAGCGCCTCGGTCAGCCAGCTCCAGCCCACCTGCCCGATGAGCGGATCCGCCGCGATCTCGGGGTCGAGCTCGGCGCGGACGTAGGCGATCATGCGGAACGGGCCGCCCCATCCGTCCTGGCCCGCCGGGTCGTAGAGCAGCACGAAGCTGCCCCAGCCGATTTCGGAGTCCGGGTCGTGCCCGGACGCGGGAGGCGCAGGCTCGTGCACGGTCGCGCCGATGGCCGCCGCGTACGGGGCGAGCTTGCGCGGCGGCGGCTGATCGTCGAAGGCGATCTCCGGGCGGGTTTCGCGCTGCTGATCCATCCCCGCCTGGAGATCGTTGACCGCCGAGCGGAAGGTGGCTGCGGCGTCCATCTCGGCTCGCTCCAGGGGCCCGGCTGTTGGCCTCATGATCCGAGCATGCGAGACGGACGCCGAATTGTCATGCCACGCGCCTGCCTGCCAGCAGTTCCGCCGTCTGCGGCAGCTCTGCGGGGCCGGTAGCGACGTCGATCAGCAGGGCGGCGCAGCATGCGGTGCACAGCCACTCGGGGCACTGGCCGTCGGGCGAATCCGGGCAGGTTCCGGCGATCGCGTGATGCGGCTCGAAGAGCCGGTCCGAGCCGCAGTCAGCGCAGTACCGGGTCATTTCGGGCATCTCCACCTCCCGTCGCTAAGCTCAGCACGATGCTGGCACGCGATCCGCCCGGTGCCACGGATCTGCTACGGCGTGTCATGATGGCGTTTTTCCGCGGGAAATGCCGCCGTCGGTGCAGCCCGGGACCTGTGAGATGATCACTGCTGTGAGTTCGAAGCTGGAAGACTCGGTCTTCCTGAAGGCCTGCCGCAGGCAGCCGGTTCCGTACACGCCGGTATGGTTCATGCGCCAGGCCGGCCGGTCGCTGCCCGAGTACCGGCAGGCCAGGGGCAAGACCGCGATGGTTGAGGCGTGCACCAAGCCCGACCTGATCACCGAGCTCACGCTGCAGCCGATCCGGCGGTACCCGGTGGATGCCGCGATCCTGTTCAGCGACATCGTGGTGCCGCTGCGTGCGGCCGGGGTCGGGATCGACATCAGGGCGGGCGTCGGCCCGGTGGTCGCGGAGCCAATCCGCGGCCAGCGCGACGTTGAGCGGCTGCGCCCGCTCGAGCCTGGCAAGGTGCACTACGTGGCCGAGGCCGTCAAGGCGCTGGTTGCCGAGCTTGGCGGCACGCCGCTGATCGGGTTCGCGGGCGGGCCGTTCACGCTGGCCTCCTACCTGGTCGACGGGGGACCGTCCAAGAGCTTCGACAAGACGAAGTCGCTGATGTACAGCGAACCGGCGGTGTGGAACGCGCTGATGCGCAAGCTGACGGATATCACGATCACCTTTCTGCAGGTGCAGGCCGGCGCCGGGGCGTCGGCCGTGCAGCTGTTCGATTCCTGGGCCGGCGCGGTCAGCCCGGAGGATTACCGGCAGTCGGTGCTCCCGCACAGCAGCCGGATCTTCGCCGCACTCGCCGGGGCCGGCGTGCCGCGGCTGCACTTCGGCGTGAACACCGGCGAGCTGCTGGGCATGATGGGCGAGGCGGGCGCCGACGTGGTTGGGGTGGACTGGCGGGTGCCGCTCGATGACGCGGTGCGCCGCGTCGATCCGGGCAAGGCACTGCAGGGCAATCTCGACCCGGCGATCCTGCTGGCCCCCTGGGACGTCATCGAGCGGCGCGCGATCGGTGTCCTGAACGCGGGGCGCACGGCCGAGGGCCACGTGTTCAACCTCGGTCATGGCGTGCTGCCGGAAACCGATCCCGGCGTGCTCGCCCGGCTTGCCGAGCTGGTGCATACCGCGTCGGCCCGGCAGCCGAGCTAACGCCTCCCGGTTAATACCGCCCAGACAACCTTGCCGCCGGGCGTGGCGGAGTATCCCCACCGATCGCTCAGCTCTTCGACGACGCGCAGGCCGCGGCCGGATTCGGCGAGCTGGCCCGGCGGGACCGGCACCGGTGGTGCCGGGTCAGAGTCGGCGACCGCGCACAAGACGACTCTTCCGGGCCAAGAGTGCAGAAGGCCGAGCCGCACCGGCCAGCCGCCTGGCCTGGGCCGGGCGTGGCGCAGGGCGTTGCCCAGCAGCTCGGAGGCCACGAGCACGATGTCGTCGCAACTGTCTGTCAGCCCCCAGCGCAGCAGCGCGGACCGGGCGAAGTCACGGGCCGGCCCTAAGCGTGCCAGGTCGCCGGCGACGGTGTGCGTGGCGGCCACCAGGACGCAGGCCGCGCCCGGGCGCCCGCGAGGATCAGGCGGCCCCACCCGCCTGTCCGCTGCCGCGTCATCCGCTGAAGTCAGCCACTGCCAGCAGACGCTATTCTCCGCGGCCCCAGGTAAGGGATGCGCGCTCATGGTCACGTGCCTGCCGCATATAGGGGGATCTGTGTGGTTACCGTCCATCCTCCCGCACGTCCGGCTTCGGGCGCAACAACAGATGCAACATGGTTTAAAATGACTTATGCACAATGATTTGAAACGACGGATGCATGTGCATATCGTTCTGTGAGCAGGCATGTAAGCGAAGCCGCGTAGCGGCCTGACAGGAGCAGGGGAACAACAAGGATGCAGATCCGCAACGGCATCCCCGGCGACCAGGTCCCCGGGGCATGGCGCAAGAGCACGGCCAGCAACCCCAACGGCTCGTGCGTGGAGGTAGCCGCGCTGCCCGGCGGCGATGTCGCCGTCCGCAACTCGCGGTATCCGGCTGGCCCGGCTCTCGTCTGCACGCGTGCCGAAATCGCGGCGTTCCTGGCCGGGGTCAAGGACGGCGAGTTCGACGACCTGAGCTGATCTGGCCGGCCGCGCCCCACGCCCGCCAGCAGGTAGCACGGTGGTAAATTTGCGCTGTTGCACGACAATTGCCGGGTCATCATGCCTGGCTGGCACGGTCAGCGGCGCCATCGGCTGGCAGGGAGCTGGACATGAGCGCAGAACTGGGCGGCAGGCCGCCCGCTGACCTACCTGGCTCCGCCGTCGTTCGGATCATGCTGGGCGCCCAGCTGCGACGACTGCGCGAGGCCGCGGGTGTCACCCCGGAGGCGGCGGCCTGGCGGATCCGCGCCAGCCGCCCCAAGATCAGCCGCATGGAGCACGGGCGCACCGGGTTCAAGGAGCGGGACGTGACCGACCTGCTCGAGCTGTACGGCGTGACCGATCCCCAGGTCGTGGCCGGCATGCTCGAGCTCGCTACCCAGGCCAACGCACAGGCATGGTGGGCGAAGTACGGCGACACCCTGCCCGGCTGGTTCGAGCCCTATCTCGGCCTGGAGGCCTGCGCAGCGCGTATCCGGACCTTTGACCTGCAGTTCGTCCACGGCCTGTTCCAGACCGAGGACTACGCGCGCGCGGTCATCAAGATCGGCTTACGGCACGGCAGCGTCCGCGAGACCGAACGGCGGGTCCAGGTCCGGATGAAACGCCAGGACCTGCTGACCAGCCCGTCAGCGCCGCCGGTCTGGTCCATCCTTGACGAGGCGGCCCTGCGGCGCCCGGTCGGCGGCCGGGAGGTGATGCGCGGGCAGCTGCGACGCCTCATCGAGGCAGCCAGACTGCCGAATGTCACGCTGCAGGCCGTCCCGTTCGCGGCCGGTGCGCACGACGGCGCGGGCGGCTCATTCGCCGTGCTGCGCTTCGCCGAGCCCGACGTGCCTGACGTCGTGTACATCGAGCAGCTCACCGGTGCCCAGTACCTGGAACGAGAGGTGGACGTCGACCACTATCTCGACATCATCAACCGGCTCAGCGCGACCGCGCTGGACCCAGAGCACACGATCAGCTTCATCACCGAGATCATCCATGAGACCTAAGGGCCGCTGACCGGGAACACCGGACGCCTCACCAGAAGGGCATGAGAAGTGAGCAGCCAGGACGCCCCAGTGGACCGCGATGCTCCGGACGGCGCCGCAGCGGGTCAAGGTACCGCGCAGGCCGGCATGATTTCCCCGGACCCGGGACAGCCGGACACCGGATCATCCGGCACCGCGGAGAGCCCACTGCAGCGCAGCGCGACCGACCCGAATATCGCGAACCCTGCCCGCGTGTACGATGCCCTGCTCGGCGGCAAGGACAACTACGCGGCCGACCGTGCGGTGGCCGAGAAGCTCGCCGCCGCTAAGCCCGCCCTCCTCGCCAACGTCCGCGCCAACCGGGCCTACCTCGGCCGGGTGGTCCGCTACCTGGCCATCGAGTGCGGGATCCGCCAGTTCCTCGACCTCGGCACGGGCCTGCCGTCACTCGACAACACCCACGAGGTCGCACAGCGGGCCGCGCCGTCCTCGCGGATCGTGTACGTGGACAACGACCCGGTCGTACTCGCGCACGCCCGCGCGCTGCTGGTCAGTACCCCCGAGGGTGCGACCTCCTACCTGAGCGCCGAGATCCGCGAGCCGGGGCCCATCCTCGAGCGGGCCGCCGAGACGCTCGACTTCGGCAAGCCGATCGCTGTCATGCTGCTCGGCGTGCTTTACATGATCCCGGACGCCGACCAGCCGTATGCGAAGGTCGCCACCTACGTGGACGCCGTGGCGCCAGGCAGCTACCTCGCCATCTCGCACCCGGCCAGCGACGTCGACGCCGAGGAAGCCGCCAAGGCCGCCCGCGAGTACGACAACGCGCTGCCGACTACCCAGACGAACAGGAACAGGGCGCAGGTCACCAAGTTCTTCGACGGCCTCGAGCTGATCGAGCCGGGCGTCGTGCAGCTCAACAAGTGGCGGCCCGACCCCGGCGACGTCGACCCGGGAACCGAAATCTCCAGCTGGGCCGGCCTGGGCCGCAAGCACTGAGTGAGTGCCACGTGACGGTGCCGCTTCCTCATCATCGCTGGTCAGCTGCCGGGGTGACTGGGCCGGTCGGGGCGCTGGCAGGGTTACCCGGCCGCGGTCGGCCGGGAACGCCGCCGCAGCAGCCGCAGCAGGCGCCGCCGTGCGGCGTAGCCGCCGACCGCCGCCGCTGCCACGACGAGGGCAAACGGGAGCACGGCGCCGAGCGCGGTAAGCAGCGCTGAGGCGATCTGGCGCAGCGCGCGCCAGCCAGCGGCGAGCCCGGCGACGAACCCGTGCCGCCTCGCCTTCGTGACCTTCTTCTTGGTCTGCCGCGGGTGGGGACTCAGCAGCGTGACCGACACGGTGGCGTAGCTGGTTTCCCTTGACAGCGCGCGCTGCTGCGCCTGCAGCGCCTCGAGCGAGGATTCCTGCGTGCTGATCTGCTGCTGGACGGCGAGCAGCGCGCTGATCGAGCCGGCCCGCTGCAGCAGTGCCTGCAGCTGGGTGATCGCGGCCTGATCGGAGCTGACCAGGCTGCTCACGTCGGCGACCTCCTCGGTGACGTCCTGAGCATGCTGGGTCAGCGAGGTCTGCGTGCCAAGCACGGTGGACAGCGTGCTCAGCGTGCTGGCGTACACCCCGACGGGGATCTTCAGCTGCAGGCTCACCGTCGAGCGCGCCGAATCCCGCGGGTTGATCGCGGCCTGTTCGCTGGAGACGTACCCGCCCTCGGCGGTGACGATGCTGACCGCCCGGGCCGCTGCCGCGGTCACGTTCTTGGCCTGGACGGTGAGGGTCGCGGTGTAGATGATGCTCGGCATGGCCACGGCCAGCTTGGACGCGGGGGTGGACGAAGCCGGGGCCGATGCCGCTGCGGACGGGGCGTGGACGGGCGCTGCCGCCGCGCCGTTGACCGCGGAACTGTTGCTTGCGGCGCCGCCAGGTGCCGATGGGGAGCTTGACGAGCTGCCGGAGCAGCCAGCGAGCAGCAGCGCGGCGCCGGACATCAGCGCGGCGCAGCAGAGCGCGGTCGTGCGCAGCGGCCCGCGGAAGCGGACCGGGGGGCTGGTGTTCATGCCGCTCGGACGCGCCGGGTGAGCCGCGGGTTCCGCGCGCAGCGACACGGTCGGATAACGGGCAAGTGCCGCCGAAGCCGCGCCGCGCACCGTGCACCGAATGAGATTCTGGGCAGTTACCGTGACCGCGATAACACGGTCGGCGTAAAGTAGCGCGCCGTAACCGCCGCTGAAACTCTAAGTCAGCACGGTAATCCGAAGGGTTGTCCGGTAATGGCGAAGCCCAGGTCAGAGCCCCGCGCGCCGGGGTGTCCGGGCCTCCCGAGGCCGGCCCCGGCAATGAATTCAAAACCAGACAACACGCAGAAAACGCTAAAAATGTCAACTGACCGGCGGTAAAAGGCCCCTCCGGCGTAGACTGCGATTCCTCGCGTACCCGCTAGGTGTGGAGATACCGGAAGCCAAGGCGAACGATGACCGTGCCCACAGGTCGAGTCACCGTCCAGGTAGCCGTGCAGTCGTCGCGCCGGCTGCTCCGTGACACTCTTTCCGCCTGCCTGGCCGTTCGGCCGGACATCACGGTGGTCGGCAAGGTGGCCGAGCCCGACGCGATCTTTGAGCTGTGCGAGCTGCGTCACCCCGATGTGGTGATCCTGGACGCTGGCGCGCGGCTGCGCGAGATCTCGGTGCGGGTGGCCGCGCTCACCAAGCGCTTCCCCGAACTGAATGTGATCGTGACCTACCGCGAGGCGTCCGAGCAGGATCTGGCGGCCGCGTGCCGGGCCGGGGTCGCCTCGCTCGTGCCGGAGTCGAAGGGCCTGTCCGCCGTGCTCGCGCTGCTGCGCCGGAGCCGGGGGCGGCACGCCAAGGACAGCCCGGGCGGGCTGACCGACCGGGAACTCGAGCTTGTCGTGCTCACCGGCTCGGGGCACAGTGTGGCCGAGATCGCGGATCTGCTCGGGATCAGCCCGCTCACGGTGGAGAACCTGAAGCGCCGCGTCTACGCCAAGCTCGACGTGAGCAGCAGCGTGCACGCGGTGGCCAAGGCGGCGTCGCTCGGCATGCTGGAGCCGCAGGCCGCACCGGAGACCGTGAAGCGGCCGCCGCCACCAAAGCGCCGCCCGCCCGCCGAGGGCGATGGCGTGGTGCTTGCGGTGGTCTCCGGGCAGTACTGCTCCGCCCTTGACCAGGTCGTGGCGGCGCTGGTATCGAGTCCGCTGCCGTTCGTGCTGGTGCGGGAGCCGGGTCCGGTGTCGGATACGCACTGGGCGCGCTGGCACCGCGGACCGATCGTGGCCGTGCTCGTCGATCCCGTGCAGCAGGACTGGGACATGGTCGCGGAGCTCGGGGTCCCGGCGATCCTCGTGCACAGCAAGCCGCTCGATCCGCCGGAGCTGGCCGAGGCGCTGGCCTGCGGCGCCAGCTCGCTGGTCCCGGCCGACCGGATCGAGGACCACTTCCTGTCCGTGCTGCGGATGGTCGGCCAGGGATATCTCGTCGTTGACTCGATGCCGATGCGGCCGCTGATCGGGGCCGTGCGCGCGCGGTGGGACGAGCGCGCCCCCGGCAGGCTTGAGCTGCCCGAGCTGACCGCGCGGGAAAGCGACATCTTGCGCTCCTTGTCGCGTGGGCACTCGATCCGGCAGACCGCGCGGGTGCTGGGGATCGCTCCGAAGACCGTCGAGAACGTGCAGACCCGGCTGTTCCGCAAGCTCGGCGTGCGCAACCGGTCCGGGGCGCTGGCGGTCGCCGATGCCTTTGGCCTGCTGCCCGGCGCCACCCCGGTGTCTGGAGCCCCCAAGGGTTTCCCGTCCCCTGAGGGATATCCGTCCCTTTCCGGGAGCGACTGGCGGCCCTAGTGTGCCGCCGGGAGCGGGGATTGCGCTCGCTCCTGCCCTCGCACCGCCCGGGAACCCGCTCGCCCGGCCTTGGTGCGCTCCCATTTGGTTCGCAGGAGGACACCATGGTTCGTTCCACTGGGCCGCAGCCCCGCGTGATCGTCAAGCGGCGGGGCAGTAAGTGGCACGTAGCCGACTCGGAAAGCCTGAGAGACCGGGATGTTTCCCGGAGGGATCTCGATCACCGCGATGACCGGTCGCTGGACCCCGGCCGCGACCGCCAGGCTCGGGTTTTGGCACAGTAAGACGCGTGAGTTCACCATCCCGCCCGCCGGCCGTAGCCATCGTCGGCGGCGGGATCGCCGGGCTTGCCGCCGCGTTCTTCCTGCGTGACAGCGGGGTTGCGGTCACGGTCCTGGAAGGGTCACCGCGACTGGGCGGCAAGCTCGCCGTGTCCGAGATCGCCGGAGTGGCGGTCGACGAGGGTGCCGAGGCCCTGCTCGCCCGGCGGCCCGAGGGCACGGACCTGATCGCCGCGGTCGGCCTGGCCGGCCGGCTGGAGGTGCCCGGCACCACCGCCGCGGGGATCTGGACCCGCGGCCGTCTGCACCCGCTGCCGAAGCGGCAGCTGATGGGCGTGCCCGCCGACCTGGGCGAGCTGGAGAGTTCCGGGATCCTTTCCGGCGCGGGGCTGGCCAGGGCTCGCGACGATCTGCGGCTGCCGCCGACACCGAGAGACGGTGACGTGCCGGTGAGCAGCTACGTGGCTGCGAGATTCGGCAGCGAACTCGTGGACCGGCTGGTGGACCCGCTGCTCGGCGGGGTCTACGCGGGCCGGGCCGACGAGCTGTCGTTCGAGGCGACGCTCGGCGGCCTGGCGGAGGCGTCACGGCAGCACCGCTCGCTGGCCGAGGCGGCCGCGTCCCTGCTGCCGCCGCCGGCCGCATCCGGCCGGCCGCCCGCGCAGGCCCGCCCGGTCTTCACCACCCTGTCCGGCGGCCTGGGCACGCTGCCGCCAGCGGTCGCGGCGCAGTCCGGCGCGACCGTGCGCACCGGCGCGATGGTGCGCGAGCTCGCCCGCATGGCGGGTCCGGAGCGGGAGGGCTGGAGGCTCACCGTCGGCCCGGCCAGGGCACCCGAACGGCTGGATGCCGATGCGGTCATCCTCGCCGTCCCGGCCAGGCCCGCCAGCAGGCTGCTGGCCGGGCTGCCGGCTGCGGGTGCCGCCGCGACCGCGCTCGGTGAAATCGACTACGCGAGCATGGCGATCGTCACGCTGGCGTATCGTGCCGGCGCGTTCCCGGCCCGGCCCGAGGGCAGCGGCTACCTGGTCCCGGCGATCGACTTGCGGCCGGTCAAGGCCGTCACGTTCAGCACGGTGAAGTGGCCTCACCTGCAAGCGGGTCAGGCCGGCCTGGACATCGTCCGGTGCTCGGTCGGCCGGATCGGTGAGGAGGCGCTGCTGCAGCGGGACGACGCCGAGCTCGCCCGCATCGCGGCGGCCGACCTTGCCGCCGCCACCGGGGTGCGCGGTGAGCCTGCCGTCGCCCGGGTCAGCCGGTGGGGCGGAGCGCTGCCGCAGTACACGGTCGGCCACGCCGGACGCGTGGCACGCGTCCGCGCCTGGGCCGCCGCCCAGCCCGGTCTCGCGGTCTGCGGGGCCGTCTACGACGGGATCGGCATCCCGGCCTGCATCGCGTCCGCGAAGCTGGCCGCCGATCAGGTGCTCGGGTATCTCGGTTCGGCCGACCACCGGCCCGCCCGTGCCGGCTAGCGGCCGGTGCGACAATGAGGGCATGACTGGGAACGAGCACGGAGAGCCGGCCGGCCAGGCCGCGCAGCGGCCCAAGGCGCGCGACCTCAACGAGCTGATCCGCTACACGATGTGGTCGGTTTTCCGTACAACCGGCCCCGGGGCGCTCGACGCGGCGGGGGAGGCGACCAAGTCGGGCCGGGCAGGCCTGGCGGCCGAGGTCAGCGAGCTGTGCCAGCAGGCTTCCGGCAAGGGCGTCGTCACCCGTGGCTGCTACGACCTGCAGGGCCTGCGCGCGGACGCCGATTACATGTTCTGGTGGATCGCGCCGTCATCCGATGACCTGCAGGAGATGTACGCGCGCTTCCGCCGCACCGGCCTCGGCCGGGCCAGCGAGCCGGTCTGGTCGGTGATGGCGCTGCACCGGCCGGCCGAGTTCAACAAGGGCCACGTCCCGGCCTTCCTCGCGGAAGAGCAGCCGCGCGGGTATGTCAGCGTCTACCCGTTCGTCCGCTCCTACGAGTGGTACCTGCTGGAACCGGAGGAGCGCCGCGCGATGCTCGCCGAGCACGGCATGATGGCCAGGGAGTACCCGGACGTGCGAGCGAACACGGTGGCCTGCTTCTCGCTGAACGACTACGAGTGGATGCTCGCGTTCGAGGCCGACGAGCTGCACCGCATCGTCGATCTCATGCGGCACCTGCGCGGCGCGCGGGCGCGGCTGCACACCCGCGTCGAGATCCCGTTCTACACCGGCAGGCGCAAGCCGGTCGACGAGCTGATCTCCGCTCTGCCATGACACCGCGGTACGCGAGCCCGGTCGACTTCGGCCGGTACGGGCACTACGGGCAGGGCCGGGGCTTCGACCCGGGCCAGTCGTTCCAGCGCCCGCGCTACCGGTTCCGCGGCCGGATCACCGCCGACGGCTCCAGCGGGTTCCGCGCCGAGCCCGAGCGCTACCACCTGTACATCGCGTGGGGCTGCCCCTGGGCGCAGCGCACCGCGATCGTCAGGAAGCTCAAGGGGCTCGAGGAGGTCGTGTCCCTGTCCTATGTCGACGACGAGCGGGACGGGCGGGGCTGGGCGTTCCGCGAGCGGCGCGGCGCCGACCCGGTCGGCGGGTTCACCCTGCTGGCCGACGCGTACCAGGCCACCGAGCCCGGATACGACGGGCACGTCTCGGTGCCGGTGCTGTGGGACCGGGCGACCGGGAAGATCGTCAGCAACAACTTCCCCGACATCACGATCGACCTCGGGACGCAATTCGGTGCCTGGGCCAGTCCGTCGCCCGACCTGTACCCGCCGGCCCTGCGCCCGGAGATCGACGCGATGAACGAGCGGGTGTACGAGACCGTGAACAACGGCACCTACCGGGTCGCCGGGGCCACGACCGAGCCCGAGTACCAGCAACTGCGGCACCGCCTGACCGGCACGCTGGACGCGCTCGACAGCCGGCTCGCGGGGCAGCGGTACCTGTTCGGCGCCGCGGTGACCGAGGCGGACGTGCGGCTGTGGCCGACCCTGGCCAGGTTCGATCTCGGCTACAACCCGCTCGGCAAGATCAGCGAGCGGCGGCTGACCGACTTCCCGGCGCTGTGGGGCTACGCCCGCGACCTGTACCAGATGCCGGCCTTCCGCGAGACCACCGATTTCGCCGCGTACGCCGCGTTCGGATCCGGCCCGGCGCCGAGTTTCTTTAACGGGGCGCCGTGGCGGATCCAGGTCGAGCCGCGCGGCGCCGACTGGGACGACCCGCACGGCCGGGAGCACCTCGGCTGATCTGCCGGAGCCGTTGCGGCGGGCGTGACAAGTCCGGATAATTGGATCATTCGTCGTTACTGGGAGATTCCCGGTTTCGGCTGCATGCCCGGGCCGTCAGCGTTCAGCGGGTGATGTTGCAAAGGGCTCGCGAGCGCACGGGGAGGCGTGGTGAAAGAAGAGGTTTCCGCAGACACCGGAACCTTCAGCGTCGGCTTTGCCCCGGGTTTAGAGCTCGCCGGGTACCGGCTGGAGGGCGAAATCGGCCGGGGCAGCGCGGCCGTGGTGTACCGGGCGCGTGACGAGCGGCTTGGCCGGGTGGTCGCGCTGAAGATCCTGGCGCCCGAACTGGCCGGTGATGAGGCGTTCCGGCAGTGGTTCGTCCAGGAACTGCGGGCCGTGACCATGATCCGCAACCCGCACATCGTGCCGGTCTTCGAGGCCGGCCGGGCGGACGGGATGCTGTACCTGGCGATGCGGTACGTGGCCGGCGGGGACGCGCGGTCGCTCGCGCGCCGCGACGGGCCGCTGCCGCCCGGCCGCGTGGCGGCGATCCTCTGGCAGACGGCGTCGGCGCTGGACGCGATGCACGCGGCCGGGCTGCTGCACCGCGACGTAAAGCCGGCGAACATGCTGGTCGATGTTGCGCCGGGGCGGCGGGACTGGGTTTACCTGTCGGATTTCGCGCTGCGCAGGGAACCGGCGGACACGGACGGGCCCGGCTGGGCGAGGGCGCCGGTGACCACGCTGGCCTGCGTAGCACCGGAGCTGATCGAGGGCGGGCCGGCCGACGGGAGGGCCGACGAGTACGCGCTGGCCGCGTCGGCGTTCGAACTGCTCACCGGCTGGCCGCCGTTCCTCGCCGATGACCCCGCCGCGCTGCTGCAGGCCCACCTGACCCAGCCGCCGCCAACGCTGACGTCGCGCCGGCCCGAGATTCCCGCCGCGGCCGATGAGGTCGCGGCGCGGGCACTGGCCAAGGCGCCGGAACAGCGGTACCCAAGCTGCCGGGAGTTCGCCGCCGCGCTGGCCGGGGCGCTCGGGCTGCGGCCTCCGCCTCCCTCGGTCGTCCGGTCGGCCGGCCCGGTGGGCGGCCCGCCGCCCGATCAGGTCTACCTGACGATGCCGAGCGGGCCCGCGCCGCGGCCCGAAGAGCCCATGCCGGAGACCGTGGCCCCGGCGGCACCGGCCCTCGCCCCGGCGTCGCTGGCCCCCATCCCGGCGGCGTCGGCCCCCACCGCCGCCGGAAACGGAGAGCCCTGGCTGGTCCGCCGGGAGCCCGGGTTCCCTCACCTGCGGCGTGCCTTGATCACGCTCGCGGTGATCGCCGTGCTGGCGGCCGCGAGCGTGGCGGTGGTCGCGACCGGCGTGCTGCGCAGCGCGCCCCCGAAGCCGAAGCCGCCGCCCAAGCTGGCGAGCTTCCCGATCACCGCCCGGTCTGGACTGGCGGCGCAGTCCGGCGATGTCTGGGTGATGTATGACAACGGAGGCGCCGCGCAGGCCCAGGTCTACGGCACGGTCAAGGGCGCGCGGCGGGGGTACGTGGCCCGGCTGTACGCCCAGCCGTTCCCGTTCACGGCCAAGCCGGCGGTGATCGCCTCGGCGGTCCTGCACCCGGCGCACAAGCTGGCCCCGTACGCGTTCAAGGTGACCCCTGCCGTGGCCACGCACTACTACGTGGCGGTCTTCACCGGCCGCAAGGCAACGAGATCGCTCGGCAATTCGCCCACTGCCGCGGTCTACGTCGCGACGACCATAACCCACACCACCTCGCAGGGATGCAGCCGTCCGACCTGCCACGAGACGTTCACGCTGAGCGTGCGTGTCCCGCCGTCAGCGCTCGGGACCGAGATCTCGAAACGGTGGTACACCTACTTCGGGATCAACCAGTCGAAGTCGGCGGCGGCGCCCCCGGGGCCGACGGTGCTGCAGCTTGGTGCCGGCGGTCCGCGGGTGAGCGCACCACGGCGGGTCTCGGTGGCCGAGTACGCGGTTACCGTCACGTTCACGTTCCCTATCGGTAAGAAGAATGGCTACACCTGGTTCTGGGCGGCGTGCGTGCAAGGCAGCGAGGCCGCCGACGGTATCGGCCTGCCCGGCGGTCACGGGTGCGGCGCCAAGGCCATTCCGGCGGTGCACTCCTATCTCGGCTAGTTTCGGAGCGACGGGATGAACCGTCTTTCCGGTATATAGCTCGTGAACGTTCGGATACCGATGGTCTGCATTCGCCGCTACGCGGCGACCCCGGATCTATGCTTTCGGTGGCCATGCGAAAGACACGCCTGCTCACCATCGCTGTGCTGGCGGCGACGGCGTCGCTCGCCGCCTGCGGTGGTGGCGCGTCCGGCACGATCTCGTTCAACAGCGCAAGCTGCGGGGGCACCTGGACGCTGGCCAAGCCGGGCTGGCACACGTTCGAGCTGTATAACGCGAACGACGTTGGCGGCGAGATCGACCTGATCGACCCCAGGACCAGCGGCATCTACGCGGAGGTCGGTCAGCTCGGCCCGGGCACGACGCAAACCATGAGCCTGGACGTCGGGTCGGGCAAGTACGCGTTCCGCTGCCTGTTCGACGACGCCGACCCGATGACGGGGCCGACCGTGACGGTCCCCGGCCACGTCAAGGGCTTCGCCGCGACCGTCCCGGTCACCTACAACGAACTGGTGGGGCCGGACAAGGAGTACCACGCCTATGTGCAGGCCGGGCTGCAGACGCTCGTCGGCCAGACCGAGACGCTGGCCAGCGACGTGCAGCGGGGGGACCTGACCGCGGCGCGCGGCGACTGGCTGACCGCGCACCTGACATACGAGACGCTGGGGGCGGCGTACGACGCCTTCGGTAACTTCGACGACGAGATCGACGGGCGGGCCGACGCGCTCGGGGTGACCAACCCGCAGTGGACCGGGTTCTACCGGCTCGAGTACGGGCTGTGGCACGGGCAGTCAGCGCACGAGCTGACGCCGTACGCGGACGGGCTCGCGGCGAACGTGCGCGCGCTGCTGGCGAGCTGGCCTTCGGACGAGATCCCGCTGATCGACATCGGCCTGCGCACCCACGAGATCATGGAAAATGCGCTGGAATTCCAGCTCACCGGGCACGACGACTACGGTAGCGGCACCACGCTGGCCACGACGCTCGCTAACATCCAGGGCGACCGCGAGCTGCTGTCTCTCTTGCACCCGCTGCTGGTCACGAGGTATCCGGGGCTGCCCGCCGTGTACACCTGGCTGAACCGCCTGCAGGCGCTGCTCGAGGCGGAGCACCAGCCGGACGGGACCTGGGTTCCGGTGTCGCAGCTTTCCCAGTCCACGCGTCAGGATATCGACGCGGCGTGCGGGCAGGCGCTGCAGGAACTCGCCCCGATCGCGTCCATAGCCGAGCCGAGGAACACGTGATGAGCGAACCGGACAAGCTCCCCGGACGCCGGTCTTTCCTGCGCGGCATGGCTGGCGGGGTCGCCGGAGGGGTCGTCGCGGGCGGGGCTGCGGGATACGCGCTGCGCGCGTCGCAGCCGGATCCGGCGCTGGCGGCCGACACGGCCTCGCTGCAGGGACGGCTGCCGGCGGTGCCGTTCCACGGGAGATACCAGGCGGGCATCGTGCCGGAGCCGCAGCGAGCGACCGCCGTGATCTCGTTCGACGCCACGGCCGACGGCAAGTCAGAGCTGACCGACCTGTTTCAGACGATCACCTCGCGGGCCAGGTTCCTGACCGCCGGGGGCACGCCGCCCGCGGTCGGGATCGACGGGCCGCCGTCCGACTCCGGCGTGCTCGGGCCGACCGTGGTGCCAGACGGGCTGACCGTGACCTTCGGGGTCGGATCGACGCTGTTCGACGACCGGTACGGGCTGGCCGGCCAGCTTCCGGAACGGCTCACGCCGATGCAGCCGTTCCCCAACGACGACCTGGACCCCGCCCAGACCGGGGGCGATCTGATCCTGCAGCTCAGCGCCGGCAACGCGGACACCGTCTTGCACGCGTTGCGGGACATCGCCAAGCACACCCGCGGCGGCATGCAGATCAACTGGCGGATCGACGGGTTCAGCAGCCCGGCGCGCCCGGCGGGCACGGTGCCGCGGAACATGCTGGGGTTCATGGACGGGATCGCAAACCCGCCGCTGTCCGAGGCGAAAGAGCTCCTCTGGATCCAGCCGGGCACCGCGGGCGAGCCCGCGTGGGCCGCCGACGGCAGCTATTTCGTCGTCCGGCTGATCAGGATGTTCGTCGAGTTCTGGGACCGGGTGGACGTTTACGAGCAGCAGCAGATGTTCGGACGCGACCGCGCGACCGGCTTCCCGCTCGACGCCGACAGCCTGTACGCCGCACCCGACTACGCGGCCGATCCGACGGGCGCGGTGATCCCGCTGAATGCGCACATGCGCCTGGCCAACCCGCGCACGCCGCAGACGGCTTCCAGCCGGATCCTGCGGCGCGCCTACAACTACGACCGCGGCATCGACCAAGTCGGCGACCTCGACATGGGGCTGATCTTCACCTGCTTCCAGCAGGACGTCAAACGGCAGTTCGAGGCGGTCCAGACCCGGCTGATCGGCGAGCCACTCGTGGACTACATCAGCCCATTCGGCGGCGGGTACTTCGTGGCGCTGCCGGGTGTCCGCGACGCGGCCGACTGGTACGGACGGGCGCTGCTGACGTGATCCATTGCCGAGTGTTGACCATTGTTGGCCATTGGTTGGCCTGCTGTTTGCATATCCCGTATCGGCTGGTCAATTGGCTATGAAAATTTACCCGGGCGGAGTGCGCGGCGCACCCGCGGCATACTCCGGCAGACCCGCAAAACCTTGCCAGTCCCCACAGAAGGTCGGTCCCACAGCAGGCAGGCTCAACTGAACTCGGGAGGGTACGACATGGGCGAAGGCCCAACGATCCGGAGCAGGCTAAAGCGGCTCCGTCTTGTGATCGCGGCGGCGGCGGCGGTCGCCCTGGGTATCGGCGTGGCGATCGGCGCGACCGCGGCGACCGCGTCCAGCACGCCGCAGTTCGCCGGGTACCACACCCCCGCGCTGGTGCCCGCGAGCTACTACCGGGACACCAACAGGACCGCCACGCCCATCAAGCACCTGGTCGTGATCTTCGACGAGAACGTGTCGTTCGACCACTACTTCGGCACCTACCCGTACGCGGCGAACACCGACGGAACCCCGTTCTACGCCAAGCCCGGCACGCCGACGGTGAACGGCCTGTACACCAAGATCACCAAGAGCGGCCCGGTCGGACCGTTGCTGACCAGCAATCCGAATGAGTACAACCCGCAGCGGCTGACCCATTCCGAGGCGCTGACCTGCGACCAGAACCACGACTACTTCCCGGAGCAGGAAGCCGAGAACAACGGCGCGATGAACATGTTCGTCCAGTACACCGAGCAGGACGACTGTTCCACCACCGGCGAGTACTACGGCCCGCCCGGCATCGTCATGGACTACTACGACGGGAACACGGCCACCGGGCTGTGGAACTACGCGCAGAACTACGCGATGAGCGACAACAACTGGGACACCACGTTCGGCCCGTCGACCGAGGGCGCGATCGATGTGTCCTCGGGTTTGAGCTCGGACAGTTACGCGGTCACCCCGTCCGGCACGAAGACCACGGACGCGAGCGCGGTGACCCCGGACGGCTCCATGTACGGCGACATCGACCCGTACTACGACGAGTGCTCGGATTCCAACCACACGTCCACCAACCCCGAGGGCGTGATGACCGGCGAAAACATCGGCGACCTGCTGAACGCCAGGCACATCACGTGGGGCTGGTTCCAGGGCGGGTTCACCCCGACCTCGTCCAACAGCGGCGGCGTGGTCTGCGGCGCGACGAGCGACAACATCGACGGCAGCGCGCTGAATGAGTACACGCCGCACTGGGAGCCGTTCCAGTTCAACGCCACCACGGCGAACCCGGCCCACCTGCCGCCGTCATCGGAGGCCGCGATAGGCCGCACCGACCAGGCCAACCACCAGTACGACCTGTCGGACTTCTTCGAGTCGCTGCAGGACGGCAACCTGCCGTCGGTCAGCTACCTGAAGGCCACGACCGCCCAGAGCGGCCACCCCGGTGAGTCCGACCCGCTCGACGAGCAGACCTGGCTCGTCAACACCGTCAACCAGATCGAGCAGTCCAAGTACTGGCCGTCGACCGCGATCGTCATCACCTACGACGACTCCGACGGCTGGTACGACCACGTCTCGCCCGAGTCCGCTGGTGCCCTGATCAACGGGTCCGACGACTCGGCGATCGACACGGCCGCGTGCGAGGCGACCGGGATCACCGTCGGCAGCGGCGACGGCCGCTGCGGCTACAGCCAGCGGCTGCCGATGATCGTCATCTCGCCGTGGACGCGGGACAACTACGTCAGCAACGACCTCACCGACACCACCTCGGTGGTGAAGTTCATCGAGAACAACTGGCTGTACGGCGAGCGCATCCCCGGCTCGTTCGACGCGACCTCGGGCAGCCTGGACGCCCCCGGAGGCCTGCTCGACTTCAACGTCAGGCCGCACTTCCAGCCGGTGATCCTGAACCCGACCACCGGCGCTGTCGTCAGCGGAGGCGGCTGGGGCTGACCGGCCGCCAGCAAGGCCCGCTTCCGCGGCTCGTCGCCGCGGAAGCGGGCCTTTTCCGTGATCGCGGCAGCTGAGGAGCGCATAGGGGTCATGGCGGATCCGAAAAGATCATCACCGCCGACCTCGCCGTGTCCGGTAGATCATCGGAGGCTCGCTGGCCGGCCGGTGGCGTCGCCGGGGTAAATGCGCCGAACACGGCGAAGTAGATATCTGCACCGGGATACCGTTCGCGGACCTGGCAGGTGATGAACCCGACCACATCGGCGTGCTTGACCTCAAAGTCGCAGGTCACGACCGTGGCCCCCGGCCCTATGGCTGGGTAGGAGGAAGCTTCATCGAGCTTCTCGACGACCTTTCCGGCGATCGCCTTGGGGATCTGCTGCAGCCGCCCGGTTAGCTCTCGGCTGGCTCGAGGGTCAGCGACACCGAGTTGATGCACCACCGCTGGTCGGTGGGAACCTGGTAGCCCTCGCCCTCGAACACGTGGCCCAGGTGTGAGTCACAGGCGGCGCACCGCACCTCGGTGCGGACGTAGCCGAGCGAGTCGTCCTCGAGCAGCACGACCGCGTCGTCCTCGGTCGGCTGGTAGAAGCTGGGCCACCCGCAGTGCGATTCGAACTTGGCGTCCGAGCGGAACAGCTCGGCGCCGCACGCGCGGCACCGGTAGACACCCTCGGTCTTGGTGTCGGTGTACTCGCCGGTGAACGGCGCCTCGGTGCCCGCCTGCCGCAGCACCCGGTATTCGTCGGGCGTTAGCTGCTCACGCCATTCGGTGTCTGTCCGCGCAACCTTGTCCATGCTGCCGAGACTACCTCCGCGGGTCAGATCGTCACGTCGTGGACCGGCTCACCGGCTGCGGCCTCGCGCAGTTCCACCTCCGCCACCGACCCGGCCGCCCGCACGTCGGCGAGCACCTCGGCCAGCGCCTCCAGGTGCGGCGCCGGGGCGGTCACCGCGAGCCGTCGCACGGGGGCCCGCATCGGCAGCCTCGCCTGGGACTTTGCCTTGCGGATCGCGCCGATCGCCGTGGACGCGGCGTCCAGCACGGCCTCCGCCTCTGTCGCGCCGGCTGCCCCGGCGGCCAGCAGCGCCTGCGGCTCCGGCCACGAGGCGCGGTGTATCGACCCGCCGAACGCGGCCCCGTCCCGGGTGTCGTGCGTCCACGACCACACCTCGTCGGTGACGAACGGCAGGAACGGCGCGAGCAGCCGCAGCTGCACCGACAGCGCAAGCCGCAGAGCGGCGATCGCCGATGCGGCCGGGCCGCCGCCGCTGCCGCCGTACGCCCGGGCCTTCGCCAGCTCCAGGTAGTCGTCGCAGAAGAACCAGAAGAACCGCTCGGCCAGCTCCAGGGCCAGCGCGTGGTCGTAGGCCTCGAGCGCCTCGGTGCACCGCTGCACGACGGTGGCGAGCCTGCCGAGCATCGCCCGGTCCAGCGGCTCGGTGATCACGGCTGCGGCACCCTCCGCGGCCATGCCGAGCACGAACCGGCTCGCGTTGAGGATCTTGACGGCGAGCCGCCGGCCGATCTTGAGCTGCCCGGGGTCGAAGGCAGTGTCCACGCCGAGGCGGGCGCTCGCCGCCCAGTACCTGACCGCGTCCGAGCCGTACTCGCGCAGCAGCTCGGCCGGCGTGCTGGCGTTGCCCTTGGACTTGGACATCTTCTTGCGGTCCGGGTCCAGGATCCAGCCGGAGATCCCCACGTGCCGCCACGGCAGCACGCCGCGCTGCACGTGCGAGCGGAGCACCGTATAGAACAGCCAGGTCCGGATGATCTCGTGCGACTGCGGCCGCAGGTCCATCGGGAACACCCGGGCGAACAGGTCCTCGGCCCCGGTTCCCAGGCCACCGCACGCCAGCCGGGGGCTCAGCGACGACGTGGCCCATGTGTCCATCACGTCGGGATCCCCGGTGAATCCGCCGGGCTGACCGCGCTGGCCCGCGGAGAACCCGGGCGGGGCGTCGGCAGCCGGGTCGACCGGCAGCATGCTCTCGTCCGGAACGATCGGAGCGTCGTACCTCGGCGCCCCGGCGTCGTCCAGCGGGTACCACACGGGGATCGGGACGCCGAAGTAGCGCTGCCTGCTGACCAGCCAGTCCCCGGCCAGACCCGCCACCCAGTCCTCGTACCTGGCTCTCATGTGCGGTGGATGCCAGTCGAGTTCGCGGCCGCGGGCGAGCAGCGCCTCGCGCAGCCCCGCGTCCCGGCCGCCGTTCCTGATGTACCACTGCCGGGTGGCGATGATCTCCAGCGGCGCCTCGCCGTACTCGTAGAACTTCACCGCGTGCACGACCGGCTCGGGCTCGCCGTGCAGCTCGCCGGCCGTCCGCAGCAGGTCGGTGACCCGGGCCCGGGCCTTCGCGGCCGGCAGCCCGGCCAGCTTCCGGTACGCCGCCTGAGCTGGCTCGCCGGCCAGCCACGGCAGCGGGCCGTCCAGCAGCCGCCCGTCCCTGCCGATCACCGCGCGGGTATCCAGGTCCAGGTCCCGCCACCAGGTCACGTCGGTGGTGTCGCCGAACGTGCAGACCATCGCGATGCCGGTGCCCTTGGCCGGGTCGGCGAGACGGTGTGCCAGAACGGGCACGCTGACCCCGAACAGCGGCGTGCGGGCCGTCCGCCCGAACAGCGCCGCATACCGCTCGTCGTCGGGATGCGCGACCAGCGCCACGCAGGCGGGCAGCAGCTCGGGACGGGTGGTCGCGACCTCCACCGAGTCCCCGGGGGAGCCGTCGGGCCGGAACGCGATCCGGACGTACCGGCCGGAGATCTCCCGGTCCTCGAGTTCGGCCTGGGCGACCGCGGAACCGAACGTCACGTCCCACAGCGACGGCCCGTCGGCGAGGTAGGCCTCGCCGGTGGCGAGATCGCGCAGGAACGCGCGCTGCGACACGGCCCGCGCGCCGTCGTCGATGGTCCGGTAGGAAATGGACCAGTCCATCGAGAAGCCGAGGCGGCGCCACGTCTCCGCGTACACGCGCTCGTCCTGTTCGGTCAGGGCCAGGCACAGCTCCACGAAGTTGCGGCGCGACACCGGCACCTGCCCGCGCGGCGCCGCCTGCCTTGAACGTGCCGCAGGCGCGGGATCACCCGGACGGGACGCAAGCTCCGGGGTCCCGGGCGTGGCGGACGGGCCGGGAGGGCCGGGCGGGTGAAAATCAGCGTCGTAGGGCAGCGCCGGCTCGCACCGCACGCCGTAGTAGTTCTGCACCCGGCGCTCGGTCGGAAGACCGTTGTCGTCCCACCCGACCGGGTAGAAGACTTCCTTGCCGCGCATCCGCCAGAACCGCGCGAGCAGGTCGGGGTGGGTGTAGGAGAAGGCGTGCCCGATATGGACCG
>JASHOI010000322.1 GCA_030041195.1 Streptosporangiaceae bacterium | reverse complement strand
AGCCCGGCCAGCCCGGCCCGGAGCAGGCTGGACGAGGCGAGCCGGTCGCCGCGCTCGGCGGCCACGTGCGCCGCGAGCAGCAGCCGGGCGCTCCGCTCGTGATACACCACGGTCTCGGGGAACGTCGGGACGGCGCACGGCCAGCCGATCTCGGCGGCGACCGCGGTCACCACGTCGACCGCCGGGTACAGCACCCGGTACACCCAGCCGTCCGGGCCGCCCGCCTGGCCGGTGTGCACGACCTCGGGGTTCAGCAGCGCCACCGCGCCGCGCCCGGCGCGCAGCAGGCTGCCGCCGTACTCGAACTCCTCCACCCCGGCCTCGATCAGGCCCAGGGTGAACGTCTCGTGCGAGTGCCTGTTGTAGCGGTGCGTCACGAACCTGGCGCGGAGCAGGTCAACGCCGGGCACGGCGGCGTGCTGCCAGTAGCGCGCGCTCTCGTCCGCCATAAACCTCATGCTTACCCGATCCCGCCGCGCCGCGCTCAGTTCGGCAGCGGCACCGGGTGCACCGCGCTCGCCGGCAGCCGACCCGATAGCCAGCGCAACAGCAGAACGGCGAGGCCGGCGCTGGCGCCGTCCAGCAGCCACGGCAGCCATGCCGCCACCGAGAACAGCCCGACCACAGCCGGGGCGACCACGCTGGACACGGTGAACGCGTACTGGAACGCGGCCAGGTAGCGCGCGCGGACCGCGGTCGGCGCGACCGCCTCGGCCAGCGCGCTCGCCCGGAGCAGGAGCAGGCCCGCCATCGCCATCACGATCGTGGCGGCCAGCAGGTCGGCGGGCCGCCAGGCCGGCGGGACGGCGAGGGCCGCGACGCTGATCACGCACCAGACCACGAAAAGCGCGGCGCCAAGGATCATGACCGTCGTGCGGGACAGGCCCCTGGTCACCCGCAGCGCCAGCGTGGCGCCGGCACCGGTCAGGCCCCCGGCCAGGGCGACGGCCGCGCCCGGCAGCCATGGCCGGGTATGCAGTTCCCTGAGCGCGTAAAAAGAGATGCCACTGAGGAAGAAGTCAACCGATAGCACGGCCAGACCGGTGGCCACGATAATGCCGACGAAAAGCCAGTCCGACAACGGCCCGCGACAGCCACGCACGGCCGTGCGCGTGGCCTGATGACGCGGACGCGGGACATATACAAGCTGGGCCAGCATGAGCGCGCAGGCCGCGAAGCTCACCGCATCGGCCCCCACGGCGATCCGGTAAGCGGCCTGGCCGGCCACGCAGAGCAGGCCCCCGGCCGCCAGCCCGCCCAAGCTGAAACACGCCGACCGGACCATGGCGGCCACAGCGAACGGCCGGTCCTTCGGGCCGTCGCCGGCCACGTCCGAGATCAGGCCGCACAGCGAACTGTAGAAAAGCTGCTGGCCGGCGGCCAGGAGCACCGCTGCCATCCCCACGACCGCGGCGTCCCGTGCGGCCAGATATCCCACCGCCCCCAGCGCCTGCAGCAACTCGGCGCCGACCACCACTCGCAGCGGCCCCACCCGCTCGACCAGCCGGCCAGCGACGAGCGGCATGCCCAGTCCGGCTATCGCCCCGGCCGCAACAACAGTCCCGGCAACCGCAATCGGCAATCCCACAATTCGCGTCACATAAAGCATCAGCATTGGCAGGAACAAACCAGAGCCAAAATTGTCCACTCCCAGCGCAACCAGCAACCCGGCCCGGCTTTTCGACATAGCGAATGACCATAACGATTCCGCGTGCGATGCAACTTGCATTGCGGATTTCGGAGATTTAGGCGCGCGGGCTGGGGCGTATCTAGAGCCGTCTTTTGGCCGAAAGCGGTCGCGTGCTAGCAAGCTAGAAAGCTATGATGCTAGCCATGGTGCAGGGACCCGGCAGCGAATCCGGTCACGCCGAGAAGGCGCAGTTCAACGTCTACCTGCCGAAAACCCTGATCCGCCGGGCCAAGTACGCGTCGGTGGACACCGGGCAGTCGCTGTCCCACCTCGTCGAGGACGCGCTCATCGCCCACCTGGACCGGCTGGACAGCGAAGGAGCCGCGAAGCGATGAAGGTCATGCCGATCCGCTATGTCGCCGACGTGGCCGCGGCCACGCGCTTCTACACGGCGCTCGGCCTGGTGCAGGGCGCGCCGGATGCCTGACCGGGTGGCCGTAGCATGGGCAGGCCAACCGCCGAACCGCATGGGGCCTGCGTGCCTGCTGATCCGCCAGGACCGGAATCGGTGCCGGCCGCCGTCCGGGAGCTGAAGGCCAGCTTCGGGGTCGACGCCCGGCGCATCGACGCGGTCGGCTGCCTGCTGACCGGCGGTGAGTTCCGGTCGCTCGCGGACCTGGTATCGCTGAGCGGCGCGTCCCGCCGGACCGTCGAGGCCCTGCTGCGGGCGGCGGGGGATCATCTCGACACCTCCTCCGGCGGGCGGGTGCGGATCGGCGCGCCGCACGCCGCCGGGTATGCCGCCGAGTTCGGCTGCGGCCGGGACGCTCCGGTCCACGATCCGTGGGACGATCTGGCCCGCAGCGACCCGGGCGCCCTGGCCGAGGCCGCCGGGCTTGTCGACCGCGCCCCGGCCCCGCAGCGCGACCTGGACCAGGTGCCGGCCACCCCGGAGACCGTGCTCAAGCGCGGTCACTACCTGCTGCACAGCTTCGACCTGCGCGGCGCGCACCTGCTCTGCGTCGGCGACCACGACCTGACCTCGCTCGGCCTGTTCCTGGCCGGGGGCGCGGACGGCCTGCGGGTGAGCGTCGCCGATGCCGACGAGGCGCTGCTCGCCTACCTCGACGCCGAGGCCGGGCGGCGCGGCTTCGACGTGCGCTGTTACGCATGTGACCTGCGGCTCGGCCTGCCCGCGGGGCTGCGGGAATCGAGCCAGCTGGTCTTCACCGATCCGCCGTACACCCCGGAGGGGGTGCGCCTGTTCGTCACCCGGGGCCTGCAGGGCCTGGCCGGCCAGCGCCCCGGGCCGGTGATCGTCGCCTACGGGTTCGGCGAGCAGCCGGCGCTCGGCCTCGCCGTGCAGGAGGCGCTGGCCCCGCTGCACCTCACCTACGAGGCGGTGCTGCCCGGATTCAACCGCTACGCCGGCGCCGAGGCGATCGGCGGCGCGGCCGCGCTGTACGTGCTGCGCCCGACTCGCCGCAGCCTTAGTTCCGCCCGGGCCGCCGCGGGCGAGCCGGGCGCCGGCCTGTACACCCGCGGGCCCCAGTCGGTGGAGTCCGCTGCCCGCAGCCTTGACGAAGCGGAGGCGGCCGCCATCCTCGGCCTGGCGGTCGGCCCGGGCGAGCCGGTGCTGCTGGGCGAGCTGGTGCTGCTGGCCGGCCCGGGCTGGCCCGAGGCGGTCAGCGGCCAGGCGTGGCCGGCGAACACCGGCGGTAAGGAGCGGCCGAGGAACACCGGCGGCACAGAGCAGCCCGGAGCCCAGGTCCAGCGGCTCCCGCTGTCTGCGCTCATGGCGGCGCCCGTTCCCCCGAGCCCGGCCGCCCGCGGGGTCATGGTCATCAACCTGTATCCGGGCTTCGGCTCCCTCGTGCTGCGCGCGCTGCTCGCGGCGAATGCCCCGCGGGTTGCGGTCGTCTGCCGCAACGACGCTCCGGACTTGCGGGACGCGGCGGGCCAGCGGTCGCTGTCGCAGCTCATCGCGCCCAAATACCGGATCGCGCGGCTGCTGCGCAGCACGCCGCGGCCCGACATGGCGGTCATTCTGGCCGAAGAGCCGCCGGCGGATGACCTGAACCTGACCGTCGCGGGGCGGGTAGCCGCCTACGTGTACCGCCGCTCCCACGGCAAGCTGGGCAACACCTGGCGGGAGGGGCTGATCTCGCTGCGGGCGTCCGAGGGCGAGGTGCTGACCAAACGGGACGCCCGCCGCATCATCGAGGCGGCCTGGCCCGGCGCAAACCTGGCCGACCGTTCCCTGCTCGACCTGCCGCGCCACCTGTTCCCGACGCTCACGGCAGCGATCGAGCGGTCAGCGGCTGCGGCACTCGGCGCCTGAAAGATCTAGGAGCCTGACGTGCGGTATGGGCTCGCAGATCATCAACACGCCGGTTTGATCTTGGCGCCAGGCCCGTTTCCATGATCGCGGTGGGTTTTTCGCAGATACGACAACAAATCCACCGCGATCATGGAAAACCGCTGTCTGACGCCAGCGAGTCAAACGCAGATTCGGCCAAAGCGCTCACTCTGGCGCGCCGTGCATACCATGCGCCAGGACGCTACAACAGAAAGCAACGGGTTATTTCGCTGCGAGCACTATTTGCCCCAGATCCTCCTAGATCTTTGATCTTGCACGCGATCCTGCTGGATCTTTGATCTTGAACGTGGCGGATGGGGCGGCAGGGTATGGAGTGGCGGGCGGGGGGTGGGCATGGAAACGGGCCGGGCCCGGCGGGAGGTCGGGCCCGGCCCGTTGGCCGGTGAAGTGGTTCGGGCTCAGCTCGCGTAGTCCAGCAGCGGCTGAGCCCGGCTCGGGTGACGCAGCTTGGACAGCGACTGCTTCTCCAGCTGCCGGATCCGCTCCCGGGTCAGGCCGAGCGCGCGTCCGATCTCGTCCAGCGTGTGCGGGTTGCCGTCGTAGAGGCCGAACCGCATCGCCATGATCGTCGCCTCGCGCGGGGTGAGCGCATCGAGCGCGTG
>JASHOI010000321.1 GCA_030041195.1 Streptosporangiaceae bacterium | reverse complement strand
TGAGCGACGCCGAGCTGATGGCGCAGCGGCCGGTGTTCCGGGCCGCGTTCGGTGGCGTGCTCGCCCTGCCGCAGCCTGTGATCGCCGCGGTGCACGGGTACGCCCTCGGCGGCGGCTGCGAGCTGGCGCTGAGCTGCGATCTGATCGTCGCGGACGAGACCGCCGAGTTCGGCCTGCCGGAGACGACCGTGGGGCTGGTCCCGGGCGGCGGCGGCACCCAGCTTGCCCTGCGCCGTGTCGGCCCGGGCCGGGCCGCGGACCTGGTGCTCACCGGGCGCAGGGTCGGCGCGGCCGGGGCCGAGGCGCCGCAGCGCGAGCTGGGTCCCGCCGCCGCCGGGAACCAGGCCGACGGTCGTCTCCGGCAGGCCGAACTCGGCGGTCTCGTCGGCGACGATCACGTCGCAGCTGAGCGCCAGCTCGCAGCCGCCGCCGAGCGCGTACCCGTGCACGGCGGCGATCACCGGCTGCGGCAGCGCCAGCACCGCGCCGAACGCGGCCCGGAACACCGGCCGCTGCGCCATCAGCTCGGCGTCGCTCATCGCCGCCCGCTCCTTCAGGTCGGCGCCCACGCAGAACGCCCGCCCCGCCGCGGCGAGCACGATCGCGCGGACCGCCCGGTCGGCGGCCAGCTCCGCGCAGACCGCGGCCAGCCGGGCGGCCATCGCGGTGCTCAGCGCGTTCATGGCCGCGGGGCGGTGCAGCGTGATCTCCGCGGTCCCCGCCGAACCGATGCGGATGATCACGTCATCGTCGCTCATAGCGGCAGACTAGCCAGAACGGGCCGCCACGGCGCCTAGCGGTCCTCCCGCGCCAGCCTGGCTTGTTCGTCCCCGACCAGCTGGAACAGGGTGGCCTGCACCTGCTCGACGTCGGGAATCTCGTTGAGAACGAGCTGGCCGTGCTCGCCGGCGGACTCGACGACGAGCCGGCCGCAGCCGAGCAGCCGGTCGATCGGCCCGTGCGAGAACGACACGTCGCTGATCCTGATCAGCGGGAAGTCGCGCCCGGACCGGGACAGGATGCCCTCGCGCAGCCTGAGCCTGCGGGTGGTCAGCTCGTAGCTGGTTGTCTTCCACCGCAGCAGCGGGACCACGCCCCAGATGATCACCGCGAGAAACAGCACGACGCCGATCGCGTCCCTGGCCAGGCCGGCGCTCTTGCCCGTCGGCAGCAAGATCAGCGCCGCGATTGCCGCGATCACGATCACGGCCAGGAGCAGAAACGGCCCCAGCAGGGTTTTCCAGTGCGGGTGCAGCCTGAGCACGAAATGCTCGTCCTCGGTCAGGGACTCATCGCCTGGCATAACTCACATCGTGACATGAGTGCCGGCATTGCGCCCCTCAGCGGACGTGGATCACGTCGCCGGCGCTGACCGGGACCGGTCCGGAGTCCGAGTCGACCACGAGCCGTCCCGTCTGGTCCACCGCGGACGCGGTCCCGGTGACCGTGCGGCCGCCGGGCAGCGAGACCCGCACCTGGCGGCCGAGCGTGGCGCACAGCCGCTGGTACTCCTCGAGCAGCCCGCTGCCGACGGCGTCACCCAGCCGCGCGGTCCAGGGCAGGTACCAGCGCTCCAGCTCGCCGAGCATGCCGACCAGGAGCCGGCCGGGTGCCGGGTCTTCCGCTCCCTCGATCAGCAGCGAGGTCGCGCTGGCCACCGGCAGATCGCCCGGGCCGGAGGAGACGTTCATCCCGATCCCGACCACGATCGCGTCGCCCGCCTGCTCGGCGAGGATGCCGGCCAGCTTCGCGCCGTTCACCTGCACATCGTTGGGCCATTTCAGGGAGGCATCGACCCCGGTCTCGGCGCGGACCGCCAGCGCAACGGCGACACCGGCCAGCAGCGGCACCCAGGCCCGGCCGGCCTGCGGCACCGCGGCGGGCCGCAGCAGCACCGAGAACGTGAGCGCGGTGCCCGGCGGGCTGACCCATTGCCGCCCCATCCGGCCGCGCCCGGCGACCTGGGACTCGGCCACGAGCACCGCGCCCTCGGCGAGCCCGGCCCTGGCCTCGGCGAGCAGATCGGAGTTGGTTGACCCGGTCTCGGCGACCACCCGGATGTCCCGCCAGAACCCGCCGGGCACGACCAGCGCGTGGCCTCGCAAAACGGAGCGGCCGACCGGACTGCTACTCATCACACAGGCTATTGTCAAGCCCGTGGAGTAGCCTGTGCCGCGCCGGGTCCCAACCACTGCGAGTACGTTTGCGCGTCGGACCTCGTTCAGCGACGGCCCGGCCGCCTCCGGCCATGCGTCGCCAGGACATCTGAGGAGAGCAGTGCCCGATCTCAAGCTCAACGAGCGTGGCGGCGCGGGAGGGCGATCCGGCACACCGGACCGGCAACCGCGGTTGCCGCAGGCTCTCGGGTGGGACAGCGCCGCCGCCGACCGGGCGCTGCGCCGGGCCGCGGCCACCCTGGCGCCGCGGGCGCTGTGGCGCGACCACCGGCTGATCACGATCCTGGTGGTGCTCTCGCTGGTGCCGCGGGTGCTCGCCGCGCTGGCGTTCCGGCCCGCGCTGCTGACGTCGGACTCGTTTCTGTACATGGACGAGGCCGCGCGGGGCACGCTCGGCACGATCCGGCCGTCCGGCTACTCCCTGATGCTCGACGTGCTCCAGCCGTTCCCGCACACCCTGCTCGCGGTCACCACGGTCCAGCACGTCATGGGCATCGGCATCGCGGTGATCATCTACGGCGTGCTGCGCTACTGGGGGCTGCCCGCCTGGGGCGCGTCCCTGGCGGCGCTCCCCACCCTGTTCGACCCGCGCGAGATCGCGCTCGAGTCCTACATCCTGCCGGACACGCTGTACACCCTGATGCTGGTGCTGGCGGCCGCATTGCTGCTGACCAAGCGAACGCCGCGGCTGTGGCAGTGCGCCGTGGCCGGGCTGCTCGTGGCCTACGTGTCCGTGCTGCGCGGGAACGGGCTCCCGCTTGCCGTGATCTTCGCGGCCTTCATCCTGATCAGGCGCGTCGGCTGGAGGGCCTTTACCGCGGCCGCCGTGGCGTTCGTGGTGCCGCTGCTGGCGTACGTGTTCACGTTCAACGCGCAGTACGGGCACCTGAACCTCACCGAAAGCGACGGGCTGTTCCTGTGGTCGCGCACCACGAGCTTCGCCAACTGCGCGATCATCAAGCCGCCGCCGGACCTCGCGCCGCTGTGCCCGAACCGGGAGAAGTCGGTCGCCCCGGCCGGCCGGACGCCGGCCTGGTCGGTCACCGCCCTGCTGAGCGCGCCGACCCCGGCCGACTACCTGTGGGCGCCGGACGCCTGGTGGCGGCACGACAAGTACCCGGGGATCAACAGCTACAACAACAAGCTCGGCCTGCACTTCGCGATCGACGCGATCGAGGCGCAGCCGCTCGGCTACATCCGGGTCGTGGCCAGGGACGTGATGCTGGTCTTCGTGCAGAACGACCGGCCGCTGTCGAAGACCACGATGAGCTTCACCGTGACCCCGCACCTCGCCACGCTGCCGTCGTACTACGCAGCCGACGAGTACCGGTACGCGGGCATCCGCAGCAACACCTACCTGGTGCAGCCGTTCGCCTACTTCTTGCTGCTGTACCAGGAGCCCGTCTACTTCACCGGCCTGATGTTCCTTGCCGTCGTGGTCACCGGGCTTGTCGGGGTGATCAGAAGATGGCGCAGCTGGGGCGGCGTTGCCGCGCTGCCCTGGGCGCTCGCCGCGGCGAGCATCGTGCTGCCGGCGATGCTGACCCAGTCCCTGTACCGGTACACGATCGTCGCGATCCCGCTGGCCTGTATCGCGGCCGGGCTCGCGTTCGCCAGGCCAGGGGCACAGGCCGCGACCGACGAGGCCGCTGCCGCCGGGGCGAGCGCGCCGGAGCCCGCCGATAGCCAGCCCCTCGGCGGCCAGGACGGTGCACCGGCCCCGCGGCAGACCCAGCCCGCGACCGCGGCC
>JASHOI010000320.1 GCA_030041195.1 Streptosporangiaceae bacterium | reverse complement strand
CGGCTCCGCTGGCTGCGGCGCTCGGCGCGGAGGTCGGCGCGCTGACCGCTCCGTGGTACCGGGAGGCCGGCGTCGAACTCCGGCTAGGCCAGCAGGTCACGTCCGTCGAGCCGGGCGGGCTGGCGCTGGCCGGCGGTGGCTGGCTGCCGGCCGACGAGGTCGTCACGGCGGTGGGGGTGCGGCCCGAGGTCGGCTGGCTGGACGGCTCGGGCATCGCGATCGACAACGGGGTCGCCACCGACGAGCGGTTGCGCACCTCGCTGCCCGGGGTGTTCGCGGTCGGCGACTGCATGGCGTTCTGGTCGCTGCGATACCGGCGCCGGCTGCGCTTCGAGCACTGGGATGTGGCGCTGCGCGCGCCGGCGGTGGCCGCGGCCAACCTGCTCGGCGGCGCGGAGATCTACGACCCGGTCCCGTACTTCTGGTCCGAGCAGTTCGGGCGGATGGTCCAGTACATCGGCTTCCACGGCGGGGCCGACCGGATGCTGCTGCGCGGCGACCCGGCGGCGCGGCAGTGGTCGGCGTGCTGGCTGGCCGGCGACCTGCTGGTGGCTCTGCTGGCGGTGAACTCGCCGCGCGACCTGGCCCAGGGCCGGCGCGCGATCCAGGCGGCGGCCCTGGTCGACGCGGCCAGGCTGGGCGACCCGCAGACGCCGCTGCGCGACGCCGTCACCGGCTGACTCCGGCGCAACGGGCCAGGCTTTCCATGATCGTGGTGGATAACGACCAAATGAGCGTCTTTTTCCACCCAGATCATGGAAATCACGACCTGCCGGGGGTGCGCTCACCCCGCCAAGTCGTGCCCGCCCTGGGCGGGCAGCAGCGGCGGCTCGAGCAGGCGCAGCGTCGCGGTGTCGGCGTCGAGCTCGGCCGCGACCCCGATCGGGAAGGACTGGAAGTAACCGCCGTGGCCGACGTTAGCCCAGGCGATCATCGGCACCCCCAGCCCGCCGAGCCGCTCGGCCAGGATCTCCTCGACGGCCGCGGGCTCGCCGCAGCCGGTGAACGTCCCGGCTATGATCCCGGCGACGCCGTCCAGGTACCCCGACCGGCGCAACTGGGTGAGCATCCGGTCCAGCCGGTAGTCGGCCTCGTTCTGCTCCTCGACGAGCAGGATGCCGCCCCGGGCCGGCCACGATGTGTCGGTGCCGAGCGACGACGTCAGCAACGTCAGGTTGCCGCCGAGCGTGACGCCGAGGGCGGTCCCGCCGGCCAGCCGGGTGGCCATCGGATAGCGGATCTCGGTGGCCCGCTCGGGGTGCATCAGCGTGCGGAGCATCGAGCCGAACGAGTAGTGGATGGCCGCGCCGGACGACACCACCAGCGGGCTCAGCAGCGAGGCCCAGCCGAGCCGGCTGGCCACCGCCTCGAGCACCGCGGTGACGTCCGAGTAGCCGGCCAGCACCTTCGGCGGCAGCCCGGCCAGCCGGTCCCAGTCCATGGCCTCCAGCGTGCGCTGCGCGCCGGAGCCGCCGGTGGCGAAGAGGATCCCGGCGACGCCCGGGTCGGTCAGCGCGGCCGTGAGGTCGCCGGCGCGCATCCGGTCGTCGCCGGCCAGGTAACGGCGCATGCTGCCCTTGTCGCGCGCTGACGGGTAGAGCACCGGGTCGAGCCCGGCGAACCGCAGCACATCAAGGCCGACGTCCAGCGGCCCGGCCGGAGCCGGGCTGCTGACCGAGAGCACGGCGACCCGGTCGCCCGCGCGCAGGGCCGGGGGCCGGGCGAGGTCGGCAGGTCGCGTGCCAGCGTCCGAAGGCATCATCCAGTGGAACTCCCGTTCGACAGTGCGCCTCGATGGTGTCATCGAGGCGGCCGAGGCGACCAGCGGCCCGGTCTTCGGCGGTGTTTGACGAGAGCCTCATTGTGGGAAACTCTTCAGACGTGGCACAGATCGACCCCCCGGCCGACGCCATCGTCGGTGATTGGCTGACTATCCCCGAGGTTGCTGAACGGCTCGCGCTCCCGGTGAGCCGGATCAAGCAACTGCTCCGCGACCGCAAGCTGCTTGCGGTCCAGCGCCCGGGCGGCGCGTTCAGCGTTCCCGCCGCGTTCCTGGACGGCGACCAGGTCGTCCGGGGCCTGCACGGCACGCTGACCCTGCTCTTCGACTGCGGGTTCGACGAGGCGGAGGCGCTGCGGTGGCTGTTCACCGCGGACGAGTCGCTGCCCGGCACGCCGATCCAGGCGATCGTCGAGCACCGCGGCACCGAGGTGAACCGGCGCGCCCAGGCGCTCGCGTTCTGACCTGGTTATTCGCTGCGCGCGGTCGCGATGACCGCCAGCTCGGCCAGGGCCATTTTGGCCTCGCCGGTGATCGGCGCGTGCTCGAGAGCGGCCAGCCCCTCGGCGACGCCGGAGTCGATCATCAGCTCGCACTCGGCCAGGGCGCCGGTTTCGACCAGGATCGACCGGATCTGCGCCGCTCCGGCCTCGTCCAGCAGCCGGTCGCCGAGCAGCCGGTCGAGCACTTCGCGGCGGGCCGGCCCGGCCCGCTCCCTGGCGATCGCCACCAGCACCGTCCGCTTTCCCTCGCGCAGGTCGTCGCAGGCCGGCTTCCCGGTCTGCGCGGGATCGCCGAACACCCCGAGCACGTCGTCGCGGAGCTGGAACGCGACGCCGACCGGTATGCCGTAGCCACGGCACGCGTGCTCGATCGCCGGGTTGCCGCGCGGCGCCCGCGCGGCCAGCGCCGCGCCCAGCTGCAGCGGCCGCTCGACCGTGTACTTGGCCGACTTGAACCTGACCACGCGCAGCGCGCTGTCGACCGAGCCGTCGCCCGCGGCCTGGCCGAGCAGGTCAAGGTACTGGCCGCAGATCACCTCGGCCCGCATGGCGTCAAGCACCGGCTGCCCGCGGCGCACCGCGGCCGGCGGCAGCCCGCTGGCCTCGTACATCTCGTCGGTCCAGGCCATCAGGAGATCCCCGATGAGGATCGCCGCCCCGGCGCCGAACGCGTCGGCGGACCCCCGCCACCCCCCGTCGGCGTGCGCGGCGGCGAACCTGCGGTGCACCGACGGCTGGCCGCGCCGGGTGTCGCTGGCGTCCATCAGGTCGTCGTGCACGAGCGCGCTCGCGTGCAGCAGCTCGAGCGCCGCTGCCGCGGCGTGAATCTGCGGGCAGTCCTCGCCGCCCGCGGCGCGCCAGCCCCAGTAGCAGAACGCCGGGCGCAGCCGTTTCCCGCTCGCCAGCAGCCCGGTGATCGTGTCCATCCACGGCAGCATGTCGGTGCCGATCGCGCCGAGCGCCACCCGCTGGCGGTCAAGGAACTCGTCGATTGCCCGCCCCACCTGGGCCCGGATCGTGGGAAGGCCGGCATTGCTGACGCGGCTGGTGACCATGGTGGCGAGACTAGCCCGCCCGGGCGGCTGCCCAGCCGCGGTCCCGGCTAGCCTGGTCACCATGCCGCAGAGCCAGCTAGCAGCCGTGCCAGCGATCAGGGACCTGCTGGCTTCGGGGACTCCGTCGTATTCGTTCGAGTTCATGCCACCCAAGACCGAAGCCGACGAGCGGCAGCTGTGGCGGGCGATCCGCCAGCTCGAGCCGTTGCGGCCGACGTTCGTCTCGGTGACCTACGGGGCCGGCGGCTCGACCCGCGACCGGACGGTCCGGGTAACCGGCAGGATCGCCGAGGAGACGACGCTCACCCCGGTCGGGCACTTCACCGCGGTGAACCACTCCGTGGCCGAGCTGCGCCGCCTGATCGGCTCGTACGCGGCCGTCGGCGTGCGCAACGTGCTCGCGCTGCGCGGCGACCCGCCGGGGGACCCGAACGGGGAATGGGTGCCGCACCCGGACGGGCTCAGCCACGCCGCCGAGCTGGTCCGGCTGATCAGGGCGTCCGGCGACTTCTCCGTCGGCGTCGCCGCGTTCCCCGAGGGGCACCCCAGGTCGCCCGATCCGGAGTCGGACATCCGGTACTTCGTCGAGAAATGCCGGGCCGGGGCCGACTTTGCCATCACGCAGATGTTCTTCTACGCCGAGGACTACCTGCGGCTGCGGGACCGGGTCGCGGCGCGCGGCTGCGACGTGCCGATCATCCCCGGCATCATGCCGGTCACGAGCGTGCGCACGCTGGAACGCATCGTGGTGCTGTCCGGCGCGAAGTTCCCGCCGGACCTCGCCGGCCGGCTGCGCGCCGCCGACGGCGACCGCGCCGCGACCAGGAAGATCGGCGTTGACTACGCCGCCGCGCTGTGTGACCGGCTGCTCGCCGAGGGAGTGCCCGGCCTGCACTTCTGCACCCTGAACGGCTCCCGCGCCACCCAGGAGATCTATCAGCTGCTCCGACTTGACGAGCGGTCCGCCGCGCCGGGCCGCAACGGCAGCGCGGCCCCCATCACCGCGTAGGGAACAGGGGCGCCGGGGAAGCGGTAGCCGGTCAGCAGGTCGGCGAAGCCGAGCCCGCGGTACAGCCGCCGGGCCGGCGAGTCGGCGTCCTGGGTCGACAGCACGGCCGTGCGCTCGCCGCGGCCCTCGGCGAGCCCGAGCACCAGGCTCCGGCCGATGCCGCGGCGGTGGAAGTCCGGGTGGACGTGCACCTCAGCGATCTCGAGCGAGTCGCCGAGCCACCCGGCGGCGAGCGCCCGCCCGGCCTGCGCGGTCAGCGCGGCCGCGACCACGTCGTGCCACCACTGGCCATCAGCGCCGCGGAAGGCGTAGCTGAAGCCCACGATCCGCCCCGGCAGCCCGGGCCGGCCCGCCGCGTCGGCGGTCACCGCCAGCGCGCGGAAGCCTTGATAGGTCGCGTGCCGCTGCATGATCGAACGCCGGCCGGGAAGCTGTGCCGGGTCGGGCCGCATCGCCGCCTGGTACACCCCGGTGAGCGCGTCGAGCTCGGCCACGAAGGCCTCCCGGCTGAGCTCCCGCGGCAGGATTGAGCTTCGCACGGCGGCAAGCGTATGCCAGCCGAGTCCGGCCAGGCTCGGCGCCCGACGGCTACATAACGATGCGGAAGTGATGCTTGGCCGACACGGCCAGTATCACGATGAACAAGACGACATCGATGACGCCGAGGATGAGCCCGGCCCAGGCCATGCCCTTGCGGCCCGCCCCGCGATTGGCCCGGCTCACCGCGATGCCGCCGAAGATGATGGCGAGCGCTCCCAGAATGACCTCGAAGATGAACAGCCCGACGATCCCGCAGACAAGCCCGGCGATGGCCATGCCGTTGGATCTGGACTGGGTCCCCGGCCCTGCCTGGGTGCTGGTGTCCGACATTGATACCTCGCTCCCGCAAAAGTGGACTGACAGCACACATCCTGCCCGCTCTGGCCTGAAACACGTAGAGTCTTTGCGGTTTGCGAGCAATGTGGCGCGCAGCGGCCCGGCCGCAGGGCTCGTCACGGGGCGGCCCGGTGCGCTGGACGCCGGCCGCCGCCATCCGCTGACGGGCCGCGTCCCCGTTTTGTCGGACCCCCCTTGTACCTTCGAACTCAGTAGCAATTGGCTGGACAGTCGAACGAATTTCTGTTCGAATGACGGGAAAGAACGGCGCCTGGCGGGAGCCTCGCCGGGCACCGCCAGCCGGGCGGGGCGTGGGGAAGCGCCCCGTCCGGCCACGGCCGGGAGTCCGGCCGTGGCGCGCGGGCGCCGCTGATTAGGAGGAGCTGCAGTGAGCACAACCGCGACGAGCACGGGCGTCCGGGCGGGCGGTAACCGGAGCGATCCCACGCCACGGTGCCGGGTGGCCCCTTCGGCGCTCGCGCTCCTGGAGTCCGCCAGGTACGGCCTCGCCGCCTCGGAGGGTGAGGCCTCGGCCGCCGCGCGGTACGTGGCGGCGCACCTGGCGGCGCTACGGGCGGCCGCGGCGGTGGTCGCGGCCAGGGCCGACCCTGGCACCTCGTCGCGCCGCAGGAGGCCGCTGAGCGTCTGGGAACTGCTGCCGAAGGTGGAGCCGGCCCTGGCCGAGTGGGCCGCTTTCTTTGCCGCCGGAGCGGCTAAGCGCGCGGCGGCGGAGGCCGGGCTGCCCCGCGCGGTCTCGCTTCGGGAAGCCGATGACCTGCTCCGGGATGCGGAGATGTTCGTGTCACTCGCCGAGAATGCGCTCGGCGTACCCGCTCAGCCGCTGCTTCCGATGCTCACGGCCGGGTAACCCGAGGTAGGCCAGGGGTAGCCGGGAAGTCCCCGGGCGGCCGCGCTCCGCATCAGAACGTCTCGATGGCTCCCCTGGCGTCGGAGTCCAGGATGCCCCAGCTGATCAGTTCCTCGGTGAGGTCCGACGGGGACTTGTCGTAGATGACCGCCAGAGAGCGCAGGTCCTCCTGCCGGATCGACAGCACCCGCCCGTTGTAATCACCACGCTGGCTTTGAATCGTCGCGACGTAACGCGCGAGCGGTCCCGCCTTGTCCTTGGGCAGCTGGGCCATGCGCTCAAGGTCGATCACCAGTTTGGGAGACGGCGCAAGCAGCGTGGGCAGCACGTCCCCGGGCAGCAGCTCCGATACCGGCACACCGTAGAACTCGGCAAGCTCGGCGAGCTTCTGCACGGTCACCGATCGGTCGCCGCGCTCGTACGACCCAACGACCACAGCCTTCCAGCGGCCGCGGGACTTCTCCTCAACGCCGTGCAGTGACAGACCCTGCTGCGTCCGGATCGCGCGAAGTCGGGCACCCAGGGTCTTGGCGTAGTCAGATGGCATGTTGTCGGCCCCCTGGCCTGTCGTAGGCGATAGTGGTGGTTACGCACAGTGACGGTAGGCCGCGAGGCCGACAAGGTCAAGCCGAATGGCAAAAAGCGGATGAACTTACGCGCGGTGGCGCATCGGCGTGAGACCTGGCCAGCGGCCGTGCCATGCGCCGGGAACCCCGCTGGCGTGGGGGTTCCCGCCCGCTGCGGTCGCCCGCGGCCGGCCGGGCACGATGGGCGAGATGTTACTAGATCGTGACATCAAGTGATAAAGGTCACGCGCAGTTACGCCGCGTACAGGCGCTTCAAACGCTGCCGATCCGGCCGATTCCATCTTGTTCCCGCTGATCCCGCGCGTGCTCCCGGAGCACGGCGTCGCTGCTGGTACGGTTGGGCGAACCGACGTCCCTTTAAGACTCGTCCGGCGAGGCGGGAAAGGGGGTCTTCTGATGCATGCGGCCGATCGGCTGAGCATCCCGGCCGCCAAGGCGGTGCTGGAGCCCGACGAGATCAGGCGGGCGCTGACCAGGATCGCGCACGAGATCCTGGAGCGCACCAACGGCGCCGACGACGTCGTGCTGCTCGGCATCCCGACCAGGGGGGTGCCGCTCGCGCGGCGGCTGGCAGAGCGACTGGCCCAGGTCGAGGGCCTCCCGGTTCCGGCCGGCTCGCTCGACATCACCATGTACCGGGACGACCTGAGGCTGCGGCCGGCCAGGGCGCTCGGCCATACCGAGATCCCGGCCTCCGGCATCGATGACAAGGTCGTGGTCCTGGTCGACGACGTTCTCTACTCGGGCCGCACCGTCCGGGCGGCGCTGGACGCCCTCGGCGACATCGGCCGCCCGCGCGCCGTCCAGCTCGCCGTGCTCGTGGACCGCGGGCACCGGGAGCTGCCGATCCGGGCGGACTACGTCGGCAAGAACCTGCCCACCTCACAGCGCGAGGTCGTCCGGGTGCTGCTCACCGAGGTCGACGATCAGGACGCGGTGCTGCTGGGCGTCAGCCCCGTCAAGCGGGAGGGCTCATGAACCGTCATCTGATCTCAGCCGGGGACCTGAGCCTCGAAGACGCGCTGCTGATCCTGGACACCGCCGACGAGCTGGCCCAGATGTCCGAGCGGCCGGTCAAGAAGCTGCCCACGCTGCGCGGCCGCACGGTCGTCAACCTCTTCTACGAGGACTCGACGCGGACCAGGATCTCGTTCGAGGCCGCGGCGAAGCGGCTGTCCGCTGACGTCATCAACTTCTCGGCCAAGGGATCGAGCGTCGCCAAGGGGGAGAGCCTGAAGGACACCGCGCTGACGCTCGAGGCGATGGGCGCCGACGCCGTGGTGATCAGGCACAGTGCGTCGGGCGCGCCGCACCGGCTGGCCCGCTGGGTGCGGGGCAGCGTCGTGAACGCCGGCGACGGCACCCACGAGCACCCGACCCAGGCGCTGCTCGACGCGTTCACGATGCGGCGCAGGCTGGGCAGGCTGGACGGGATCCGGGTGACGATCGTCGGCGACATCCTGCACAGCCGGGTCGCCAGGTCGAACGTGCTGCTGCTGAGCACGCTCGGCGCCGAGGTGACGCTCGTGGCGCCGCCGACGCTGCTGCCGGTCGCGGTCGGCGGATGGCCCTGCTCGGTCGGCTACGACCTGGACGCCGCGCTGCCCAAGACCGACGTGGTGATGATGCTGCGGGTGCAGCAGGAGCGGATGAACGCCGCGTACTTCCCGAGCGTGCGCGAGTACAGCCGGCGCTACGGCCTGGACGCCGACCGGATGGCGCTGCTGCCCGAGCACGGGATCGTGATGCATCCGGGCCCGATGAACCGGGGCGTGGAGATCGCCGCCGACGTCGCCGACTCCGCCAGGTCGACGATCGTCGAGCAGGTGGCCAACGGGGTGAGCGTCCGGATGGCAGTGTTGTACCTGCTGCTCAGCGGCTCTCCAGAGGTCGAGCGGGGGGACCAGCGATGACGCGTAGCTGGCTGATCACCGGGGCGAGGCCGCTGGGCGGCGAGCCGGCCAACGTGCTGCTCACCGATGGCCTGATCGCCGAGATCGGCCCCGACGCCGGCCAGTCGGGCGCGGAGCGGCTGGACGCCGGCGGGCTGATCCTGCTGCCCGGCCTCGTCGACCTGCACACGCACCTGCGCGAACCCGGCCGGGAGGATGCCGAGACCGTGGCCACGGGGACCGCGGCCGCAGCGCTCGGCGGCTTCACCGCGGTGCACGCGATGGCCAACACCGAGCCGGTCGCGGACACCGCCGGCGTGGTCGAGCAGATCTGGCGGCTGGGCCGCCAGGCGGGCCGCTGCGACGTGCAGCCGGTCGGCGCCGTCACCGTGGGCCTGGGCGGCAGCCAGCTGGCCGAGCTGGGCGCCATGGCGGACTCCGCAGCCGGGGTCCGGGTGTTCTCCGACGACGGCAGGTGCGTGCACGACGCGGTGCTGATGCGGCGCGCGCTCGAGTACGTCCGGGCGTTCGGCGGCGTGATCGCGCAGCACGCCCAGGAGCCACGGCTCACCGTCGGCGCGCAGGTGAACGAGGGGGAGATCTCCGGCAGGCTCGGCCTGACCGGCTGGCCCGCCGTGGCCGAGGAGGCGGTGATCGCCCGCGACTGCCTGCTCGCGGCGCACGTGGAATCCGCGCTGCACGTCTGCCACGTCTCGACGGCCGGATCCGTGGAGATCATCCGGTGGGCGAAGTCCAAGGGCTGGCAGGTGACCGCCGAGGTGACCCCGCACCACCTGCTGCTCACCGAGGATCTGGCCGCGGGATACGACCCGGTGTTCAAGGTCAACCCGCCGCTGCGCACCGCCGAGGACGTCGCGGCGCTGCGGGCCGGCCTGGCCGACGGCACCATCGACTGCGTGGCCACCGATCACGCCCCGCACCCGCTGGAGGACAAGGAGACCGAGTGGGAGGCGGCGGCGTTCGGCATGACCGGCCTGGAGACCGCGCTGCGCGCGGTGCACGAGGCGCTGGTGCAGCCGGGCCTGCTGGACTGGGCCGGCGTTGCCGACCGGATGTCGTCGCGGCCGGCCGCGATCGGCCGGCTCAGCGGCCACGGGCGGCTGCTGCCCGGCGAGCCCGCCAACGTGATGCTCTACGACCCCTCGCCGAGGGAGGCGGTCGACCCGTCGCTGCACGCCTCCAAGAGCCGCAACACGCCGTTCGCGGGAATGGTGCTGCCGGGACGGGTGGTCGCCACGTTCCTGCGCGGCAGGCCGACCGTGCTCGACGGGAAGCTGGCCTGGTGACCGGGTCATCGGCCGGCGCGATGCTGGTGCTCGAGGACGGCACCACGTTCCGCGGGGCCGGGTACGGGGCCGATGGCGAGACGTTCGGGGAGATGGTCTTCAACACCGGGATGACCGGGTATCAGGAGACGCTGACCGACCCGTCGTACTGCGGTCAGATCGTCGCCATGACCGCGCCGCACATCGGCAACACCGGCGTCAACGACGCCGACCCCGAGTCCCGCCGGATCTGGGTGAGCGGCTACGTGGTCAGGGAGCCCGCCAGGATCTA
>JASHOI010000319.1 GCA_030041195.1 Streptosporangiaceae bacterium | reverse complement strand
CGCACCGGGCCCCAGCGCCGCAGCGAGCTCCAGCGGCGCGGCTCGGGTGCCGGCGGCCCGGGCACCCGCGGCCAGCGTTCCGGCGGCGGTGATCCCCGCCGCCCGCGCGGGGACCAGGGCTTCGGTGCCTGTCGACGCCTTGTGGGCCGCCGCGTTTGCCTCCGAATCAGCACCGCAGCCAGCAACCCGCCCGGGGCGCAGCCATCCCTCCTGAACAGGATGTGACCAACGTGGAAATCTTCGACACCCGAGAGTCCGCGGTACGCAGCTACTGCCGCACCTGGCCGGCCGTGTTCGACCGGGCAGCGGGGAGCTGGCTTTACGACACCGACGGCCGGGCATATCTGGATTTCTTTGCCGGGGCCGGGGCGCTCAACTACGGCCACAACAACCCGGCGCTCAAGACCGCCCTGCTCGACTACCTCGCCGGCGACCGGATCATCCACTCGCTGGACATGCACACGGTCGCCAAGCGCGAGTTCCTCACCGCGTTCGACGAGCTCATCCTCGCGCCGAGGCAGCTGGACTACCGGGTGCAGTTCCCCGGCCCTGGCGGGGCCAACGCGGTTGAGGCGGCGCTCAAGCTGGCCCGCAAGGCGACCGGCCGCACCCAGGTTGTCACCTTCACCAACGCCTTCCACGGCATGACGCTGGGCGCGCTTTCGGTCACCGGCGGCTCGTTCCACCGCGCCGGTGCCGGGCTGCCGCTGTCCCATGCCACGCCGATGCCGTTCGACGGCACCCTGGACGGGCAGATGGCGGACTCCGCCTGGCTCGAGCACCTGCTGGCCAACCGCGGCAGCGGGCTCGACGACCCGGCCGCGGTGATTGTGGAAACCGTCCAGGGCGAGGGCGGCATCCGCGTCGCCCGCCTGGAGTGGCTGCGCGACCTCGCCGCGCTGTGCCAGCGCCACGGCATCCCGCTGATCGTCGATGACGTGCAGATGGGCTGCGGCCGCACCGGCCCGTTCTTCAGCTTCGAGGCGGCCGGGATCCGGCCGGACATGGTCTGCTTGTCCAAGTCCATCGGCGGCTTCGGCCTGCCGATGGCGCTCACCCTGATCCGCCCGGACCTTGACATCTGGGAGCCGGGCGAGCACAACGGCACGTTCCGCGGTGTCAACCCCGCGTTCGTCACCGGCACCGCAGCGCTGCGGACCTACTGGCGGGACGACGAGCTCGAGCGGAGCACCCTGGCCAAGGCCCAGCGCGTCACCGCGGCGCTCGCCGACCTGGCCGAGTCCGTGCCCGGAACGCCGATCCAGCCGCGCGGCCGGGGCCTGGCGCACTGCCTGGCTTTCGCCAGCGGAGAGCTGGCCGGCAAGGTATCCACGGCCGCGTTCGAGCGCGGGCTGCTGGTGGAGACCGCGGGACCGGATGGCGAGGCGGTCAAGCTGCTGCCGCCGCTGACCATCACCGAAGCCGAACTAGACCAGGGACTGGCGCTGCTGGCCGACGCCGTCCGCTCGGTTTGCTGACCGCCGGAACGCGCTACTTGGGCCAGGCCAGCTCCGCGTTCCAGCTGCGTGGATGACCATCGGTCGTCGTGGGGCACCGCTAGCGCGTCAGGTCCGGGATCAGGTTGTCCAGATCAAAACTGGCCCAGCATTCCTGGCGGAGCTGGTGCCCCTTTGATGACCACGCCGCGTTGATCACCTTCAGCCCTTGGCTCTGGACGTACTCGACGGCCGGAACGTAGTCGGCGTCCCCCGACACGAGTACCGCCACGTCGTAGGCGCGCTGCCACGCAAGCGAGAGCAAATCCGTTACCAGTGCGGCGTCTACACCCTTCTCCGGTGAGTGCGCCAGGGGAGCCCCGCACGATGAGCATGCTTCCAGGTCTGCTCCGCATGACCGGCAGTGCACTCTGAGCCGCTGAGGCCGGCGCGCCCGGATCTTCACGTCGTAGCTTGGCTGCTTGGCAAGCCAACTCGTCAGCCACGCCCGTAGATTTGCCTCCCTGGGCTCCTCTACCGAAGCGTGGACAATGGTCTCATCCAGGACTAACCCGGAGGTATCGCCGGTGGCGGCCAGCAGCCTCGCTGCCTCCCTGACAAGAACTGCCGGCAGCGTCGACCAGCTGCACTTGGCCTTCCCCGTGGCGTCGTTCCAGCCGAGCTGAAAATTCCAGAAATCGACAAAGACGCGTGCTCGCATGGATCGCTCCCCCGGGGACAGCGGGAAAAAACACGGGGAGCCGTGAGGCTCCCCGGGGCGCTAACACGTGAACGACCGAACGTCGTCACGGGACGCTAACGTTCTTAGGCTACAACATCAGACGTTCCCCTGGGATTCCCAGGGGAAACGAGGGAAACCCAGGGGGAAACTGCTATCCCGCTTTAGATTAGTCCCGCCGCTCAAGACCCGCCCCCGGCGAGCCACGATCTGGTCAGACCGGCATGTTGCGGACAGGCCCCGGCCGGTACCAGCGATGACCAGGCGTTCTCTACTTGGGCTGGAACCTGACGCCGGCGTCGAAGCGGATGACCTCGGCGTTCATGTAGTCGTTCTCGATCAGCGCCCGCACCAGGTGCGCGAACTCGGCGGCCGTGCCCATCCGCTTGGGGAACACGATGGGAGCGCTCAGCTTGACTTTGAACTCGTCGGCGGCGGGCCCGGTGCCGTAGATCGGCGTGTCGATGATCCCGGGGGCGATCGTGTTGACCCTCACCCCGATCGCAGCGAGGTCGCGCGCGGCCGGAACGGTCATGCCGATGATCCCGCCCTTGGATGCCGAATAGGCCACCTGGCCGGTCTGCCCCTCGATGCCGGCGACCGAGGCGGTGTTGATGACCACGCCCCGCTGTCCGTCGGCATCCACGGGCTCGGTCCTGGCGATCGCCGCGGCGCCGATCCGCATGAGGTTGAACGTGCCGATCAGGTTGACGTCGATCACCTTCCGGTACGCGGCGAGGTCGTGCGGGGAGCCGTCCCTGGCCACCGTGCGAGCGGCCCAGCCGATTCCGGCGCAGCTCACGACCGTGCGCAACGGCGCGCCCGCCGCCGCGGCGGCGTCGACGGCCGCCTGCACCGACTGCTCGTCGGAAACGTCGGTCCTGACAAAGAGGCCGCCGATCGCGTCGGCAACCGCTTTGCCCTGCTGCTCGTTGAGATCGGCGACGACAACCCGGACGCCCGCCGCAGCGAGATCACGCGCGGTGCCCTCGCCCAGCCCGCTCGCGCCACCGGAAACGATCGCCGCGGTTCCGTTCAATTCCATGGCCGGGAGCTTACTTGCCGGCTCTCCGGCAGACCGAACGGGGTTCGGAACCGGCTGCGACGACATCTCGCCGCTGGCCTTGGGTGTGCGCCGCCGGCATCCCGGGGTTGTGATCCGGCCGCAGGGTGAGCCCGGACCTGGTCAGCCGTGCGGCCGAGGTCAGCGTGCTGGGTGACGCTTTCGCGGCCGCGATGCGCAGGATGCGGCAGCTGGTGGGGGCGGAGACCGTCACCACTCCAGGCGAGCCCCGCCGAGCGCCGCTGGCGCGCCGAGTTCTACCGCCCATGACGGGCCGAACGTCTCCAATTGTCGGTATCGCTGCCTAGCATCATGCTGGAGGAATACCGCGGTGACAGAACGCCCGCGCCGCGCTGGTGCTTGCGCTCAGGCGCCGGGCGTCGCCGAGCGCCCGGACACGGCACGGCGATTGGGGAGGACAGGGTGCGCAAGTACGCAGGGAACCCGTGGCTGGTGCTGCTGGTTGTCTCGCTCGGGTTCTTTATGACGCTGCTGGACCTGACGATCGTCAACATCGCCATCCCCAACATGATCACGAAACTGCACGCTTCCCTTGACGACGTGCTGTGGGTGATCAACGCCTACGCGCTCGTGCTCGCGGTCCTGGTCATCACCGCGGGCCGGCTCGGTGACCTGGTCGGGCCGCGCACGCTGTTCGCGGCGGGTGTCGCCGTGTTCACGCTGGCGTCGGCGGCCTGCGGGCTGTCCCCGAGCCCCGGCTGGCTGATCGGGTTCCGGGCGGTCCAGGGCCTGGGCGCGGCCATGCTGATGCCGCAGACCCTGACGATCATCACGAACACCTTCCCGCCCGAAAGGCGCGGCGCCGCCTTCGGCGTCTGGGGGGCGGTGGCCGGGGTGGCCACCATCGCCGGGCCCACCCTGGGCGGCCTGCTGGTGACCGCGTTCGACTGGCGCTACATCTTCTTCGTCAACCTGCCGATCGGCGTGATCGTGCTCGCGCTGACCTTCGTCATCATCCCCGACCTGCGGCTCGGCCGCAGGCACCGGATCGACGTGGCCGGCGTGCTGCTGGCGACGGCGGCTCTGCTCGCGATCTGCTACGGCCTGGTCGAGGGACAGAAGTACGACTGGGGAACGATCACCTCGTTCATCAGCATCCCGCTCATCCTGGGCCTCGGCGTTGTGCTGCTCGCCGGGTTCCTGCTCTACCAGAAGCTGACCCAAAACTCCGAGCCGCTGGTGCCGTTCGCGGTGTTCCGCGACCGGAACTTCTCCGTGATGAACTGGGTGTCCGGGGTGCTCGCGATCGGGATGATGGGGATCTTCCTCCCGTTCACCATCTACCTGCAGTCCGACCTCGGCTTCTCTGCGTTGAAGGCGGGCCTCGCGATGTCGCCCGCGTCGCTGATCTCGATGTTCGTCGCGCCGGTGGCCGGCCGGATGACCGACAAGATCGGTGGCAAGTACATCCTGATGACCGGGCTGATCTTGTTTGGCGGCGGCATGGGCTGGCTGGCCGCGATCGCCACGCCGGCTTCTTCCTGGCAGAGTTTCCTTGCGCCGCTGATCGTGGCCGGGTTCGGCATGGGGTGCGTGTTCGCACCGCTGGTCACGGTGGCCATGCGGAACATCCAGCCGCAGATGGCCGGCGCCGCGTCGGGGGTGCTGAACACCGTCCGGCAGGTCGGCCTCGTGATCGGCACCGCCGCCGTCGGCGCCCTGCTGCAGAACCGGCTCGTGTCGACGATGACCAGCCAGGCCAAGATCCGCGGGGCGGCGCTGCCGGCGCAGGTCCGTGGCCGGTTCATCGCCGAGATCCAGAAGGCCGCCAGCAACGGCATCCAGGTCGGCGCCGGCCAGAACGGCGGGATCTCCAAGCAGTCCGGCCTTCCGGCCCAGCTGGCCGCCGAGGTCGCAAGGATCGGCCACGACGTGTTCACCTTCGGCTACGTGCAGGCCATGCGCACGACCATGCTGCTGCCGGTGATCCTGCTGGGAGTGGGCGCCGTGAGCTGCCTGGCGCTCAGGAGACGGGCACCGAAGCGCGACGCCGGGGACGGCTCGCCGGAGGCCGAGGCCACGCAGCCGGCCGTGGCCGCAGCGCGCACGACGGACGAGGCCGGCCTGGCCTGAGAACCTCCGCCGGCTGAAACGAGTGCGGCCCCGCCGGGAAAACCTGGCGGGGCCGTACCCGTAGCGGGAGAAAGCGCGCAGCTCAGCTCAGCCCAGCGACGCGAGCACCTCGGGCGCCCACAGGCCGGGAAGCTCCTCCGGGATGGCATCAAACGGGAACCGCGAGGCGAACGCGGGCTCCAGGTCGGACAGCCAGATCGCATTCGGGTCGAATCTCGCGAAGAACGGCTTGCCGACGATGGCCGGATTGCGCGCCTGGATCATGTGCAGGGCGAACACCTTCTCGCCTGCCACCTCGACGACGCCGTCGACGCACACCTTCCCCGGTGTGGCCGACATGGACGGACCGCGCACGGTCCGGCACAACCCGGAGACACTCGAGTAGGCGTCCCTGAAGATCTCGTGTGCCCTGACGAGCGGCACGGCGAAGTACCCCTGCGGACCCGTGTCACGCTCGACGAACATGTAGTAGGGCACCATGCCCATTCGCATCTGGGTCCGCCACATCCCGGCCCACGTCGCCGCGTGGTCGTTCACCGACTTGATCAGCGGCGCCTGGGTGCGGATCACGCCGCCGACCGACCGGATCCGGCGGACCGCGTCGGCCACCAGGGACGACTCCAGTTCCCTTGGATGCGAGAAGTGCGCCATCAGCGCCAGGCTCTTGCCCGCCGCGACGACCTCCTCGAACAGGCGCAGCGTGTGGTCCGCGTCCGGGTCGGTGACGAACCGCTGCGGCCAGTAGCCCAGCGACTTGGTCCCGATCCGGATCGACTCGAGGTGCTCAAGCCCCGGGCCAAGCAGCGGCTCGATGTACCGCCGCAGCACGGCCTCGCTCATGATCATCGGGTCGCCGCCGGTGATCAGGACGCTCGTCACCTCACGATGCTGCCGGAGGTAGTCGGTGATCCTGGCAATGTCGTCGGTTGCCATCTTGAGGTCTGGCTCATCCACGAACTGCGCCCACCGGAAGCAATAGGTGCAGTATGCATGGCAGGTCTGGCCCTGCTTGGGGAAGATCAGGACGGTTTCCGGGTACTTGTGCTGCACCCCCGGCAGCGGCTCGTCGGCGAACTCCGGGATGTTGAAGGCCAGCTGACCGGCGGGATGCGGGTTCAGCCGGGTCCGCACCGCGTGCGCGGCCGCGCTGACCTCCGCATCCGGGGCATTGCGGGCCAGCAGTCCGCTGATCAGTTTGACGTCCGATTCGGGCAGCATGTCCGACTGCGGGAACACCAGGCGGTAGATCGGGTCGTCTGGAGCCGCATCCCAGTCGATGAGGCGCTCAACGACGTACTCGTTGGTCCGGAATGGCAGCACTGTAGCCACGGCCCTGACCGCGAGCCGCTCCTCGGCGTCCAGCCCTGCCCGGGCGGTCAGCTTGTCCAGGTGCTTGACCGTATAGGCGCGGAACCGGCGGCCCGGCAACGACTGGCCAGGCGCCATCAGAGGAAGTCCAGTCACGCATCTCCCTTCGGCAGTTCGCCGCTCTGGCGCGACCCGCCCGAGCGGACGTCCCATCAGTCTGGCGGCAAGATCGCCGCTGTTGAACCGGCTAACCTTCAGACGCAGAACGCGGGCGTTTATGCCGGTCTGTGGCCAAAAAAACTAGGTCACGATTCCAAATCAGACAGCAACTGCGGAGAGGTCCCCGCGGGCCTGGCCGTCCCCTGCGGCCGGTATGGCTCCTCCGGTGGCTTCGGGCCCCACTCTGGATACGTTCTGGTTCCACAGATGGTTCCCCGTCGTGCGCCAGGCATTCCACTCGTCTCCCCGCATTTCTGCCTCGGCTCTGCGCGTTTCCGGCCAGCCTCCGTCCGGGCGCCGGCGCGGCTACAGGAGTGCCGGCGATGCACGGTATATCCGGCGGTGAGAAGCTTGGCGGCATGCGGGATCCCGTCATGCAGCCGCTGCGCGACGGTCCGCAACGGGTGTCGATCGCCGTTGACGCCATGGGCGGTGATCATGCACCGGACGAAATCGTCGCCGGGGCGGTCCTGGCCGCCCGGGAGGGCATATCGGTGCTGCTCACCGGCCGCCCCGGGGTGTTGCGGCCGCTGCTCGCCAGGAACGGGGCGCTGGCCGACATCAAGATCGTGCCGTCCGAGGACGCGATCGCGATGAATGAGGGCGCGCTGGCGAGCTGGCGCCGCCCGCGGTCGAGCATCGCGGTGGCCTGCCAGCTGGTCAGGCGCGGGCAGGCCGACGCCGTCGTGTCGGCGGGCTCAACCGCCGGCGTGGTGGCCACGGCCAGGCTCCGGCTTCGCCCGCTGGCCGGGATCCTCCGGCCTGCACTGGCGGTCGTGCTGCCCACCCGGCCCGGGCCCACGCTGCTGGTGGACGCGGGAGCGATCGCCGATCCCAAGCCGGAAATGCTCGTCCAGTTCGCGCAGCTGGGGGTGGCCTACGCGCAGACCGCTTATGGCATCCAGGAACCCCGGGTCGGCCTGCTCACGATCGGCGCCGAGCCGGGAAAGGGCAACAAGCTCGCCCGGCGGGCGCACGAACTGCTGGACGGCGAGCCGCCGCACGGCGGGCTGCCGATCAGCTTCGTCGGGAACGTCGAGGGTGGCGACCTGCTGGCAGCCAAGGTCGACGTGATAGTGACCGACGGTTTCACGGGGAACGTGGCGCTGAAGACGCTCGAGGGGGTGGCCAGCTACGCCACGCGGCAGTTCCGTGAGGCCCTGGCCGGATCCAGGACGGCGCGGATCGGGGCGCTGCTGCAGCGGCGCGGTCTCCGCGAACTCGCCGAGCGGATGGACGCCGAGACCTACGGCGGGGCCGCGCTGCTGGGGCTGGAGGGGACCGTGGTGATCGCGCACGGCGCGGCGAAGGCCCGCGGTGTCGCGGCGGCGTGCGTGCTGGCCGCGAACCTGGCGCGCGGCCAGATAACCCAGAAGATCACTGAGCGGCTGGGGCCGCAGCGCGGCGGCCACTTCCTGCGCCGCACGTGAGCCCGAAAAACGGTGCCGCCGGGCCGATAGCCTAGGACCATGACCGATCCGCAGCAGGCCCTGGCATGGCTGGTGACCGCCGCGCTCGCTGCGGCGTTCGGCGCGGAGTACGCGGACGCTGACCCGCTGATCCGCCCGTCCCAGTTCGCCGATTACCAGTCCAATGTGGCGCTGCCGCTGGCCAAGCGGCGCAGCCGGCCCCCGCGTGACATCGCCACCGAACTGGCCGGCCACCTGGGCGGCAGCGAGGTGATCGAAACGGCCGAGGTGAGCGGGCCCGGCTTCATCAACCTCACGCTGCGCGAAGACTGGATTGCCGCCGAGACCACCGGCCAGCTCACCGATCCCCGGCTGGGTGTTGACCTGGCGGACCCCGCCCAGAGGGTGGTGGTCGACTACTCGGCGCCGAACGTCGCCAGGGAGATGCACGTCGGCCATTTGCGCACGACGGTCGTTGGCGACTCGGTGGTGCGCGTCCTCGAGTACCTCGGCAATTCGGTGATCCGGGCAAACCACATCGGTGACTGGGGTACTCAGTTCGGCATCCTGCTCGAGCAGCTTCATGACGTGGGTGAAGAGGCAGCCTACGCGCAGCTTGCCGCGGGCGAGATCAACGCCTTCTACCAGGCGGCCAACGCGAAGTTCAAGGCGGATCCGTCGTTCGCCGAGCGGTCCCGGCTCCGGGTCGTGGCGCTGCAGGCAGGAGACCCGGAGACGCTGCGCCTGTGGACCATGCTGATCAACGACACCAAGAAGTACTACAACACGATCTACGCGCGGCTCGGTGTCACGCTCACGGACGCCGACCTGGCACCGGAGAGCTTCTACAACCCGATGCTCGCCGGGGTCTGCGATGAGCTGGAGGCGAAGGGCGTCGCCGTCATCAGCGACGGCGCGCTCTGCGCTTTCCCGCCCGGATTCACCGGCCGGGACGGTTCGCCGCTGCCACTGATCCTGCGCAAGTCGGACGGGGGCTACGGGTACGCGACCACGGACATGGCCGCCATCCGGTACCGGATCCGCGACCTGCACGCGAACCGCCTCATCTACGTGGTCGGGGCCGAGCAGGGCCAGCACTTCGAGATGGTCTTCGCCGTTGCTCGCCAGGCCGGCTGGCTGACGGACTCGGTCAGCGCCGAGCACGCCACCATCGGGCTGGTCACCGGGGCCGACCGCAAGCGGTTCCGCAGCAGGACCGGCAGCTCCGTCAAGCTGATCGACCTGATCAATGAGGCCGTGGAGCGTGCCGAGGAAGTCATCGAGGAGCGGTACGACAACGCGGAGCTTCGCGCACAGATCGCCGACGCGGTCGGGATCGGCGCGCTGAAGTACGCCGACCTGTCCGTCGCCCGCGATTCCGGTTACATCCTCGACTTCGACCGGATGCTGGCGCTGAGCGGGAACACCGGCCCGTACCTGCAGTACGCGACCGCGCGAATCCGCTCGATCTTCCGCCGGGCGGGGATCGACCCGGAGCAGGCGGCGGGCCGGATCCGGATCACCGAGGACCCCGAGCGAGAGCTGGCCCTGCAGCTGCTCGGGTTCGGCGCGGCGGTCTGGCAGGTGTCCGAGGCAGCCGAGCCGCACAAGCTTGCCGCCTACCTGTTCGAGACCGCCAGCGCGTTCACCACGTTCTATGAGAAGTGCCCGGTCCTGCAGGCGCCGGAGGAGTCGGTCCGCAGCAGCAGGCTTGCCCTGTCCGCGCTGACGCTCCGCGTCCTGCTGGCCGGGCTGGATCTGCTCGGCATCCCCGTGCCGGAGCGGATGTAACTCCCGGCCTGCGGCATATTTTGGGGGCGTTCACAGGCAGCTCCCAGGATCTGCAAGCTACGGTCCCAGACCGCTGCGGCAGCCTCGCTGTCATGGACAACATGCATGAACCGCCGAACGGCGACCCGCAGGACATCTGGCCGACGGAGGAAATCGGCCCTTCGGCCGGACAGCCGGGGCCGGGGGGCTGGGCTGGGCTTGGTGGCCCGGGTGGCCCGGGTGGCCCGGGTGGCCCGCCGCCCCCGCCTGCCAAGCCGCGACGGCACGGCAGGGCGGTCTGGTGGGGCGCCGGGCTCGCGCTCGTCGCGCTGCTGGCCGGCGGCGGGGCCGCCGCCGCAGCGCTCACGAGCAGCAACGCACCGGCGCCGGCCGCGCTTACCGGCCAGGCCGCCCAGCTGAACACCTTGCTCAACTCGAGCTCCTCGGGGGCCTCGGGCGCGGTTACCAGCAGCGCCGCGGCGAACTCCGCGGCCACGACCCCGTGCCTGAACCGCGCGAAGAAACTCAGGGCGGCAGGTCACCCGTTCGCGGCCAGAGTCGTGCTGCGGCTCTGCCGCCACCCGCTGCTGCGGCTCCGGCTGCTGGGCGGGATGCACGGCTCGTTCACGTTCGAGACCAAGACCGGGCCGCGCACGATCGCCTTCGAGCGTGGCGTGATCGAGTCGGTCAGCGGCAGCGACATCGTCGTGCAGGCTAAGGACGGGACCACCTGGACCTGGGTCCTGGAGAGCAGCACCGTGATCCGCCGGGACGGCCAGAGGCTGACGAGCAACGCCCTGGCTGACGGCGAAAACGTCTTCGCCGGCGGTCCGGTGATCAGCGGCGGGTACGACGCCAGGCTGATCGTGATCAGGCCGAGTTCCGGCAGTTCCGCTCCGGCCCCGACGCCCGGCCCGACATCCAGCCCGGCCACTGGTTCATAGCCATCGCCCGGTCACCGATCCGGCAGCATCCGGGGCATACTAGCCCCGGATGCTGCCGTGCCCGTGATGACTTGCTGCGACGCCCTCCGCTGACGCTTCACCGAATGCCCGGCCGGTGCCGATGGCGTGCCGACGGCGAGCGAGAATGAGCCGGATACCCGATGACAGACAATGACCAGATTCCCCAGGTGCTCGTCGTGGACGATGAGCCGAACATCCGTGAGCTGGTACAAGTCGCGCTGAAGTTTCACGGCTGCTCGGTGACCACGGCGGGAACGGGGAAGGACGCGCTGCGGCAGGCGGAGGCCGACCGGCCCGACCTGATCGTCCTCGACGTGATGCTGCCGGACATGGACGGCTTCGAGGTGTGCCGCAGGTTGCGCGCCGGGGGCAACGAGGTCCCGGTGATCTTCCTGACCGCCCGGGACACGTCCTCGGACACGGTCACCGGCCTGGCGCTCGGCGGGGATGACTATGTCACGAAGCCGTTCTCGGTCGAGGCCCTGGTGGCCCGGGTCCGCGCTGTGCTGCGCCGCGCCTCCAGGAACGCGCAGGGCGATCAGCAGGACGGCGACAGCGAGATCCTGCGCGCCGGGGACGTGGAACTCGACGAGGGACGCTGGACCGTGCGTCGCGCCGGTGTCCCGGTCGAGCTGTCCCCGACCGAGTTCCGGCTCCTGGCGTACCTGATCCGGCACCAGGGGCGGGTGCTGACCCGGGCGCAGCTGCTCGAGAACGTCTGGGGCTGGGACTACGCCGGCGAGTCCCAGATCGTGGAGACCTACGTCAGCTACCTGCGCCGCAAGCTAGATCCGCTCGGGCCGCCCATGATCCACACCCAGCGGGGGGTGGGCTACAGCCTCCGGCCACCGGAGCGGGGGCAGGCTGGGCCGGGGTGAACAAGCCCCGCAGGCTGTCCTTGCGCGCCCGGATGCTCGTCCTGCTCATCGGCGTGACCGCGGTGTTCCTGCTGATCATGGGCGCGGTCACCACTGGCGTGCTGACCAACCGGGTGGGCAACGCGTTCAACGCCGACCTGATCGCCGAGTCCACGCGCGGTCCGGCGAAGCTCGCCGACAACACCGGCGGCTATCTGGCCGTGGCGGTCTCGGTGCGCACCGGCCAGATCGTGCAGATCACACCCGGGCAGCAGACAAGCGAGCTCGGGGCGGCGCTGAGCGAGCTGACCCTGGCCCAGTACCAGGCGAAGTTCGCCAGCCAGCCGGCCACGATCACGACCACGGGCGGCGAGAAGCTGCGCGCGGTCGCGCGGCTGATCCCCGCTGTCGAGCTGGCCAACGCGGGCTTCAGCGCGCCGGCCGGGAAGTACGTCCTCGTCGTCGCGCGTTCCGGCAGCTCGGTCAACAGCCAGGTTGGCGTCGTTGTCGTCGCCGAGCTGATCACCGGCGGAGGGCTGCTCGCGCTGCTCGCGATCGGCGGATGGTGGCTGATCGGCCGCGGGCTTGAGCCGCTGGACGAGATGGCCAGCACGGCCAAGGAGATCACCTCACGGGGCGACCTCACCGCCCGGGTGAACGATGCCGACGAGCGAACCGAGGTGGGCAGGCTCGGGTCGGCCATCAACACCATGCTCGACCGGATCCAGCACGCGTTCGGCGCGCGGCTGCGCTCGGAACAGAAGGTGCGCGAGTTCGCCGCCGACGCCTCGCACGAGCTGCGCACCCCGCTGACCACGATCCGCGGCTACGCCGAGCTGTACCGGCAGGGCGCGCTGGGCCCCGACCAGCTGCCCAACGCCATGCGCCGGATCGAGCAGGAGGCGCAGCGGATGAGCACGCTCGTGGCCGAACTGCTCGAACTGGCCAGGCTGGACCGGACCTCGTCGCTCGACCTGGCCGAGACGGACCTGGCTGGGGTGGTGCGGGACGCGGTCGCCGACGCGGTCGCGGTCGAGCCGGAGCGCCCGGTGCGGGCCGAGGCACCGCCGCGGCTCGTGGCCACGGTGGACGAGGCAAGGATCCGTCAGGTGCTCGCGAACCTGCTCGGCAACGTCCGCGCGCACACGCCGGTGGCGACCCCGGTGGCGGTGCGCCTCGGCGCGCTGACCGGGGGGGTGCTGCTGGAGGTGGCCGACGCCGGTCCCGGCATGTCCCCCGAGGACGCCGCCAAGGCCTTCGACCGGTTCCACCGCGCCGCCGAGCAGCAAAACGGCGGCAGCGAGCAACGCACGGCGAGCAACGGCGGCGGGGGCGGCAGCGGTCTGGGGCTCTCGATCGTCCAGGCGATCGCGACGGCACACGGCGGGCAGGCCACCCTGGAGTCGTGGCCAGGCCGCGGCACCAGGGTCCGGATCTGGCTGCCCACCCGCGCGCCGTCCTGAGCTCAGCCGCCGGGCACCGGCTCGTCCCCGGGCGAGTTGGGCAGGTGGTTGAACAGGTAGAAGACCGCGAGCAGCCCGTACACGGCCAGCGCCGCACCCGCGGAGACGAACCCGGCGACCAGCGTCCCGACCCCGTAGCCGAACACGCCGATGCCCCACCGCGGGATCTTCGACATCACCGGGCCGGCGCCGAACCCCGGGGGCCGCCCGTGCAGCAGCTGCTGGCTGCTCGCGGCCCCCCGCTCCTCGGCGTGCAGCCTCAGGTACCACCAGATCGCGTTGTAGAAGAACGCGATCATGATCATGACGGCGCCGTAGACCACCGCCGCTGCCTGGCCGCCCGACCGGTTCGGGCCGGTCAGGTGCTCGGCGACCAGCGCCGTGGGAAATGGGAGCGCGACGATGCCCATGAGCAGCAGCAGGTTGAGCACCAGCAGCTGGCGGTCGACCACCCGGATGTGGCTGAACAGGGTGTGGTGGTTCGTCCACATGATGCCGATGGTCAGGAAGCTGACCAGGTAGGCGGCGTACTGCGGCCACGCGCTGGCCAGCACCCGGTAGTCGAGCGCCTCGCGGCCGATCGGCAGCAGGTTGAAGATCAGTATCGTGATGGCCACGGCGAACACGCCGTCGCTGAAGGACTCGGCCCGCCGGGAGTCCACCGCGCATCCGCCCGGGTCAGCCGGGCTCTTCCGTGGCCGGGTTCGCCCCCGCTGAATCGGGCGCGGCCGGACCGGCCGTGCTCGCCGTGGCCCGCGGGCGGACGGAGCGTTCAAGGATCTGGGCCACGTCCACGACCTCGAGCGATTCGGCGGCCTCACCGGTGCTCTTCTTCTCGTTGACCGCGTCGCCGAGCATGACCAGGCAGTACGGGCACCCGGTGGAGATCGTGTCCGGGTTGGTGCCGAGCGCCTCGTCGATCCGCTCGGTGTTGATCCGCTTGCCGATCCGCTCCTCCATCCACATCCGCGCGCCGCCCGCGCCGCAGCAGAACCCGCGCTCCTTGCACCGGTGCATCTCCTGCGCCCGGACGCCGGGCACCCGCTCCATGATCTCGCGCGGCGCGGTGAAGATCCGGTTGTGCCTGCCGAGGAAGCAGGGGTCGTGATAGGTGATCTTCTCTTCGACCGGGTTCACCGGGGTGAGCCTGCCCTCGGCCACCAGCCGGGCCAGCAGCTGGGTGTGGTGTATGACCTCGTAGTCGCCGCCGAGCTGCGGGTACTCGTTCGCCAGCGTGTTGAAGCAATGCGGGCAGCTGGCAACGATCTTGCGCGCGCCCGCCTCGTTCAGCGTCGCGATGTTCTGCTCGGCCAGCATCGAGTACACGAACTCGTTGCCGATCCGGCGCGCCGGGTCCCCGGTGCAGGTCTCGGCCGGGCCGAGCACAGCGAACGAGACGCCGGCGGTGTGCAGCAGTTCGGCGATGGCCCGGGTGGTCTTGCGGGCCCGGTCCTCCAGCGAACCTGCGCAGCCAACCCAGAACAGGTACTCGACGTCCGCGCCGATCGTGCCGTCGACGACCGGGACCTCGAAGTCCAGGCCCTCGGCCCACTCCAGCCGCCTCGCCGCACCCATGCCCCACGGATCGCCCTTGTTCTCCAGGTTCTTCAGCATCGACGACGCCTCGGTGGGGAACGCGGACTCGATCAGCACCTGATGCCGGCGCATGTCGGAGATGTGGTCGATGTGCTCGATGTCGACCGGGCACTCTTCCACGCAGGCACCGCAGTTGGTGCAGGACCAGAGCACGTCGGGGTCGATCACGCCGTTCGCCGCGGCGTCGCCCACGAGCGGGCGCTCGGCCTCGGCCCGCACCGCGTCCGGCAGCTTCTCCCTTGCCTCGTCGGATCCGGCCAGCAGGTACGGGGCCTTGGCAAACGCGTGATCACGCAGGTCGAGGATCAGCATCTTCGGCGACAGCGGCTTGCCCGTCGCCCAGGCCGGGCACTGCGACTGGCAGCGCCCGCACTCGGTGCAGGTGGCCATGTCCAGCATGCCCTTCCACGTGAAGTCCTCGATCTTGCCGCGGCCGAAGATGTCGGTGTCCGGGTCGGCCTCCTCGAAGTCGAGCACCTTGCCGCCGGACCGCATCGGCTGCAGCGCGCCGAGCCCGTTCGGGCGCCGCGAGAACAGCACGTTCAGCGGGGCGATCGCGATGTGCAGGTGCTTGGAGTACGTCACGAACACGCCGAAGCCCAGGATCACCGCGAGCTGCAGCAAGATGAACGTGGTCTCCAGGACCTTGTTCGCGCCCACCCCGAGCGGGTGCAGCCAGTGCCCGACGATCTGCGAGGCGAAGGCCCCGTGGGCATACGGGAAGTCGCCGGTGTTGATCTGCGCGCCCCGGTAGATGAGCAGCGTGGCGATCACCAGGAAGATCAGGAACAGGACCAGCCACGCCGCGCCGGTGTGCGAACCGTCGAACCGCGACTTCCGGCCTTCGCGCTTCGGGCTGGTCCGCAGCCGGATGATCGCGAACGTGGCGATGCCGACCAGCACCCCCACCGCGAACAGGTCCTCAAGGAAGCCGACCCAGGCCCAGTGCCCGATCCCGGGGATCGCGAACTTGCGGCTGAACAGGTCACCGTACGCCTCGATGATCGTCAGCAGCAGGATGATGAAGCCCCAGAACGTCAGGAAGTGTGCCACACCTGGGACCGACCACTTGAGCAGCTTGCGCTGCCCGAAGACCTCGGTTGCCTGGGTCTCGGCGTCTCGCCCGGGATGCTCCCGCACGGCCTGGATCCGTTCCGGCGCCGGCTGGCCGGTACGGCCGAGGCGGTAGAGCCACCACAGCCGCCGGCCGGCAAGCACAGCCGCGACCGCGGTCAGGACGAGCCCGATGATGATGCGCAGCACCAATGCGACCTCCTGCTACAGGCTGGGTGCCAGCGTACGCCTGCGGCGCCGCCGGCCACCGCCATGATCCTACCGGCCAGTAACTTGACTGGTCATCTGCGCCAGGCGAGCACGTTGCCGAACTCGAAGGTCGGACGGCCGAACAGCCGCTGCAGATAGCGCCCGAGTCCCGAGTCAAGCGGGGCCACGGCGACCACCGCGGCCGGCCGCCAGTTGTCCAGGTCGGCCCTGACCTGCGACGCGGCGGGAACGGACGCGGGCGGGCCGCCCCAGAGCCAGTCCAGGTACTGCGCGGTGGCCGCGACGCCGTTGCCCTCCACGTAGGCCTGGCCGTTCCATGCGGGCCCGATGAAGTAGCCGCCGATCAGCGAGCCAGGCTCGCCGGTGTCCGCCTGCCAGCGCAGCGGGGCGGTGATGGTCGCGGTGGGGACCGGCACGACCAAGACTCTTGCATTCAAGGGCAAACGCAACGCGGTGAAGGCCGCCGACCAGCCGGCCGGCACGGGCATGGGCGTCGCAGCGGGGAGCGGCAGTGGCAGCAGCGGGAGGCAGGCCGCGACCGCCACGGCCGCCGCCACCGCTCCCGCCCACCGGGCCGGGGCCCTGCGGGCGCGTGCCGACCACGCCCAGGCCCGGTCCAGCGCGAACGCCAGCAGCGCCGCTGCGACGCCGTCGCCCACGATCGACAGCCGGTTGGGCAGCGCGGTGCCGATCACGGGCACGGACTCCAGCCAGTGCCAGGGCAGCGTGATACCGGCCTGAACGGTGCCGCCGACCAGCGGATGGCCGCCGAGCGAGAGCAGCGTGAGCACGGCCAGGGTCACCGCGGCGGCGCGGACCGCCGGCTGCCTCCAGCAGGCCACGGCGGCCACGGCGAGCACCGCTATCAGCGGCCAGCCCAGGTAGGCCAGGTATTCCGGCGCCCCGCCCTGGTAGCTGGCAGCCGCCGCCGCGCTCGCCGCGGTGTGGAACACCAAATACTTGGACGGGGTGACGAACCCGGTCACGTCGTTCTTGAAGAAATCGGGGGTGAAGGCGCTGCCGCGCTGCGCCAGCGGGCCGAAGAACTGCACCCACAGCGCGTAGCCGGCCAGCAGCAGCATGACCGCGCCCGCCACCCCGAAGCCTGCCGCCGCCGGGCGCCACCTGCCCGGCACCGCGCGCGGCCGTCCCAGGGCCGCCGTGGCGACGAGCAGCACCGCGGCGATGCCGGTGAGCAGCAGCAGTTCCTCCCCGGTGAACAGCTGCGCGGTGGCGAGCAGGCCGAGCAGGACGCCGTCGCGCACCGGGGCCCGCGAGCGGACGCACAGCCGCAGCGTCAGGTCGATGATCAGCGGCGGCAGCACGGCGAACTGGAGGTTGTAGTGACCGATCGCGGCCTGCAGCAGCGCCGGGGAAAACCCGTACACCGCGCCGGCCAGCGCGGCCGAGCCGATGCTCACCTCCCAGCGCCGCAGCACGAAGAACAGGCTCGCGGCCGAGCCGGCGAACCCGACGGTGGCGAGCACGGTGAGCGAGGTCTGCGGGCCTGCCAGCAGCGTTACCGGAGCGAGCAGGACGCCGGGCAGCAGCATCGAGGTGTTCCACATCACGTTGATGCCCTGCGGCGCGTTCATCGCGGCCGTGACCAGTGCGGGCAGCCTGCCGTGCGCCACCGCGGTGGCGTCGTAGCGCATGAACCACGCGAAGAAGTCGGCGTCGTTCGGGTTCCCCGCCACCGTGTGCGACGCGGGGTCGGCCCACAGCCGCCAGGTCACGGCGACGGCGGCCAGCAGGTAACAGGCCAGGATCAGCGCGACCGCCAGGCCGTTCCCGCGCGCCCACCCGCGGTCCGCGGCCGCCGGAGGCGACGCGGTCGTGGGCAGGGCTCGCGCCAACGGGACTCCTTTCTGCCCGCCCGCCCACCCCTGGGCTGACCGGCGCGCATCGCCGGCTAACGGGTGCGCGCCCCGGCTCTGATGAACACGTAGACGCCGTCGTTGACGTAGATCTGGCGGTAACGGACGCCGTGGTTAAGGCCTTCGACGAAGCCGAGCACGTTGCTGGGCGGCGGCTGCCAGTCCGTGCTCGCCGTGTCGAAGACGATGTACTCGGTGGCGGGGTTGGTGGCGAAGTTCCCGAGCCAGAATGTGTCGGTCCTGGCCGCCAGCGGGGCCAGCAGGTCGAGGTCGGTGGCGACCGTCGCCCCATCAGGCACCCGCGCCATCGCCGCCCTGGCCGCGGCCACGTGCTGGTCGATGGTGTAGGTCTGCGGGGTCCATAGCTGGCTGAGCGGGAACTGGAAGGCCAGCGCCGCTGCGGCCCCCAGCATCAGCGCCGCCCCGTGCCGCGCCAGCAGGGCCGCCGGCCGGTTCGGCCCCCGCTCCGGGCTGGCGGCGCGGATCCGGGCTATCCCGTCGACCGCGGCGATGAAGACGATCGGCATCACGGTCGCGTTGTAGTGCCAGGCCGTGCCCCAGTAGGCGCTGTTCGTCCCGACGAAACGCAGCGCCAGGCTGGGCAGGGCGGCGAGCACGAGTGGCGACCGCAACGCCAGGAACGCCGTCGGCAGCAGGATCAGCGCCACGGTTGGCACCTTGGTCGACCACCCGGTGGCGAGCTGGCTGATCACGCCGGCTACCGAGAAGTGGCCGCCAACCGGGCTGACCGTCCCGCCGTCGGCCCAGTACAGGTAGTGATGGGTCGGGCTGAAGTGCGGGATGATCACGATGATCGCCAGGAACGACCAGGCCAGGCCCCAGATCGCGAGGAACATCCCGGCCCGCGGGCGCTTGTAGACGATCACCATGAGCAGCCCGATCGCTGCCAGCGTGAACCCCTGGTCCTCCTTGACGAAGACCAGCGGCAGCGCCCACCACACCGCGGCGCGCATCCGCCCGCGGACCAGCGCGGACAGCGAGCAGGCCAGCAGCGGCACGGCGAAGGCGATCTCGTGGAAGTCGTAGTTGACCATCTGCTGCAGGCCCCAGGAGAAGCCGTAAGCGGCGCCGATCGCGCGGCCGGCTCCGGTCCCGAGCTTGTCCGCCGCCGCCCGGCTGACCGGCACCACGGACACCGCGGCCAGCAGCGCCTGCGCCACCAGCAGCGTGATCGGGGTGGGGAAGAGCCTGAAGAACGGCGCGATCAGCGCGACGATCGGGTGGAAGTGGTCACCGAGCAGGTTGAAGCCCGCACCCCTGATGTCGACGATCGGCGCGTGCAGGTGGGCATACTGCTTGACGTACTCGGTGAAGATGCCCAGGTCCCAGGACGTGGGATCGAGCCGCAGGTACCGGAACAGCGAGATCGGCAGGTACGCGGCGAACACCGCCAGCGCGATCAGCCACGGCACCCGGTCGGGACGCCGGGTGCCCGCGGCCTCACTGGGCTCTGGCTCCGCCTCGGCCGGGGCGGCATCGCCCGAGCCCTCCGGCTCACCGCCGGCACCCAGCAGTTCCTCGTCGGGGCGCAGCACCACGGACTACATGGTAGGCAAGACCGGGCCCGCCACCCAGCGCCTGCGGCCAAGGACCCTCGTGAACTCGGATACCGGCTTCGGACAATGACAGGCTAGGGAATGCGTGTCGAGGAGGCGGCGGTGGCAACTGACTTCCCCGACGGCGAGTTAATCGCTGGTTCCATGGCGGATCCGGCGATGTTCGCCGATATCTTTGACCGCCACCATGGCGAGCTGTACCGATACCTGCGCCGCCAGGTGGGCGCGGACGTTGCCGCCGACCTGGCCGCCGAGACCTTTGTCACCGCCTTTGCCAGGCGCGGCAGCTACCGCGCGGGTAGCACCGACGCGCGCCCCTGGCTGTACGGGATCGCGCACAACCTGCTGCGCAACCACCAGCGCCAGCAGCGCCGGCGGCGTGCTGCTTATGCCCGCCACGGCGCGGCGCCGGTGGCCGACGCAACCGCTGAGGCCGAGTTCGCGCTGGCTGACGCCCGGGCCGACTCAGTGGCCGTCAACGCCCGACTGGAGCAGATCCTAGCCCGAATGGCCGACCGCGACCGCGAGGTGCTGCAGCTGTTCGCCTGGGCCGACATGTCGTACGCGGAGGTGGCACAGGCTCTGAGCATCCCGCTCGGCACCGTGCGTTCCCGCCTGAACAGGGCACGACGCGAGCTGCGGGCGCTGCTCGAGAACGACCCTCCGCAGGAGCTGCTTGGAGAGCGCCATGGATGAGCTGACCCTGTCTCACGAGCTGACGCTATTTCGCGATTTCCGCAGCGATATGCCAGGTCCGTCGGCCGCCGAGACCGAGGCGGCCAGGGCCAGGCTGCTCGACGCCATCGCCGATCAACCGTGCGCCGCTCCGCGGCCGGCGTCGCAGCAACGCCGCTGGGCCTGGACCAGGCGATTCGCGCGCAGGAGGTTCTGGGCACCTGTCGCCGCGGCCGTGGCGGTAATCGCGGTCGCGATCACGATGCTCCTGCTTGCCGTCCCCGGCCACACGACAACGCCGAAACCCAAGCCGGCCATGCACCCGCGGCACCATACGACCCACCGGCCGCACGGCGTGTCCAAGCAGGCAGACCACGGCGCGCCGGCCAGCGGGGCGGCCGGGAAACATGCGGGAACCGGCGCCGCGGGTTCCGCGTCGCCCGGATCGGGTTCCGCAGCGCCCGGGGCGGGGAGTTCTCCTGGGTCGGGCGGCTCCGGCTCCGGCTCGGGCACGCCGACGACGACAGCCCTGACGGTCAGCACCGGGCAACTCAGCCCCGGGCAGACGGTTACGCTGACGGCCACCGTGAATGGCCAGGCCGGCGACCTCTCCAGCGGCACCGTCACGTTCTACGTGGACGCCGGCCAGAACGACGTCTATCCCGCTACGTCGGAGCCCGTGTGCACCGATGTCCAGCTGTCCGACGACGTCGCCACGTGTTCCTACACCCCGCAGAGCCCGCAGACCGACATCCTCTTTGCCGACTACTCCGGCTACCAGCAGTACCAGGCATCGGAATCGGGGTCGGCCGACGTCACGGTCACCGAGTCGACCACCACGACGCTTGAGCTCAGCTCCACACAGGTCAGCCCCGGCCAGACGGTGACGCTGACGGCCACCGTCACCGACCCGGCCGGGGACGACCTTTCCGGCACCGTCAGCTTCTACGTGGACGTCGGCCAGGACGGCGTGTACTCGGGCGCCCTGGAGACCGTGTGCTCCGACGTTCAGCTGTCCGACGGCGTCGCCACCTGCTCTTACACGCCCCAGAGCGCACAAACCGACCAGCTTGTCGCCGAATATTCGGGTTATGGCGAGGACGCGGAGTCGAGTTCTGGCGCGGACCTCACCGTGACCTAGACGCCGACGCCGCTTTCACCGCAGGCCGCGGCGCTTGCTGGCTGCGCACCGGCGGCGAGGCTGCCGGGCTCTCCCGGGGGCGAGCCCGGCAGGTCCTTGCCGGTGCGGAGCAAGGTGGCCGTCGTCTGGGAATGATCCGGGGGACGTCCCCCTTACCATCTGGGAATCCGCGCGCATGCGGGAACGCCGCCGTGACGGCCCAGCCCCGGCGGGCGCCGCGCGGCAAACTTCCCTCCCGTGCCGGGAATGCTCGGGGCCTCCGCAAAGTTGAGTCCAGTAGGCTCAAGTCATTTGCCAGGCAGACCGCAGCATGGCAAACTTGCGTCGACAAGACTCAACTTAGCAACACCAACACACAAGGACTGAACTCATGGCACGAGCGGTAGGCATTGACCTGGGAACGACCAACTCCGTCGTCGCAGTTCTCGAGGGCGGGGAGCCCACGGTCATCGCAAACGCGGAGGGCTCGCGGACGACGCCGTCCGTGGTCGCCTTCGCAAAGAACGGCGAAGTGCTCGTCGGCGAGGTCGCCAAGCGGCAGGCCGTGACCAACGTGGACCGGACGATCCGCTCGGTCAAGCGCCAGATGGGCACCGACTGGTCCGTCTCGATCGACGGCAAGAAGTTTACGGCGCAGCAGATCAGCGCCTTCATCCTGCAGAAGCTGAAGAGGGACGCCGAGGCGTACCTGGGTGAGACCATCACCGACGCCGTGATCACCGTTCCGGCGTACTTCAGCGACGCGCAGCGGCAGGCGACCAAGGAGGCCGGCCAGATCGCGGGCCTGAACGTGCTCCGCATCATCAACGAGCCCACCTCGGCCGCGCTGGCTTACCACCTGGACAAGGACAACGAGGCCACGATCCTGGTCTTCGACCTGGGCGGTGGCACGTTCGACGTCTCGCTGCTCGAGGTTGGCGAGGGCGTCGTGGAGGTCAAGGCCACCAGCGGCGACAACCACCTCGGTGGTGACGACTGGGACCAGCGGATCGTGGACTGGCTGGTCAAGGACTTCAAGAACAGCTACGGCATCGACCTGTCCAAGGACAAGATGGCGCTGCAGCGGCTGCGGGAGACCGCGGAGAAGACCAAGATCGAGCTGTCCAGCTCGACCGAGTCGCAGATCAACCTGCCCTACATCACCCACTCCGACCAGGGCCCGCTGCACCTGGACACCAAGCTCACCCGGGCCGAGTTCCAGAAGATGACCTCGGACCTGCTCGACCGCTGCAAGGCGCCGTTCCAGCAGGTGATCAAGGACGCGAGCATCAACCTCGGCGACATCCAGCACGTGGTGCTGGTCGGCGGCTCCACCCGGATGCCCGCCGTCGTCGACCTGGTCAAGGACCTGACCGGCGGCAAGGAGCCGAACAAGGGTGTCAACCCGGACGAGGTCGTGGCCGTTGGTGCCTCGCTGCAGGCCGGCGTGCTCAAGGGCGAGGTCAAGGACGTGCTGCTGCTCGACGTGACCCCGCTGTCGCTGGGCATCGAGACCAAGGGCGGCATCTTCACCAAGCTGATCGAGCGCAACACCACGATCCCGACCAAGCGGTCGGAGATCTTCACCACGGCCGAGGACAACCAGCCGTCCGTGCAGATCCAGGTGTTCCAGGGCGAGCGCGAGATCGCCGCGTACAACAAGAAGCTCGGCATGTTCGAGCTGGCAGGCCTTGCGCCAGCGCCGCGCGGCATCCCGCAGATCGAGGTCACCTTCGACATCGACGCGAACGGCATCGTGAACGTCTCGGCCAAGGACCTCGGCACCGGCAAGCAGCAGTCCGTCACGATCTCCGGCGGCTCCGCGCTGCCCAAGGATGACATCGAGCGGATGATGGCCGACGCCGAGAAGTACGCCGAGGAGGACCGCAAGCGCCGCGAGGAGGCCGAGGTCCGCAACCGCGCCGAGAGCCTGGCTTACACCACGGAGAAGTTCCTCGGCGAGAACGCTGACAAGGTTCCGGCCGACGTCAAGTCCGAGGTCGAGTCCGCGATCGCCGATCTGAAGAAGGCCCTGGAGGGTACCGACACCGAGGCCATCCGGATCGCCAGCGAGCACGCGGCGCAGGTCAGCCAGAGGATGGGCACCGCCATCTACGCCCAGTCGCAGCAGGCCGCAAGCGCGGCAGGCGCCGAGGGCGCGGGCGGCCAGCAGGACGAGTCCTCCGACGACGACGTGGTCGAGGCCGAGATCGTCGACGAGGACAAGCCCGGTGCTGAAGGTGGCGCCGCCTGATGAGGTCTTCCGACGAGGAGAGTCAGGGACCGGTCATCCGTGACCGACGGCGCATTGACCCGGTCACTGGCCAGGTACGCGACGGCGGCCGGCAGTCCGGCCAGGGTCAGGCGGGCCCGCAGCGCGGGCCCGCCCAGCCCAGGCCGGGCAGGCACGCGGTGTCCAGGCCAGGCCAGCCGGCCCCCGACCGCCAGGGCAATCAGAACAATGGACCGGCTTCCGACCCGGCCGACCAGGCCGAACGGGGAGCCGAGGTGGAGAAGATGACTGCACAGCTCGCCGAGCGAACGGCGGATCTGCAGCGGCTGCAGGCGGAGTATGCGAACTACCGCAAGCGGGTCGAGCGGGACCGGATGGCCGTTCGCGAGCAGGCACTGGCCAACGTGCTCACCGAGCTGCTGCCCGTGCTTGACGACATCGGCCGGGCCAGGGAACACGGAGAGCTGGCCGGCGGCTTCAAGTCGGTCGCCGAGTCACTGGAAGCGGCGGCCGCCAAGCTGGGCCTGAACAGCTACGGGGAGGACGGTGACCCGTTCGACCCGAACCTGCACGAGGCGCTGATGCACTCCTACTCGCCGGACGTGAGCGAGACCACGTGCATCCGCATCCTGCAGCCCGGCTACAAGGTCGGTGACCGGATCCTGCGCCCGGCGCGGGTAGCGGTTGCCGAGCCCGGCGACACAGATGAAAACGAAGGCGGCGGCGACGACGCAAGTACTTACCAGCACTCCGCTCATCCTGCTGACACCAGCGGTGGCGACTAAGAGCCGACGAGGAGGATTCCGATGAGCACCAAGGACTTCCTCGAGAAGGACTACTACAAGGTCCTCGGTGTCACCAAGAGCGCGAGCCCTGACGAGATCAAGAAGTCCTACCGCAAGCTGGCGCGCAAGTATCACCCGGACGCGAACAAGGGCGACGCTGGCGCCGAGGAGCGCTTCAAGGAGATCTCCGAGGCCTACAACGTCCTGTCGGACGAGAAGCGGCGCAAGGAGTACGACGACGCCCGCTCGCTGTTCGGCGGCGGCGTCCGGATGCCCGGCTCCGGCGGCGGCGGTGGTTACAACTTCGATCTTGGTGACCTGTTCGGCAACGCCCCCGGCGGCGGAGGCGGCGCCGGGGGGCGGCTGGGCGACCTGCTGGGCGGCGTGTTCGGCGGAGGTCGCACAACCCAGCAGCGGCCCCGCCGGGGCGCGGACGTTGAGACCGAGGCGTCGCTCAGCTTCGCCGACGCGATCAACGGCTCCACCGTGGCGCTGAGCCTGGCCGGCGAGGGCCCGTGCAAGGACTGCATGGGCACAGGGGCCAAGGCCGGCACCGTCCCGAGGGTGTGTCCCACCTGCGAGGGCACCGGCCAGGGCAGCAGGAACCTGGGGAACTTCGCGTTCTCAGAGCCCTGCAAGACCTGCCGCGGCCGCGGGCTCGTCGTTGACGACCCGTGCCCGACCTGCTCGGGCAGTGGGCGGGCGATGAGCACCAGGACGATCCAGGCGCGCATCCCGGCCGGGGTTGCCGACGGTCAGCGGATCAAGCTCAAGGGCAAGGGCGCCCCGGGCGAGCGCGGCGGGCCGGCCGGAGACCTGTATGTGCGGGTGCACGTCGCGTCGCATCCGGTCTTCGGAAGGTCCGGGCACAACCTGACCATTACCGTGCCGATCACGCTGCCGGAGGCCGCGCTTGGGGCTGAGATCAAGGTGCCCACGCACGGCGGCATGCCGGTCAGCCTGCGGATCCCGCCGGGCACGCCCAACGGGCGCACCTTCCGGGTCCGCGGCAAGGGCGTGCGGCGCCAGGACAGCACATACGGAGACCTGCTGGTCACGGTCGATGTCCGGGTGCCCAAGGACCTCGACGGCGAGGCCCGCGAGGCGCTGGAGACGCTCAGGAAGCTGTCGCCCGGCGAGGACCAGCGCGACGATCTGCTGCGCCGGGCCAAGGCCGTGTGAGCCGCGTGAACCGATGAACAAGCGTCGAGGACGAGAAGCAGCGGGAGGAGGACGACCACATGGAAGGAGATGGCATGATCCAGTTTGACCTGTCGGATGACACGCCCGTGTATGTCATCTCCGTGGCCGCCCAGCTATCCGGGCTGCACGCGCAGACGCTGCGCGCCTACGACCGGCTGGGCCTGGTATCGCCAGGCCGGTCCACGGGAGGCGGCAGGCGTTACTCGCTGCGTGACGTTCTGGCCCTGCGCGAGGTACAGCGCCTGTCTCAGGAAGAGGGCGTCAACCTCTCCGGGATCAAGCGGATCCTCGAGCTCGAGGACCAGGAGCAGCGCAACCGGGTACGGCTCGCCGAGCTGCACGCCGAGATCGCTCAGCTCCGCGCGGAGCTCGAATCCACCCGCGCCGTGGCAGCCCGGCTTGCCGGGCTGCTGCGGAGCCGGAACAAGGGCGCCGACCTGGTCCCGGTGCGGCGCTCGGACGTATCAGTAACTGCTCAGCCGCCCGTCCGCTCGGCACGGTCCGGCGAGGGCTCTTCCGCGGCGGCGGCACTAGGACGAACCGCAGAGTTGCGAGAAACACACGATGGCTAACGAGAAATTCACGCGCAAGAGCCAGGAGGCGCTGTCCGAGGCGATCCGGAACGCTGCCGCGGCCGGTAACCCCAGCGTCGACGGCCTGCATCTGCTGGCCGCGCTGATCGCGCAGAAGAACGAGGGCACGGTTTACCCGCTGCTGCAGGCCGTGGGCGCCGACCCCGAGGCGGTGCTGAAGACCGTCAACGAGCAGCTGGCCAGGCTGCCGAGAGCCGCCGGGTCCACGCTGAGCGCGCCGGAGACCTCGCGGCCGCTGCTCGCCGCGCTGAACACCGCGGAGAAGCGCGCCAGCGAGATGGGCGACGAGTTCATCTCCACCGAGCATCTCCTGGTGGGCCTGGCCACCGACGGCGGCCAGGCAGCGACCGTGCTGCGCGAGGCCGGCGCCGGACCGGATGAGCTGCTTGCCGCGTTCGAGAAGGTCCGCGGGTCGGCGAGGGTCACCAGTCAGGACCCGGAGGGAACCTACCAGGCGCTGGAGAAGTACGGGATCGACCTGACCCGGAGTGCCCGCGAGGGCAAGCTCGACCCGGTCATCGGCAGGGACGCCGAGATCCGGCGAGTGATCCAGGTGCTGTCCCGCCGGACCAAGAACAACCCGGTACTGATTGGCGAGCCCGGGGTCGGCAAGACCGCCGTGGTCGAGGGCCTGGCCCAGCGGATCGTCGCCGGTGACGTGCCCGAGTCGCTCAGGAACAAGCGCGTGGTCGCGCTGGACCTGGGCGCGATGGTGGCCGGCGCCAAGTACCGCGGCGAGTTCGAGGAGCGGCTGAAGGCGGTCCTGGCCGAGATCAAGGAGAGCGAAGGCCAGGTCATCACGTTCATCGACGAACTGCACACGGTCGTGGGCGCCGGTGCCGCCGAGGGCGCGATGGACGCCGGCAACATGCTCAAGCCCATGCTGGCCCGCGGTGAGCTGCGCATGGTCGGGGCGACCACGCTCGACGAGTACCGCGAGCGGATCGAGAAGGACCCGGCGCTGGAGCGCCGGTTCCAGCAGATCTTCGTCGGCGAGCCGTCGGTGGAGGACACGATCGCGATCCTGCGCGGGCTCAAGGGCCGGTACGAGGCGCACCACCAGGTGCAGATCTCCGATGCCGCGCTGGTCGCGGCCGCGACGCTGTCGGACAGGTACATCACCGCGCGGTTCCTCCCGGACAAGGCCATCGACCTTGTCGACGAGGCCGCGTCCCGGCTCCGGATGGAGATTGACTCCCGGCCGGTGGAGATCGACGAACTGCAGCGCGCCGTCGACCGGATGAAGATGGAAGAGATGGCGCTGGAGAAGGAGGCCGACGCGGCCAGCCGGGAGCGGCTGGAGCGGCTGCGCGCCGACCTCGCCGACCGCCAGGAGCAGCTGACGGCGCTCATCGCCCGCTGGGAACGGGAGAAGGCCGGCCTGAACAAGGTCGGCGAGCTGAAGAAGCTCCTGGACGACAAGCGCGGCGAGGCCGAGCGGGCTCAGCGTGACGCCGACTACGCGACCGCGTCGCGGCTGATCTACGGGGAGATCCCGGCGCTGGAGCGCGAGATCGCGGACGCGGTGGCGAGCGAGAGCGCCGAGGCAACGGAGCAGCCCGACGCGCCGATGGTCAAGGAAGAGGTCGGCCCCGACGACGTCGCCGACGTGGTGGCCTCGTGGACGGGCATACCCGCCGGCCGGCTGCTCGAAGGTGAGACCGGCAAGCTGCTGCGGATGGAATCCGAGCTTGGCAAGCGGCTGGTCGGCCAGACCCGCGCGGTGCAGGCCGTGTCCGACGCTGTCCGCAGGTCGCGGGCGGGCATCGCCGATCCGGACCGCCCGTCGGGATCGTTCCTGTTCCTCGGGCCGACCGGCGTCGGCAAGACGGAGCTGGCCAAGGCGCTCGCTGAGTTCCTGTTCGACGACGAGCGGGCGATGGTCCGCATCGACATGAGCGAGTACTCCGAGCGGCACACGGTGGCCAGGCTCGTCGGGGCACCCCCCGGCTACGTCGGATACGAGGAGGGCGGTCAGCTCACCGAGGCGGTGCGGCGGCGTCCCTACTGCGTGATCCTGCTGGACGAGGTGGAAAAGGCGAACCAGGAGGTCTTCAACATCCTGCTGCAGGTGCTCGATGACGGGCGCCTCACCGACGGCCAGGGCCGCACGGTCGACTTCCGCAACACGATCCTGATCCTCACCTCCAACCTGGGCTCGCAGTTCATCGCCGACACCGCGCTGGACGAGGCGGCGAAGAAGGACGCGGTGATGAACGTGGTGCGGGCCACGTTCAAGCCGGAGTTCCTGAACCGGCTGGACGATGTGATCCTGTTCGACGCACTGTCCACGGAGGAGCTCACCGAGATCGTCGACCTGCAGGTGGCGAGGCTGGTCCGGCGGCTGGCTGACCGCCGGCTGACTCTCGAGGTCACGCCGGCTGCCAAGGAATGGCTGGCCGTGACCGGATTCGACCCGGTCTACGGGGCCAGGCCGCTGCGCAGGCTGATCCAGTCGGCGATCGGCGACCAGCTGGCCCGCGAGCTGCTGGCCGGCGAGATCATCGACGGTGACACCGTGATCGTTGATCTTGACGAGACTGCCGACGCCCTCACGGTGCGCCCCGCGGATGCCGCGGATGCCGCGTCGGTGGCGGCTCAGGCGTCGTCGAGCAGCGCGTCGTAACTGTCCTCGGGAAGCCCCAGGTCATTGCGGATGCGGTAGCGGAGGCTCAGCAGCAGCCGCAGTTCGGCCTCGGCGTCGTCGCTGGCATCTGTCGCGCCGCCGCCGGGGCCGGACTGCGCCGCGCGCCTGCGCTCCAGGCACAGCTCCACCCCTGCCGTCGCCCAGTCCAGCGCGCCGGACAGGTCGGAGCGCTCGACCAGCAGTTCGGCGACGAGGTCGCACATCCGCGGGTCGCGGCGGCCCTCCGCCTTGAGCTTGTCCAGCAGCGACTGCGCCTCGGCCGCCTTGCCCATCAGGAACAGCGCACGGGCCAGAGGCACCCGCGGGTCCACGAAGACCGGCCCGCCGTCCGCCATCGCGAGCCGGAAGCCGCTCGCGGCCGCGGCCGGGTCATCAGCGAGCAGCCACTGCTCACCGGCCCGCAGGAACGCCTCAGAACGCGGCATCGAGTCGGTCTGAGTGCCGATCACGGCGAGCTTGCTCATCCGCCGTGCTGCGGTCTGGTGGTCACCACTGGCGGCGGCATCGAACTCGATCGCGTCGAATTCCTCGCGGCTCAGAACAGGCACGTTACGTAAGGTACCCGGCAGAAGCGGGTCTACAACGCAGCATTGAGCACAGGAACGGGCTACCGGCGGGACCGCTCGAGCGCATCCCAGAAACCGCGCCGCAGCGAGTGCCTGACCTCGTCGTGCAGCAGCGAGTCGATCGGCAGCGCCGAGCCCTGCAGCAACCTGGCCTCGAGATCGGAAGGCATCCGAGGCTTGCGGGCCAGGACCGCCTCCAGCCACAGCGCCGGCGCGTCCCGCGCCACCGCGTCGCCGAAACCGAATCCCTCGGCGTGCGCGGCCTGCACGGCATCCGCCAGGGACATCGCCATCGGCTGGGGCACCGGCGCGGGAAGGGCGGCGTGCGCGGCCGACTGCGGCCCGCTGTAGGGGCCCTGTTCCTGGGGCTGCGGCGGGTATCCGGGCGCCGGGCCCGATGCCCCGTGCTGACCTGACTGAAGAGCCGGGTACTGCGGTGGGTAGGGCCCCTGCCCGGCGCCGCCGGCGCCGAACGAGCCAGGCACCGCCGGCGGGTACTGACCCGGTCCGGGGGCATCGCCGTACCGGCCCTGCCCGGGGCCCTCAGCGAACCGCGCCGACGACGGTCCTTCGGTGAACCGGCCCGGTGCCGGGTTGTCAGCGAACCGCCCCTGGGCAGGGGGCTCGCCGTACCGGCCCTGCCCCTGGGCGTCATACCGCTGCTGGGCGGGCATCTCGCCAAACCGGTCCTGGGCCGACCCGGCCTGCGGCGAGCGGTAATCGCCCGGGCCGGGACCGAACCGCGCCTCTCCCTGGCCCGCCTGGGGCGGCAGCTGCGGCGCGGGCGGTCCCTGACGCCCAGGATTGGACACGGCTTCCTGCGGCCACTGTCCGTTGGACACCGGCCCGTAACCAGGCGGCGGTGTGGGCGCGGCCAGGTGCTGCGGCGCGGCCTGGGCCTGGGGAGCCGGAACCTGGGGAACTGGAGCCTGCGGAGCCGGAGCCTGCGGAGCCGGAGCCTGCGGTGCGGGCGACTGCGGCGCCGGGGGCCGGGACGGGAGAAGGTCCTGCGACTGCGCCGCGGCCGGAACCTGGGAGTGCGCCGGGGCCTGCTGCTGAGCATGGGCGGGGCCCGGGGAGGCGAGCTGATCCTGAGCGTGAGCCTGCGGCTGCACCGGGGCGGGAGCCTGCACCGGCGGCTGAGCCCCGGCGGAAGGCTGGGCCTGCGGCGCATCCTGGGCCTGCGCGGCCACGGCCGCGGGCTGGGCGGGAACCTGGGGCTGCGCCGGCAGCTGCGGCTGCGACGATGCTTCCGGCTGCGGAGCAACCTGGTCCCGCGACCCGACCGCGGCGTGACCGGGAGCCTGGACCCGCGCATCGGCGGCCTGCGGTAGCGCGGGGGCCTGAGCCGCGGCGGGACCCTGCGCCCCGGCCACCTGCGCGGGCTGCGGGGGAG
>JASHOI010000318.1 GCA_030041195.1 Streptosporangiaceae bacterium | reverse complement strand
CGCCATGATGATCATCGCCCGGCGGACCCGGACCGACCCGTGCTTGCCACGTCGCACGACCTGCTGCAGCCGCTGACCCTCCTGGTCAGTCAGCCGCCGCGCGCGAACCCGCTCCGCCACCGCGCCTCCCGCACCCTCGATTGCCTGCTGACAGATCGACTGTGCAAGCAGATCACGCGAACTGCCGTCAAACCACTCCAGCGGCTCCAACGCGGTGAACGTTCGTGGTCAGCGCACTAGGTGCCGCCAGGTGCCGGTCAGGGAACCTCCTCCGGCGCCCGCGGCTGCTCTCAGAATCCGAGCAATCCGGGCATAAGTCCGCATGATCGGATTATTGGGGAATCCTGTCAGTCGTATCGACTGGCGCGTTACCCCGCTCTGACAGGATTCCCCACTGCTGCTAGGTGGCGGCGGTGCCGGCGTCGGGGGCCGATCCGAAGTGCGCGGGTGCGCCGCCCGCGGCCGACCCGGCGCCGCCGCTGCCCGGCTCGTCGCCCTCGGGCTCCGGTGCGGCAATCTCCCTGGGCTCCGGGGCCGCTGCCGTCGAGTCCGGGGCTTCCTCCTGCCCGAACGTGGGCCAGGCCGGGTTCGCCTGGTCGGCCGGGGGCTGCCACGGGCTGGGCGGCTCGGGCACCGCCGAGTGCGGCGTCATCAGCATCCAGGCGCACGATGCGATCATCGCGACGACGAACGCGCAGAAGATCCAGAACACCGGGGTCAGGCCGTTGCTGATCGTGAGCCCGGCCGCGGACGCCTGCGCCGGGGTGATCCCGAACAGCGTGGGCGAGGTGGTCTCGCCGACCTGGATGAACGCCGAGATTGCCTGGGCCACCATCGGGATGATCGCGCCGGCCAGCAGCGCCGCCCCGTACCGGATCGGCCGCCACAGCGCGGCCGCGACCACCACGACGGCCAGCGCCACCATCACGGCCACGTCGCCCACGATCACCGGGGCCGGGTTGGCGAACGCGTTGCCCGCTGTGATGGTTTCCGACGTCCCCGACGTGGCCCGGAGCACGTAGCTGTCCCATGACGGGGCGAACGCGACCGCCGCGCCCAGGGCGGCCAGCATCAGCATGACCACGGGGCCGATCTCGTCGCCGCGCGGCTTGGCCGGGGCGCCCATCGGTGCGCCGGCCGGCCTGAGCCGGAAGGCGAGCACCGAGCCGGCCGCGCAGGCCAGCCAGCCCGCCAGGCCGAGCACCAGGCCGGCGCCGAGGACGTGGGCTCCGCCGGCAATCGCCTCGCCAGCGTCGGCGAAGAAGAGGCCGAACGTGACCGCGCTTACCCCCAGCCCGAGCAGCGCCCCCACCCGCATGCGCCGGCCGCCCTGCAGGATGAGCCCGGCGCTCGCGCCCCAGGCGGCCAGGTAGATCAGGTGCGGCACCAGTTCGCCCGGCTGCGCGGCGAGGCTCGCCCCGCCGAGGTAGGCCGGGAACAGCCCGACGATCCCGACGACGATGCCGACGGCGAGCAGCGCGACCGCCGCCAGGACGGCGTTCTTGCCCGAGCCGGAGGCCGCGGGGACGACTTCCTGGCCGACGGGCTGGATCGAGCCGCGCGCCTCGACCGACGTGAACCTGGACCAGGCACCGGACCAGCCCTCCGGGGTGTCCGGCCACCACTCCACCGGCTCTGGCTGCCCCAAAGCCCAGATCCCGTAAAAGTGTTCTCCTCGTCCGATCTCGTACCCCTTACCCCGGTACGAGATGGTCACGTTCTCACGCAAGGTTCCAGCCCTCCAAGCCTCAGGTCACCCCGTGCTGGCCACGAGCCTAAGAAGCAGATCTGTGGGTCGGCTGGACGATCCCTGAAGCATTCCTGATGCCTGCCGGTCGCTCAAACCGGGGCCACCCCGATCAGGCCGTTCCTTGAGACCAGCGCCGCCAGCGCCGGCTCGTCCAGATCCTCGGTGCTGGCCGGCCGCCTCGGCAGCACCATATACCGCGTCTCCGCGCTGGAATCCCAGACGTCGATGGCCACCCGGGGAGCGAGCTCGAACCCGAACTCACGCAGCACCGCGCGCGGGTCGCGCACCGCCCTGGACCGGTAGCCCTCGCTCTTGTACCACGTCGGCGACGGCCCGAGCAGGGCGAGCGGGTAGCACGAGCACAAGGTGCACACGATCAGGTTGTGCCTGTCCGCGGTGTTTTCGACCACCGTGAGCCGCTGCTCCTGCAACCCCCCGCCCATGGACAGGCCCAGCTCCGGCAGGGCGGTGTTGGCATCCGCCAGCAGCCGTTGCCGGAACCCCTCGTCCAGCCAGGCCCGGGCGACCAGCCGGGCGCCGTTGGCGGGCGAGGCACGCGCCAGGAACGCGCCGAGCGCCCGGTCCAGCTGCCCGGCATCGATCAGGCCGCGCTGCTCGAGCAGGTCTTCGAGGCGGCGGACCCTGGCGGCCGGCGCCGCCGGCTGGCCGGCGTGATCCGCGGTCATCCGGCGCTCCCGGCGGCCGTGCTGGGTTCGGCTGCCCCGCCCGGCGGCGAGGTCACCGGCTGGAGGTAGCTCTCCCAGAGGGAGATCGTCACCGTGTGGTCGCCCGCGCCGAACAGTTCCGCGGCGGCGAAGCGGACCGCGTAGACCGGTTCCGGCTCCGCGGCGAGCCGCCTCGCGCTCAAGTCCGGCAGCGGGTGGCTGCCGAGCAGGTCGGTGACGGTCCCGACGGCACCGCGCGCGTACCGCGGCAGGCGGGTGTGGTGCGGCGGATCCAGCCGGCTCGCGCGGACCTTGTCGCCGACGCGGAACAGCTCAGCCATCGGCCAGGTCCTCCTCGGTCAGGATGCCCCGTTCGGTGAGCAGCATGGTGATGGCCCGCAGCCACCGCTCGTAGTATGACGACGCCAGGTAGTCCGGTGCCGGTATCCGCTCGACGGCGTCCCGGAACTCGTCGAGGTTATAGACGCCGCGGCCGATGAGAGCGCTGTTGATCGCGAACACGTGCGCCTCCCAGTCGGCGTGGAACGGCGGCTCGTCCGGCTCCGGCCGCACCAGCGGGAAGCCCTGCATGCCCCCGACATCATTGATCCGGCCCAAGCGGTCCTCCCGCGGTCGGCTGTCTCGCCCAACCTACCTACCCGGCGCCGGACGGCCTGCCAACGGGTAACTAGGGGGTCTAGTTACCCCTATAGGCCACATGGGCCATATACGGGGCTAACGTGGACCTGGCCGGTACTAACCTGAACGTAACAGAACCCTTACCTGGGCGAGGTTACAGACCTCGTTTCCGATTTGTCTCCTCGATAGCCCGCCTGCGCTATTCACCGGAATTCGCCTGCGCTGAGGTAAAACGTCCTGCCACGCTGCCGGATGAGAAACACGTCAGGCCCGGTGAGAGGCGCAGTTGCCGAGTAGCGGGGCGCGGATCGAAGTAAGGCAGGTTTGTGAGGTCAGGAGCACGGCCGAGCAAAGGCAGGAACAACAGCAGTAGGGGCCGGCACAGGCGGCCCTCGCAGGTCCACAAGGTAGCCAAGCGGGCCGGCATGGCCGCCCCGGCGCTCGCGGTGTCGGGCGCGCTCGCCGCCGCGCCCCAGCTTCTCGCG
>JASHOI010000317.1 GCA_030041195.1 Streptosporangiaceae bacterium | reverse complement strand
GCGAACGTGGTGGCCACGGCCAGCCCGCAGAACCACGAGTTCCTGCACCACCTGGGCGCAGCGGACGTCGTCGACCACACCAAGCCCGACTGGCCCGAGCAGGTGCGCGACCTGACCAACGGCGGGGCCGAGAAGGTGCTGGCCTGCGCCGCCCCCACGCTGGACGGCGCGGCCAGCGCGGCCCGCGACGGCGCGCTCATCGCCACCCCGGTGCACGCCGACCTGCCCGACGCCCAGCGGGTGCACTGGCAGCAGTACAACGGCGAGCGCAGCGGCACCCGCCTGGTCCACATGGCCCCGTGGTTCGATGACGAGTCGCTCACCGTGACCATCCAGGCCCAGTACTTCTGGCAGGACGCCGCAGAGGCGCAGAAGGAGGTCGAGCGCGGGCACACCAGGGGCAAGATCGTCCTGGTCGTTGACGAGGATCTCGCGGCCGCGCTGGAAGTCTGATCACCCGCCGGCCGTTCGGGTGAACACCACCCGGTCCAGCTCGCGGCCCTGCTCGTTGATGAACCGCAGCACCATCGTGGTCCGCTGCCCGGGCGCGGCCGGCGTGACGTCGAGCGCGACGAACCCGTAGTCGTCGTAACGGGCCTGCGACCAGTCCACGGTCTCGTACCTGACGCTGAAGTCGAGCTCGTTGACGTACGGGCCGGTCTGGGTCTTTGCGTCGCCGGCCACGGTCGTGCCGCTGCCCTTGCCGGCCGCGAAGTTGCGGTCGGTCTCGTGCTTGCCGGTCCAGCCGTACCGGGGCGTGCCCGCGGTCCCGGCCACCACGTACGTGGTGCCGTCCCTGGCCGGCTCGACCTCCGCGGGATCGGCCGGCGACACGGCCACGGCCTGCTTGCTGGAGCGGGCGCTGTTCGTCTTCGGGTCGTAGATCAGCGGGTTGGTCCGCTCGTACACGTGGTTGTGCCCCTGCACCACGAGATCCACCTGGTAGCGGGCGAACAGCGGGGCCAGCGTCGACCGGACCCCGCCGTCGGAGCTGTGCCCGTTGCAGGTCGAGAACGCGCACTCGTGGAAGAACGCCACGATGAAATCGACATCCGGGCCGTTACGCCACGCCTCCAGCTGGCCTTCCAGCCACCGGACCTGGGCGCCGTGGCTGTAACCCAGCAGCCCCTGGATCTCCCAGGAGAGCTCGTTCGCGTCCAGGCTGATGATCCCGACGTTGCCGTAGCGGAAGCTGTACACCGACGGGCAGGCCGACGGCCCGGTCCTGGGCAGGTCCAGCCGCTTCACCAGCCCGCCGTAGCCGAGTGGCTCGTAGCTGGCCACGGTCACGGCGTCGGCGGCGACCTGCGCGGAGAACATCTCGGGCTCGTGGTTGCCGGTGGCGAACATCCACGGGATCGTCGAGGCGCTGGGATCGATCATCGGGAACCAGCTGGTCCAGATCCACGGGTCGTAGTAGTCCCAGCCGCCGCTGTTCGCCGGCGGCTGCGGGGTGTTGCCCGACGACGGCTGCGTCCCGTTGGGGCCGTCCGGGTTGATGATCGGCTGGATGTCGCCCTGCGCCTGCGCGTAGCAGAGGTCCCCGGCCTGCAGGTTGAACCGGGCCGGGGTGCCGTTGGTCAGGTTGCGCACCTTGATGATCTGCCTGATCACGGCCGAGGTCGTGTCGACGTGGGTGCGGGCCGGCCGGTCCGGGTCGTCGGAGGCGTACGAGCCGTTGTTCCACATCCCCCACACCGACTCCGGCAGCAGCGACGGGTCGCGGTCCAGGGACGGGCCCGGGATCCCCTCGTCGGCGAAGGCGGTGAACGTGAACGGCTCGGTCACCTCGCCGGGGGCGGTGAGGAACGTGGCGTCGGCGGTCGTGCCGACCTCGCTGCCGGATGCGTACCGGAACCGGTAGTGGTACTGGGTGCCGGGGTTCAGGCCGGCCATCCGGGCGTGCACGAAGAACTGGTTGGCGTTCAGCGTCCGGGACGCGCGGAGCACCCCCGGCTTGCCGTCCCACACCGGGACGTGGCTGAGCAGTTCGCGGATCTCCGCCTCGACCGTGCCCCCGTAGAAGCTGTCCAGGCCGTAGTCGACCCAGACCCTGATCGAGCGCGGCGGCACCGCGTTGTACTCGGTGATGTTGAAAAGCTGGCCGCCGGCCCACATCTGGGTCCTGGGGTCGTCGCCGAACGACAGGTGGCGGCCGTTCACGACGAACCCGCCGGCGACGGTTCCGGTGTCGGCGAGCACGGCGGCCACGGCCCGGCCGGACCACCGGCCGCTGCCGAGCAGCAGGCTGCCCGCTGCGGCACCGACCGCGCCGCGGACCACCGTCCGGCGGCTGACAACCTGGCGGCGCAGGTGCGCCATCCACTCCTCGTGCTGCTCGCCAAACGGGCGATCCTGGCGTGGCTTGCGCGGCATCTCGGGCGACATGGCCGGAACCTACGGCCGCGCGGCCGCCACCCGCTGACGACGTGGTGAACGGGTGGCGTCCCACCGGCCAACCTTGCCCGTTCCAGGTCGGTGCCGATCGGCCCGTGTTAGCGTCGCCGCTCGTGACGGCGACGATCTATGTGGGCAACGCGGGCGCGGACGGCGCCGCCGAGCACGGCTGGCTGCTCGGGCATTTCCGGCCGGACGGCGACGCCAGGCACAGCGACGACGTCGAGGTGAAATGGGGCACTCATGCCCCCGGCGACGAGCGGGCGCAATGGGTCACCGGCGAGCGGCGCTCGGCCCTGGTGCTGCTGGTCAGCGGGCGGTTCCGGGTGGACCTGCCGGGACGCAGCGTGCTGCTCGCCAAGCAGGGCGACTACGTGGTGTTCCACGGCGTCAGCCACTCCTGGCGGGCCGAGGAGGCCTCGGTGGTCCTGTCGGTCCGCTGGCCCTCCGTCCCCGGCTACGCGGTGCCCGCCGGTTAGCTGGCTGGCCCC
>JASHOI010000034.1 GCA_030041195.1 Streptosporangiaceae bacterium | reverse complement strand
GCTGCTGGCCTTGCTGGCGCAGGTCGGGCTGGCGCTGGCCGGGCGGGCCGGGGCGCGGCTGGCGGCGGTGCTGGGCATCGGCGTGCACCGCAGCACGCTGCTGGCCCTGGTGGCGGCGCTGCCCGAACCTGTGCTGACTGTGGCGCCGCAGATCCTTGGAGTGGATGACTTTGCGTTGCGCCGTGGCCAGGTCTACGGGACCGTGCTGGTCGACATCACCACCGGGCAGGCGGTTGACCTGCTGCCCGACCGGGAAGCAGCCACGCTGGAGGCCTGGCTTCGTGCGCATCCGGGTGCGCAGGTCATCTGCCGGGACCGGGCCGGGGCCTACGCTGAGGGCGCCCGCGCCGGCGCTCCGGACGCGATCCAGGTCGCCGACCGCTGGCACCTGTGGCACAACCTGGCCGAATACGCCGAGAAGACGGTCGTGGCGCACCGCGGCTGCCTCAGGCAGCCCATCCCCGGGCCCGATGCGCCCGAGGACCCGCCGGCCGGTCCCCAGCCGCCAGCGGCAGCGCCCGGGCTGCCGCCCGCTGAGCCAGACGGGCTGCGGGATGTCTGCGGACGCGAGCGCCGCCTGGTGACCCGGACCCGAGAACGCCACGCGGCGATCTGGGAGCTGCTGGCCGCCGGGCACTCCCAGGCAGCGATCAGCCGCTGCCTGGGCCTGGACCACAAGACCGTGGAACGCTTCGCCCACGAGCCCGACGTCGCCAGGCTCCTGGTCAAAGCCACCAGCCGGGACAGCAAGCTCGACCCGTTCAAGCCCTACCTGAACCAGCGGTGGAACGAAGGAGTCACCGACGCCACGGTCTTGCACGCCGAGCTGCAGGCCCGCGGCTGGCACGGCAGCATCCAGGCCGTCCGCCGCTATGTGCGCCCCTTCCGCCACCGGGCCGCTGCGCCGCCGCCCGCCCCGGCGATCCCCAAGACCCGCCAGATCACCCGCTGGCTGCTCAGCCGCCCCGGCAGTCTCAGCGCCGACGAGCAAGCCCGGCTCACCGCCATCCGCGCCCGCTGCCCGCACCTGAACACCCTCGCCGCCCACGTCAGCGCCTTCGCCCAGATGATGACCTGCCATGACGGCCAGTACCTCGACCAGTGGCTCGCCGACGTCGACGCCGATGACCAGCCCCACCTGCACTCCTTCGCCAACGGCATCCGCAAAGACCACGACGCCGTCGCCGCCGGGCTGACCCTGCCCTGCAGCTCCGGCCCGGTCGAGGGCAACGTCAACCGGATCAAGATGATCAAAAGACAGATGTACGGCCGGGCAGGCTTCACCCTGCTCCGCAAGCGCGTCCTGCCCGCCGTCTGACCCGGAAGCGATCACTGGCCGTGACCCCATCACCAAATCCGCGCCAGAGCCCGTTTCCATGATCGCGGTGGGTTTTTAGCAGATACGACAACAAATCCACCGCGATCATGGAAAACCGCTGTCTGACGCCAGCAAGTCAAACGCAGATTCGAGCCAAAGCGCTCACTCTGGCGCGCCGTGCATACCATGCGCCAGGACGCTACAACAGAAAGCAACGGGTTATTTCGCTGCGAGCACATACCGCACGCGAGGCTCCTAGATCTTCAGGTTCGGGGGCAAAACCGGCCGCTCTGCCCCGTCCGGGTGCCACTGCCAGCGCGGATTGATCAAGCGCTCGGCGGGACTGGGGAACTGCGCATCCGGTCGAACTGCAGCGGCATGGCCTGCGTGGGTTCGGGGCCGGGCTCGGCCTCAGCTTCGGAATCTGGCCCGGTCTCGGGCGTCGCCTCGGATTCCGCTGCGTGCTCGGGGAGCGCCTCCGCTTTCGCCGCGGGGTTGGCTTCCTCCGCGAGGTCAGGCGCCGGCTCGGGCTCGGCCGCCGGCTCGGCCGCCGGCTCGGGCGCCCGGTCGGTCTCGGGAGTCGGCCTGGGCTCGGCCGTGACCTCAGGCCCGGCTTCGGCCGTCGACTTGGGCCCGCCTGCCGGCTTGGCGGCGGGGGCGGGCTCGGCGGCGGGTGGCTTGGGGGCGGCTGGCCTGGTCTCGGGCGCGGGACCGGGCTTCGCGGGCTCAATTCTGGGCCCGGGCACCGTTGCGGTCCCAGCGTCCCTAACGGGGGCACGTGCCGCGGCCGCCCCGGTGTCGATCCGGAGATCTACGGTCGGCGCCGGGCTGAATGGTGTCGCGGAATTGCCGCCGTGCCCGGCGGCCTGCTGCTGGCGTTCCCCGATGCGGGCCGCCGGGTGGCCCTCGTCGCTGGAGGGATCATCGTGGCCGGGGTCGCTCTCGATGGCCAGGTCCGGAGCGGCGTCCGCGGCCGGGAGGACCCTGGCCGGCGGCGGTGTGTGCGTGACCGCGTCCGCGACCGGAGAACTCCTCGGGCCGAACAGCTCGTCGAGCCCATGCCGCTGCTGCACCTCAACGTGGCCGGACGGCTGGGTGAAGACCCGCTCCGGCGCCGCGCCCGCCATCGCCCGGCGCAGCCGCGCGTGCCGCAGCATGCTCAGCAGCAGCCCGAACCCGATCAGCACGAGCGCCCACGGAAGGATCGCCGCAGTGGCCGCGGCGGGCTTGTGCGGCAGCTTGGTGTTCGTCGCGTGCAGCGTGTCGGCGCCCGCGGCGGCGGCGAGCAGGACCAGCATCGTCAGCCAGGCATAACAGCGGGACGGCAGGCCCGCCCCGCGCAGTGCCAGAACCGCCGCGCACGCGACAACGAGCATCGCGTCGAAGATGAGCGGGTAGATCCTGGCAAATCGCGGCGAGACCCCGGCCGACAGCGCGACGGCGTGGATTCCCGTGTATGAGAGCACGAACGCGGCCGCCATGAGCAGCAGCACGCCCGCGGTGACGGCGGCGAGCCCGAGCAGCCGCAGTCCGCGGTGACTGTCCGCCGGCTGCGCGGCGCCCCGCCGGGGTTGGTTGCTCATCGAGCCCCTCGTCCTTCCTCGCGCGATGCCGCCGCACGCCGCGGGCTTATAGTCAGAAACGAGAGCCAGAGCCGCGCTGCCGCCACGGCGCTGCACGGCCATCGGCGTTACCGCTGAAATACCGGGGCGCGAATGGCGCGCAGCCGGTCGGCTCCGCTGAGCCTCGCGGTTTCGGCGTCAAGGAGACGATATGCCTTACTACCGGGTTGCCGGGGAGATTCCGCGAAAGCGCCACGTGCGCTTCCGCCGTCCCGACGGGGGCCTCTATGCCGAGGAACTGATGGGCGAGGAAGGGTTCGTGTCTGATTCCTCGCTGCTTTATCACGTTCATCCGCCGACCGCGATCGTGAAGAGCGAGGGCCTCGACGACGCCGCCGATGCCGGTGTGGCTCCCAATCACCCCCTGCTGCCACGGCATTTCCGGACCCAGGAACTGCCCGCTGGCGGGGACATGGTGCTCGGCAGGCAGCTCCTCATGGCCAACGACGACGTCCGCATCTCATTCACGGCCGCCGATGGCGCGTCGGAGCTTTACCGGAATTCAACCGGGGACGAGGCCATTTACCTGCGTAACGGGTCCGCCAGATTCGAGTCCGTCTACGGCTCAATCGACGCCGTTGCCGGCGATTACATCGTGGTTCCGCGCGGCACAATTCACCGCTGGATTCCGGCGGCCGGCGATCCCGCCCACGCGCTGGTCATCGAGGCGCGCGGGCACATCAGGCCGCCGCGGCGTTACCTGTCCGCCAGCGGCCAGTTCCTCGAGCACGCGCCGTACTGCGAGCGGGACCTGCGCGGCCCGGACGGCCCGCTGGTCACGGACGGCGAGGATGTCCCCGTCATCGTCCGCAACCGGGGCGGCCTGACCCGGCTGAGCTACGCGTTCCATCCGTTCGACGTGGTCGGGTGGGACGGCTACCTCTACCCGTACGCGTTCAACATCGCCGACTTCGAGCCGATCGTGAAGCGCACCCACGCCCCGCCGCCCGTGCACCAGACCTTCGAGGGCCCGAACTTCGTCATCTGCTCGTTCTGCCCTCGGCCGCTCGACTTCGACCCGGAGGCCGTGCCGATCCCGTACAACCACCACAACGTGGACTCCGACGAGATGATGTACTACGTGGCCGGCGACTACACCGCGCGCAAGGGCTCGGGCGTCGGTATCGGGTCGATCACGCTGCACCCGTCCGGGTTCACGCACGGGCCGCAGCCCGGCGCGGTCGAGGCGGCGATCCGCGGGCTGGACGAGGGCCGGGCCACCACCGACGAGACCGCGGTGATGATCGACACGTTCCGGCCGCTGCTGCTCGCCCCGGCGAGCCGCCGCTCCGAGGACCCCGAGTACGCGTGGAGCTGGGCCAGGGCCGCCCGCGGCTGACCGCCGGCGTCAGTCCCACCAGAACGACCAGACGTTCTTGCCCTGCACCTCCTTGCCCGCGTAGGCACGGATCGTTCCGCCCGACAGCCCCTGAACTATGTTGTCGGGGCAGAACGCGAAGTGCTCGGCTGCGACAAGCTCGGCATGCGCGGCCGAGGCCGGGGGAGCGGCCACCGAGAGATGGACGGTGTCGAAGCCGACCTCGACCAGCCGCGCGCCGAACCGTTCCTCCCAGCTGCGGAGCACCGATGACAGCAGGAACGTCTCCTGGATGTAGTTCACCGACCCGTGCCAGCCGACGGCCGTAACGGCGTCCGCGCTGCGGGCCGCGGGAACCAGCATGATCCGCGACGCGCCGTCGTCGTTCTCCCGCACGTACTGGTCGGCCCACTCGTCCGGGTCCTGCCCGTTCTCGGCAGACGCCAGGCCGGGCCAGCCGAGGCCGAACGGCTCCAGTTCGGGGTGGCCGTCGCGTTCGAGCGTAAAGCCGCTCGCCAGCTCCAGGGGATCGGCGCTTTCCAGCCACAGATGATGCTCGCCGCGGATCCAGGCTCTCCAGAAGCCCGCCAGCACGTCGCCCGCGCTGACGCGGCCGATCTCGGTCACCGGCTCGGGCCGCACCTCCGCGCGCACCCAGGGCCGGTCGTCATGGAAGTGGGAGGAGGTCGCGAACACCGGCCACAGGCCGGACCGCGGATACGCCTCGTGCAGCCGGACCCATAGGTCCGGGCCGGCGGGCTCGTCACTCAGCCAGTACGCGGGACCGTCCCACGCGTCCTCTTCCTCCCGCGGCTCCACCAGGCGCCCGGGCGGAAGCTCCACGTCCAGGACGCGCCCCGCTGCCTCCTCGTCGCTGTTGAACAGCAGATCAAAACCCTGCGGCAACCCTCCGCGTGCCATGACAGACCATCCTTTATCTCTATGAAACAGGCAAGCAGTACATTGCCAGCGGGCGCCGGCCGGCTCAGACAACATCCGGAAAGTCGCGGCACGCCCGGCGTCGGCGGGCTGGCGGCGGCGCGCTCGCGGGTCCGTGGTCCGCCGGTCTCCTACGCTTTGTTCGTGGAGACGCTGACATTTCTCTTCACGGACATCGAGGGATCGACGGCACTGCTCCGGCGGATCGGGCAGGACGCCTACGCGCAGGTGCTCGACGGCCATCACTCGCTCATCCGGTCGGCCCTGGCCGCTCACGACGGCCGGGAGGTGAAGACGATGGGCGACGGGTTCTTCGCCGTGTTCTCCTCGCCCAGCGCCTGCGTGGCGGCCGTGCTGGAGATGCAGCACGCCCTGGAGGCCCGTGACTGGCCCGCCGGGGAGCCGGTCCGGGTGCGGATGGGGGTGCACACCGGCGAGGCGTCGCAGACCGCCGCCACCGGCCTGATGGGCCTGGACGTGCACCGGGCCGCCCGGGTGGGCGCGCTCGCGTACGGCGGCCAGATCCTGCTGTCCGAGACCGCCGCTGCGCTGGTGCGCGACCGGCTTCCGCCAGGCGCGGCCCTGGCCGACCTCGGCCTGCACCGGCTGCGGGACCTGGGGCGGCCCGAGCAGATCTTCCAGCTCGGCGCGCCGGGCCTGCAGGCCGAGTTTCCGCCGCTGCGCTCGCTGGGCAACCCGGCGCTGCCGAACAACCTGCCGAGCGAGCTCGCGACGTTCATCGGCCGGGTGCCGGAACTCGCGGAGGTCAGGGCCCTGGCCGAGACGTCTCGCCTGGTCACGCTCACCGGGGCCGGGGGGTGCGGCAAGACCAGGCTGAGCCTTCAGGTAGCCGCCGAGCTGCTCGACGGGTCTGGCGATGGGGTATGGCTGGTGGAACTGGCCCCGGTCGCGGACGAGGACGAGGTGGCGCCGGCCATCGCAGCCGCGCTGGCCATCGCCGGGCAGCCGGGGCGGCCGATCCTGGAGACCCTGGTCGAGGCGCTGGTGCCGCAGGACGTCCTGATCGTGCTCGACAATTGCGAGCACCTGATCGGCGCCTGCGCCAAGGCGGCCGACGCCATCTTGCGCCGCTGCCCGCGGGTGCACGTGATCGCCACCAGCCGTGAGCCGCTCGGCATCGGCGGGGAAGTCATCTACCGGGTGCCGTCGCTGTCGCTTCCCGGCCCGGACAGCGACGGCGACGCCGGCTCGGCCAGCCAGGAATCGTCAGACGCGGTCGCGCTGCTGGTGCAGCGGGCGCGAGAGCAGGCTGTCGCCGTGCCACATGACGAGGAGACCGGCCGGCTCCTGGTCTCGGTCTGCCGCCGGCTGGACGGGATGCCGCTGGCCATCGAGCTCGCCGCGGCGCGGCTGCGCTCGATGTCACTGAGCGACCTGCGCGACCGCCTGGATCAGCGGTTCCGCCTGCTCACCGGCGGCAGCCGCACCGCGATGGAGCGCCAGCGGACCCTGCAGGCCATGGTCGACTGGTCGTACTCGCTGCTCAGCACCGCGGAGCAGTTGCTGCTGCGGCGCCTGTCGGTGTTTCCGGAGAGCTTCGACCTGGCGGCGGCCGAGGCGGTGTGCGGCTTCGGCGACATCGAGCCGATCGACGTCGCCGGTCTGCTCGGCTCGCTCGCCGACAAGAGCCTGGTCGTCGCCGAGCCCGCCGGAACGGCGGTCCGCTACCGGCTGCTGGAGACCATTCGCCAGTTCGCCGCCGAGCGGCTGATCGAGTCCGGCGAAGACCAGGCGGACGCGCTCGCCGCCGCGCACCGCGAGCACTTTCTGCGCCTGGCCGAGACCGCAAACCAGCACCTGTCCGGCCCAGACCAGGGAGCCTGGTTCGCCCGCCTGGACGCCAACGAGCTCAACCTGTGGCGCGCGGCCGAGTACGCCGCGCGCAGCCCCGGCGGCGTCGCGGTGGTGCTGCGCTTCGGCGTCGCGCTGCGGCGGTACTGGGGCTGCCGTCCCCGGGAAGGCGAGGCCCTTGAGCTGCTCGGGTCGGTGCTGGAACGGCCCGAGGCACACGCGGACCCCGCGCTGTTCGCGGCGGCGCTGGTCTCGGCAACCTTTTTCGCGCACACGAACGACGCGGCCGCGGCTCAGCGCTTTGGGGAGCGCGCGGTGCGGCTCGCCCGCCAGCTCGATGACGACCGGCTGCTCACCGAAGCCCTTACCGCGCAGTGCTCCACCTGCTATTTCCTCGGCCAGCACAAGAACGGATTTGCGCTCGGGCAGGAGGCCGCCGCGCTCGCCAGGCAGCTCGCCGACGACGTGCTCCTTGGCGGCGCCCTCATGTCGCTGCTGATGACCGGCGGCGCCCTCGATCCTGAGCTCTCTGGGCGGCTGTTCGCCGAGGCCGTCGCGTGCACCGGCCGGTCCGGCGATCAGCTCATCGTCTACAACCTGCACAACAACGCGGGCATCCAGGCGCTGCGGAACGGGGACATGCCCGCCGCCCGAGCGCATCTGGAACAGGCGGCACTGGGCTCAGAGGCGATCGGAGAGGACGAGAGCGTGGTCTCGGTCAACCTGGGCTGGGTGCTGCGCGCCGAGAACGACCCCGGCGCCGCGCTGGCGATGTTTGAGACCGCGCTGCGCGCGGGCCGCCGGGCCGGGCAGCGTTTCGTTATGGCCTACGCCGCCCTCGGCCTGGCATGCCTCGCCGGTGACCTGGGCGACTGGCATCGCGCTGCCGTGCTCCACGGCGCCGCGCAGGCCTTGATGGACGGCAGTGGAGAACCGTGGCAGCAGCTCGAGGCGGGCTACCGCGGCGGCAGCCTCGACCAGATCCGGGCGCAACTCGGGGATGACGGGTTCGAGCTTGGCTACGCCGAGGGCATGGCGCTCGGATTCGACGACGCCGTCGGCGTGGCCCTCAGCGGGGTCCGTCCGGCCTGACCCGGCGCCTGGGCCGCGGCGGGCTGCCGGTCCGCGCTGGGAGACCGATGGGCTGCCGGTCTCCTACGCTTTGTTTGTGGAGACGCTGACGTTTCTCTTCACTGATATTGAGGGCTCGACGGCACTGCTCCGGCGCATCGGGCAGGACGCCTACGCGCAGGTGCTCGGCGACCATCATGCGCTGATCCGGTCGGCCCTGGCCGTTCACGACGGCCGGGAGGTGAAGACCATGGGTGACGGGTTCTTCGCCGTGTTCTCCTCGCCGAGCGGGTGCGCCGCGGCCGTGCTGGAGATGCAGCAGGCCCTGGGCGCTCATGACTGGCCCGCCGGGGAGCGGGTCCGGGTGCGGATGGGGGTGCACACCGGCGAGGCGTCGCAGACCGCCGCCGCGGATTTGCTCGGCCTGGACGTGCATCGCGCCGCGCGTGTGGGCTCCTTGGCGCACGGGGGGCAGGTGCTGCTGTCGGAGACAGCGGCTGCGCTGGTGCACGACCGGCTTCCGCCGGGCGCGGCCCTGGCCGACCTGGGGGTGCACCGGCTGAAGGACCTGGGGCGGCCCGAGCGGATCTTCCAGCTCGGCGCGCCGGGCCTGCAGGCCGAGTTCCCGCCGCTGCGCTCGCTGGGCAACCCGGCGCTGCCGAATAACCTGCCGACCCAGCTGGCGACGTTCATCGGCCGCGAGCGGGAGCTGGCTGAGGTCAGGACCCTGGCGGAAACCTCTCGCCTGGTGACCTTGACCGGCGCCGGGGGGTGCGGCAAGACCAGGCTGAGCCTTCAGATGGCCGCCGAGCTGCTCGACGGGTCCGGCGACGGGGTGTGGCTGGTGGAACTGGCCCCGGTCGCCGACGAGGCCGAGGTGGTGTCGGCCATCGCAGCCGCGCTGGCCATCGCCGGGCAGCCGGGGCGGCCGATCCTGGAGACCCTGATCGAGGCCCTCGTCCCGCAGAATGTCCTGATCGTGCTCGACAACTGCGAGCACCTGATCGGTGCCTGTGCCAAGACAGCCGACGCCATCTTGCGGAGCTGCCCGCGGGTGCACGTGATCGCCACCAGCCGTGAGCCGCTCGGCATCGGCGGCGAGGTCATCTACCGGGTGCCGTCGCTCTCGCTGCCCGGCCCGGACAGCGACGCCGGCCCGGCCGCCCCCGCGTCGTCGGACGCGGTCGCGCTGCTGGTGCAGCGGGCGCGAGAGCAGGGCGTCGCGCTGCCGGCGGACGAGGAGACCGGCTCGCTGCTGGTCTCGGTCTGCCGCCGGCTGGACGGGATGCCGCTGGCCATCGAGCTCGCCGCGGCGCGGCTGCGCACGCTTTCGGTTGGCGACCTGCGCGACCGGCTGGACCAGCGCTTCCGCCTGCTCACCGGCGGCAGCCGCATCGCCATGGAGCGCCAGCAGACCCTGTGGGCCACCGTCGACTGGTCATATTCGCTGCTCAATACCGCCGAGCAGTTGCTGCTGCGGCGCCTGTCGGTGTTTCCGGAGAGCTTCGACCTGGCGGCGGCCGAGGCGGTGTGCGGCTTCGGCGACATCGAGCCGATCGACGTCACCGGCCTGCTCGGCTCGCTCGCGGACAAGAGCCTGGTCGTGACCGAGCCGGCCGGGGCGGCGGTCCGCTACCGGCTGCTGGAGACCATCCGTCAGTTCGCCGCCGACCGGCTGGCCGAAACCGGCGAAGACGAGGCCGCCGCCCTCGCCGCCGCGCACTGCGATCACTATCTCCGCCTCGCCGAGTCGGCAACCCCGCGCCTGACCGGACCAGACCAGGGAGCATGGTTCACCCGCCTGGACACCGACCAGCTCAACCTCTGGCGCGCCGCCGAATACGCCGCGCGCAGCCCGGGCGGGACCGCGCAGGTGCTGCGCTTCGCCGTCGCACTGCGGCGATACTGGGAGGCCCGCCCGCGAGAGGCGGAAGCGCTCGAGCTGCTCGCGTCGGTGATCCAGCGCCCCGACGCCAGCGCGGACCCCGCGCTGTTCGCGGCCGCCCTGGCCACGGCCGCCTTTTTCGCCCACACGAACGACATGGCGGCGGCACGGCCGTTCGCGGAGCGGGCGGTGGAACTCGCCCGGCAGATCGGTGACGACCGGCTGCTCGTTGACGCCCTTTCGGCGCAATGCATCACCTGCTACTTCCTGCGCCAGTTTGAGAAGGGATTCGCGCTCGGGCAGGAGGCCGTTCAGCGCGCCCGGCAGCTTGGCGACGACGCGCTGCTGGGCAGCAGCCTCATGTCGCTGCTGATGTGCAGCTACGCCCTCGATCCGGCCGGCTCGGAACGGCTGTTCACCGAGGCCGTCGCGTGTACCAGCCGGTCCGGCGACCTGGTCACCGCCTGCCGCCTGCACAACAACGCTGGCATCCATGCCCTGCTGGACGGGGACATCCCCGCGGCCCACGCGCATCTGGAACAGGCGGCGCACAGCATCAGGGCGATCGGAGAGTCGGACAGCGTCGTGTCGGTCAACCTCGGCTGGGTACTGCGGGCCGAGAACGATCCCGGCGCGGCGCGGCCGATGTTCGAGGCCGCGCTGCTGAAGAGCCGCCGGACCGGGCCGTGTTACTGCATGGCCTACGCCAGCCTCGGCCTGGCGTGCATGGCCGCTGATCTGGGCGACCCGCGGCGGGCCGCCAAGCTGCACGGCGTCGCGCAGGCCTTCCTTGACCGGATCGGGGAACTGTGGCAAGAACCCGAGGAAAGCTACCGCCGCGACAGCATCGGCCAGATCCGGGCGCGGCTCGGGGATGACCGGTTCGAGCTGGCCTACGGGGAGGGCAGAACGCTCAGCTTCGACGACGCCGTCGACGCGGCCCTCAGCCCGGTCGCCGCAGAATGAGCTTCAGGGTTCGCTGCTGACCGGCCTTGATACCAGCGCGCCGCACCGGATCAGGTCGTGAACGCGATCAGCACCGCACAGGGCGCCTGGTGCGCCACCGAGTTCGGGACGCTGCCCAGCACCCGGCGCAGGCCGGTCATGCCCTTGTTGCCCACCACGATGAGATCGGCGTTCACGTCGGCGGCGACCTCGCAGATCGCGTCGGCGGGAGCGCTGGTGCTTTGGTGCACCTGCACGTCGACACCGGCGGTCCTGGCCCGGGACGCGAGCTCGGCCAGCAGGGACTCCGCCAGATGGCTCGTGCCGAGTGACTTCAGGTACTGATCGATCTCGGCCGCCGGCGCGGTGAACTGAACCGGCTTGTATGCGGTCACGATGTGCAGCTCCCCGCCGGTGAGCTTGACCACCTCGATCGCCTTCTGCACGGCCTCGGCCGCAGTGGGCGAGTCGTCCGCGCCCACGACTACGGTCTGGAACACCATGGGCCCCCGGGCGTCAGTCGTCCACCACGGCGACGAACATCCGCGAGCCGGGTGGGGCGATCTGCTGATAGTCGGCCGCGGTCGCGCCTCCCTCGGGTGACGCGAACCCGGCCTGCATTGCCGCCTGGTCGGCGAAGTACAGCAGCGCGATCCGGTAGTACGTCTGGTCGCCGCCGTCGAGCGCCGACCCGAACCGGCTGGTCTCGGACCGCTGGAGCCCCGGGATCGCGTTGACCAGCGGCACGTGGGTACCCAGGTAGTGCCGGTCGAACGCCTCGGGGTCGCTCGGCTGGGTGTACAGGACCACGAGTTTGACTGTCACGCTCCGGGACACTACTCGCGCTGGCACCGGTTCCGCCACGTAACACCGCCGCTCGGCTGGCGCAGCCAGCAAGCGGGTGGCAACGTCCCGTAGCCTGGGCAGCATGAGTTTGCGCCTGCACGACACGGCCGCCCGCGCGGTACGCGAGTTCATCCCCCTCACGCCGGGGAAGGCCTCGCTGTACCTGTGTGGCGCCACCGTGCAGGCCCCGCCGCACGTCGGCCACATCAGGTCCGGCGTGAACTTCGACATCCTGGTCCGCTGGCTGGCCGCGAGCGGCTACCAGGTCACGTTCTGCCGGAATGTGACCGACATCGACGACAAGATCCTGCGGACCGCCGCCGCCGAGGGCGTCGCCTGGTGGGCGGTGGCCGAGCGCAACCAGCGCGCGTTCACCCGCGGCTACGACGCGCTCGGCTGCCTGCCGCCGGACGTCGAGCCCCGGGCGACCGGGCACGTGCCCGAGATGATCGTGCTGATGCGGCGGCTGATCGAGTCCGGCCACGCCTACGCCGAGGGCGGCGACGTGTACTTCGACGTGCTCTCCTACCCGGAGTACGGCGAGCTGTCCGGGCAGCGGCTGGAGCACATGCGGGCCGCCGAGGACGTTGACGAGAGCCACAAGCGCGACCCGCGTGACTTCGCGCTGTGGAAGGGGGCCAAGCCGGGGGAGCCGTCCTGGGAGACCCCGTGGGGACCCGGCCGCCCGGGCTGGCACCTGGAATGCTCCGCGATGTCGACCAAGTACCTCGGCCCGACGTTCGACATCCACGGCGGCGGCATGGACCTGGTCTTCCCGCACCACGAGAACGAGCTCGCGCAGTCCCGGTCGGCCGGCGACGGTTTCGCCCGCTACTGGGTGCACAACGGGATCCTGGGCCTGGCCGGCGAGAAGATGAGCAAGTCGCTCGGGAACTCGCTGCTGGTCGACGTGATGATCACCGAGGTCCGCCCGGCCGAGCTGCGGTACTACCTGGGCCAGTCGCACTACCGGTCGGAGATGGAGTACTCGCCGGACGCGCTCGCCGAGGCCGCAGCCGCGTACCGGCGGATCGAGGGCTTCGTCACCAGGGCCGCGGAGGCGGCCCCGGCCGCCGGGCCCGCCGAGACCGGCCCCGGGGGGCTGCCCGCCGGGTTCGGGGCGGCTCTCGACGATGACCTCGCGGTGCCACAGGCCCTGGCGGTCGTGCACGAGGCGGTGACCGAGGGCAACACCGCGCTCGCGGCCGGGGACCTGGCCGGGGCGGCGAAGCAGGCCGCGGCGGTGCGCGGCATGATGTCCGTGCTCGGGCTCGACCCGCTGGACCCGCACTGGTCCGGCCAGAGCGGCCAGAGCGCCCTGCGGCCGGTGGTCGACGCGCTGGTCGAGGTCGCGCTGCAGCAGCGCCAGTCGGCGCGGGAGCGCAGGGACTACGCCGAGGCCGACGCGATCCGGGACGGCCTGGCCGCCGCGGGCATCGTTGTTGAGGACACCCCGCGGGGTCCCCGGTGGGAGCTGCGGCGATGAGCCCGCGACCAGGCCCGGGCGGCCGCACCAAGTCCGGCAAGCCGCGCCCGGGAACCGGCGGCTACGGCAGGCGCCGGCTCGAAGGCAAGGGCCCCACGCCGCCCGCACACATGCGGCCGGGCCACCCGGCGCAGCGCAAGGCCGCCGCAGCCGGACCTTCTTCGACGGGCCCGAACGCCAAGGTGGGTGGCCGGCCAGGCGGGGACGGGTCTAAGCGTAAAGGCCCGACGGCCGAGGTGGTCGCCGGGCGGAACGCGGTGCTGGAATCGCTGCGCGCGGGCGTGCCTGCGGTCGCGCTGCACGTCGGGCCGCGGCTGGACGCGGACGAGCGGATCGGCGAGGCCGTGATGCTGGCGGCCGACGCCGGGATTCCGGTGGTCGAGGCGGGCCGCGCCGAGCTGGACCGGATCACCGGCGGCGCGGTGCACCAGGGCCTCGCGCTGCGGATCCGGCCGCACAAGTACGTGCATCCCGACGACCTGGTCGCGGCCGGCGACCCGCCGCTCATCGTCGCGCTGGACGGGGTCACCGACCCGCGGAACCTGGGCGCGGTGGCGCGGTCGGTCGCCGCGTTCGGCGGGCACGGCGTGCTGGTGCCCTCGCGGCGGTCGGCCGGGGTGACCGCGGGGGCGTGGAAGGCGTCCGCCGGCGCGCTGGCCAGGGTGCCCGTCGCGCAGGCCAGCAACCTGGCCGCCGCGCTCTCCTCGTATCAGGAGGCCGGCCTGTTCGTGGTGGGCCTGGCCGCTGACGGGGCGTCGGTGGTCAGCGACCTGGACCTGGCCGACGGGCCGCTGGTGCTCGTGGTCGGCTCCGAGGGCAAGGGCCTGTCGCGGCTGATCGCGCAGCGGTGCGACGTGCTGGCCCGGATCCCGATGCCGGGGCCGGCCGAGTCGCTGAACGCGGGCGTCGCCGCCGGGATCGCGCTTTACGAGGTTGCCAGGAGGCGGGCAGCGGCCGGGGGCTGAGCCGGCCGGGCGGAGGTGGTCGCGGATGGCAGGCGGGGCCGACGAGGCCAGGACCAGACTCGTCGACGAGCTTCGCGCCACCGGCCGGCTGACGAGCCGCTCGGTCGAGGCCGCGTTCCGCGCCGTGCCCCGGCACGTGTTCCTGCCCGAGATCGACCCGGCCAGCCAGGCGTACCAGGACGAGGCCTTCGTGATCAAGACCGACGAGGGCGGGATGCCGGTCAGCTCCTCATCGCAGCCCGCGATCATGGCGATCATGCTGGAGCAGCTCGGCGTGGCCGAGGGCCAGCGGGTGCTCGAGATCGGTACCGGAACCGGCTACAACGCCGCGCTGATGACGCACCTGGTCGGGCCGGAGGGCTCGGTGGTCACGGTGGACATCGACCCCGACCTGGCGGCCAGGGCGCGGGCGAACCTGGTCGCCGCCGGATACCCCGGCGTGATCGTGATCTGCGGCGACGGCGGGTTCGGAGCGCCGCAATTCGCGCCCTACGACCGGATCATCGTGACCGCCGGAGCGTCGGACCTGGCACCGGCCTGGCTCGCTCAGCTCGGCCCGGGCGGCCGGATCGCGCTGCCGCTGTCGGTGCGCGGCCTGCAGCTGTGCATCGCGCTGGAGCGGTCCGGCGACGTGGCCTGGCGCAGCCGGGACGCCCCAGGGCGGTGCGGCTTCATCCGGATGGCGGGCAGCTACGCCGGGCCGGCCGAGCCGTACGTGCCCGTCGGCCCGCAGCCCGGGCTGCAGGTCCAGACCGACGGCCGCGAAGCCGTGCGTCCGGACGTGCTGTGGGACGCGCTGACCGGGCCGGTCACCGACGTGCTGACCGGCGTGCGGGTGGCCGGCCTCGGCGAGTTCGGCGAGGCGGACCTGTGGGTCACGCTGATGGAGCCCGGCCTGGCCCGGCTGACGATAACCGGCAAGACCGGACCGCTGCACGGCTCGGTGCTGCCGCTGCTGCCGTTTGGCGCCCTGGCCACCGCGGGGGACCCGGAGGGCCTGGGGGTGGCCGGCCTGCTCCCGGCCCCGGCCACACCCTTGGCCCCGGCCTCCGCCTTGGCCGGCGAGCACCGGTCCGCGGAGTTCGAGATCGCGGTCCGCGGGTTCGGCCCGCGCGCCACACCGGTGGCTCGAAGCCTGGCCGCCCGGGTCGCGGCCTGGGAGTCCTCCGGTCGCCCCCGCGCCGCCGACCTCGCGATAACCGCCTACCCCCGCACCCCGCCGACCCCGCCGACCCCGCCCACCCCGCCCACCCCGCCCACCCCGGCCACCCCGGCCACCCCGGCCACCCCGGCC
>JASHOI010000033.1 GCA_030041195.1 Streptosporangiaceae bacterium | reverse complement strand
AGAGCGATTTCAGCATCCTCGGCTTCGAGCAACCTCACCTGCCGGACGTTGTCTACGTAGAGGGCCTGGTCGGCAACATCATCCTGGAAAAGCCGGCAGACATCGAGAGATACCGCAATATATTCTCTCGGCTTTGCACAATTGCCTTGAATGAATCCGATTCGATTGCCTTGATAAAAACGCTCGCGACAAGCTATATCTAACGGGCGTGCGTGGCCCCGGCGGCCCGCACGTCTCTATTATTTAAGCTAGAACCCGGAGGCCCGGACAGCCCTGGCCCCGGTCTGATATAAGGAAGGCACAGATGGGTACACCTCTGACATTAACTACTTCCGAGCGCTTGAGCCTTACCTGGCGCAAAGCGCAGCTCAGCACCAACAACGGCGCTTGCGTTGAAGTGGCATCTGTACCTGGCAAAATCGCCGTGCGGGACTCGAAAGATCCCGATGGGCCCATTCTTGTGTATGGGCCAGATGCGTGGGGCGCCTTCCTCGCCGCACTGAAGAGTGGCGAGTTCGCGGTATAGCCCGCAAAAGTTCGTTATTGTGCCTGCCGTATCGGAGTGGCCGGGTCGTAGCGGGCGCTCCGATACGGTCGGCATTCCACTCAGCGCGCTGGCTGAGTGGAGACCTCCCAGATTGTCCGGCCTGGTCGCCCGACACGTGTGACTTGGCATGTGCCTCTGGCATGTGCACTAGTGTTTTTCTGCGACGACGATGCACAGACTCCTGGCAGCACATTCCTGCACAGGTGTAGGCTCCAGGCCACAGAGCCGCCTTGGCATGTGCCTCTGGCGATTGCCAAGCGCTCCGCGGCGGGAAGGATCCCTCGTGCCCGGACCGAACCCGACACTCCGCCAGCGCGAGCTCGGCACGCGCCTGCGCGAGCTGCGGACCGGGCGCGGGCTGACAGTGGAGCAAGTGTCCGAACAGCTGCTCTGCTCCGCGACCAAGATCAGCCGGATAGAAACGGCCGGAAGGCGAATCAGCCTGCGCGACGTCCGCGACCTATGCAGGCTCTACGGCGTCAATGAGCAGGAGGCGGCCGAGCTGATGGAGCTTGCCCGTCAGGCGCGGGAGCCCGGCTGGTGGGCGCCCTATCCGGACTTGAAGCAATCTGCCTACATCGGCCTGGAACACGACGCGGTGAACATCACCGCCTTCTCGATGTACACGGTGCCCGCCCTGCTGCAGACCGCGGCCTACGCCGAGGCCATCATCACGGGAGGTATCCAGGGCAGGATCGCTCCCTCACTCGTCCAGCAGCGGCTTGAAGCGCTGCTTCGGCGCCAGGATCTGCTCAGCCAGCCGGAGCCGCCTCGCTACCGTGCGCTGCTCGACGAAGCGGTCCTCCACCGCCTCGTGGGCGGCCGGTCAATCATGGCCGAGCAGCTCGGAAAGATCCTGACTCTGGGCCACGGCGGACAGGCCACGGTTCAGGTCATCCCCTTCATAGCCGGAGCGCACGGCGGCAAGGACAGCAACTTCGAGCTCTTCGAGTTCAGCGAGCCAACGCTTCAGCCTGTTGTGTTCATCGAAGGGCAGGTGAGCAGCGTGTACCAGGAACGCCCAACGGAAATCACGGCATATCGCGAAGTGCTGGAGCAACTGCGCGACGCGGCACTCAGTCCCCGGGAATCCCTGGAGCTGATCGACACGATCGCCAGCGCGTTCGGACGAGACGATGAATGACCGCATGGACGCAGCCGGGAGACCTTGAGTGGACGCGGATCTGGTGCTCGTGCACGGATTCTGGTCTTCACCTCGAACGTGGGACCGAATCATCTCACGGCTGCGGGACGACCCCGATCTGGCCGGGCTCCGAATTCACGCATTCGATTACGAGTCCCCGAAGATGCGCTGGCCATTGTCCCGCGCGAGAATCCCGGACTACGACGACATCGCGCAATCCCTGCCCGCCTACCTCGCCACCTACTCTCCTGGCACCACTCCCATCGCCGTGGTTACGCACAGCCAGGGCGGCCTGATCCTGCAGCGGTTCCTGGCGTGGATGCTCACCGAGGGCCGCGGCCTGGAGCTGGCGAGGTTCCGGCTCGCCGTCATGCTGTCTTGCCCCAACGAAGGCGCCGAGTACATGCGCGCTATCCGCGCCGTCGTCGGCCTCGGCCATCATCCTCAGGCCAGCCAGCTCCGGGTCCTGGAACGCGAGGTCAGCGAAGCCCGCCGCATCGTCCTGCGCCAAGTCGTGAACGCCACTGCCGTCGACGACCGGCACTGCCCCATCCCCTTCTGGGTCTACTCCGGCCGTACCGACAACATCGTCAGGCGTGGATCCGCCCATAGCGTCTTCCCCCACGCCGAAGTCCTGCCGGGAGACCACTTCTCCATCCTCGACCCGGACGTCCCGGGGCACCTCACCGTGCCAACCCTCAAACGCCACCTGATCAGCACACTCGGTCACCGGCAGTTTTGACGGATTAGTACGATCGTACTAATCTCAAGGCATGCGTACTACTTCCCGGGACCAGGCGGCCGGGGACAGTACGTTCACCCAGCAGAAGCGCCGCGATCAGCTTGTTGACTGCATGATCGAGGTCATCGCGGACGTGGGGTTTGCGCGCGCTTCGGTCGGCGAGCTGGCACGCCGCGCTGGGGTCAGCAAGGGCGTGGTCAGCTATCACTTCGCCGCCAAGGACGACCTGATCCGCGCCGTGATATCCGACGTGATCGGCTCCATGGCGGAGTACCTGGAGCCGCGTCTGATGGCCGCCGAGCCCGCGCGGCTCCCGGAACGGTTCATCGCCGCCTACGTCACCGCGTGGGCCGGGTACTACCGCAGCCACGCGCGCCAGGTGCTGGCCCTGGTCCGGATCTTCAACGCCTTCCGTGACGAGTCCGGGCGGCCGAACCCGGCGTTTGGCGCTCGCGCCGGTGAAGTGGCGGCGCTGGAGCAGGTGCTGCGAACCGGGCAGGACATGGGCCGGCTTGGGTCGTTCGACCCGCACGTGATGGCCTCGGCCATCAAGGCCGCGGTGGATGACCTGCTGACCCAGTTCGTGAATGACCCTGATCTCGACCTTGAGGGCTACGCGGCGCAGCTGGTGGCCCTGTTCGAACGGGCCACCCGGCCAAGCGGATGAGGGAGCCAGCCGTGACAAAGACCGTTGACTACACCTGGATCGGCTACAGCGGCTCGGCCAGGATCGTGCTGGCCATCGTGCTGGTGGCCGTCGCGGCGGGCATCGTGCTCGCGGGAGTGCGGCTGCGCCGGCCCGTCTCGCTGCCAAAGCCGGGCCAGACAGCCATGAAGATCATGGCGCTGGCCTGGCTGCTCGCCATCGCGGCGTTCCTGGCCTGCGTCGAGCAGTACGCGAGCGCGTTGCACGAGCGTCACCTGCTGCACCGCCTGCCATCTGATCCCGTCGCGCCGGTCACCGCCTCTTGCGTTGTCGTCATCTTCGCCGCGATCCTCATCGTCACCAGATCGCACAGCGGGCAGGTAAGGCTCGTGACCGCCGCCATCGGCGCGATAGCCGCGCCGATGCTGTTCGAGTTCCCCTTCGACCTCATCGTGATGGCCAGGACCTACCCTCCGGTCCCCCCGGATCCGTCCCTGTACCGCGTGCTGTTCTTCGCGCCGTTGTTCCTCGTCGAGTTCCTGACCCTGTCGTTCCTGACGTTTACCCCGATCGTGCGGCTGAGAAGAGCCACCTTCTTTTTCTTCGCGCTGATGCTGGCGGTGTTCGCGGCCTGGGCGCTGACCGGATTTGACTACCCCGCCACGCCAGGCGCCTTCACATTCAATGTGGTGTCCAAGATCGTGGCCTTCGCCACGGCACTGACGCTGTTCCTGCCACTGCGAAGCGAAGCGAGTTCCAGCCAGCCAGCAGGCGACCTCGAACCCGCGGTTCTGCCGAGCCATTGACGTGCGGCTCATGCCGGTAACCGTGATGCCTGCCGCGCTGGCGGCCCGTCTCCGCGAGGCTGACCTGACCTACTCCGAGACGGGAGCGACCGCTGGTGCGCTCCCTCCTGGCTACCACCATCTGCACCGTAGCGCGGTGATCGGCTCCGGGCCCAAGGTATTCGCTGCCACCGCGGATGCCCTGGCCAGCTGGCAGGTGCACCGGCAGGCCGGTCTTTCCGTCTCGGCGTCAACGGCGACCGCCGAACCGGGCAGCGTGCTGATGCTCGGCCTGGGCCCCGCGGCGATCAGGCTCGGGGCGCCCTGCCGGGTCGTCTACGTGATCGACGAACCGGGCCGGCGTGGCTTCGCCTACGGGACGCTCCCCGGCCATCCCGAGCGCGGCGAGGAAGCCTTCATCGTCGGCCAGCACGACGACGGAACGGTGACCCTCAGCGTCACGGCTTTTTCCAGGCCCGGGTCGCTGCTGGCCAAGGCTGCGGGACCACTCGGCCGGGCCGTTCAGCGCCACATCACGAATCGCTACCTGCGAGCAGTTGCCTGGCCGACCGGTCGACGGTGACCTGCGGCGCCGACTGGTACGTTGCCCAGTCGGCGCTGATCGCGCTGGCAGTCTGCAGCAGCAATGGCAGATACTGCCCGGTCAGCACCTCGACCGGGGTCTCCGCCGCGTGAGTGTTGACGTTCAGGGAGGCGATGACCCGGCCGTCCCCGTCCCGCAGCGGCGCCGCCACCGACCGGATTCCGGCGGCGAGTTCCTCGTCGGTCAGCGCCCAGCCACGCGCCCGGACCTGCCGCAGCATGGCAGCGCGTTCCTCGGCCGTCGGCAGGAACCGGGGAGTGATTCCCGATCGGCTCGGCTCGGCGAGGAC
>JASHOI010000316.1 GCA_030041195.1 Streptosporangiaceae bacterium | reverse complement strand
GCGGCGGTCATCGCGGTGCCGGTCGGCGCCCGGCTGTCCCGCGACCAGGGCGTGTTCGTGATTCCGGTGTCCTGGCTGACCGAGGTGCGGGTGGTGGTGGGGACCGCGGCGCTGCTCGCGGTCGCGGCCGTTCTGGCCCTCGCGGTCGGCACGATCCTGCGGCGCAGCGCCGCCGCGATCACCGCGGTGATCGTGGGGGTCGTGCTCGCCTACATCCTCGGGATCGCCCCCGGTGTACTGCCGTCCGCCGCCGGCGAGTGGCTGCTGCGGGTCACTCCGGCCGCCGCCTTCGCCATTCAGCAGAGCCTGCCGAAGTGGCCGCAGGTCGCCGGCGGCTACGGGCCTCCGGACTATTACCCGCTGGCGCCGTGGGCCGGCTTCGCCGTACTGTGCGGGTACGCCGTGCTCGCCTTGGGCGTGGCCCTCTTCCTGCTCCGCCGGAGGGACGCATGAGCCACGCCCCGTACGCGGCGCGGGCTGGGGCACCGGCGGCACGACACCTTCTGGTCTGGCTGGGTGACGCATGACCAGCGGCCAGGCGATCAGGCCTTCGCCGGCCGTCGTGCCGGCGTCGGCGCCGTCGCCGTGGCTGGTCAGGCGGATGTTCCCGGTGCTGGCGGCCGTCGCCCTCATCCTCGTCGGGATGATCGGGACTACCCTGGTCGGCCCGCACCTGATCGGCAGGACCCGCTGGTCGCTGCCGGACGACCTGTGGGGGACGCTGGTCGCCGCGCAGCGTCTGGTGCACCTCAACCTGGCCGGCCTGTACACCCAGCCCACCGGCCTGGTCACGTTCCCCGGGGCAGCCGTGATCCTGGCCCCGATGATTGCGGTCACCGACGCAGCGGGGCTGTCGCTGCAGCACCCGGGCCCGAACTATCCGCAGCCTGCGGTGTGGCTGGTCGCGGGCCCGTACATGATCGCCATCTCGGCGGTGGCGCTGTTCGCCGCCGATGCGCTCGCCGAGCGGCTGCGCGTGCCGCGGTCGAAGCGCTTCTTCCTCGCGATCGCGAGCGCGGTTGCGCTGTGGAACGTCTCGGTCGAGTGGGGCCATCCCGAGGACGCCGTGGCGGTGGGGCTGCTGCTGTTCGCGATCCTGGCGCTGTCCGAGGCACGGATCGCCCGGTCCGCGTGGCTGATCGGGGCTGCGATCGCGGTGCAGCCGCTCGTGCTGCTGGCCCTGCCCATCCTGCTCGCCGTCATCCAGGCCAGGCGGATGCCGGGCTTCCTGGCCAGGGCGGCCGCGCCGGCCGCCGTCCTGCTCGGCGCCGCCGCGGTGGCCAACTGGCACGCCACCTACGCGGCGGTGACCCGCCAGCCCAACTGGCCCACCGTCGATCACCCCACCCCGTGGCTGCCGCTCGCCCCCCACATGGCGGGCGGTGCGGTCGCCGACGGCCCGGCCAGGGCCCTGGCCATCCTGGTGGCCTGCGGATGCGCCGTCATCGTGGGACGCCGGCTGGGCGCGGCGCGGCACGCGGCCGGGTGGAACGCGGAAACGCTCAGGGAACTGCTGTGGTGGGCCGCCGTGGCCCTGGCGCTGCGCTGTGTGTTCGAGCCCGTGATGGTCGCCTACTACCTGTGGCCCGCGCTGGCGGTGGCGCTCATCGCGGCAACCAGCACCTGGCCGCGCCTCATCGCGGCCTCCGTCATCGCCGCGGCGGTCACCTTCGGGTCGCAGTCAAGCTGGCGCAGCCCGTGGGGCTGGTGGGGGTTCATGGTCCTCGGCCTGGCCTTGACCCTCGTCCTCGCGTACGTACCGCTACGCACCAGGCCCCCACAGCCAGCCTGACCCCGCCCGAACCACCCGTTTTCCGTGCGCTATGCGAGCACGATTTATAATTGCGTGCGCCAGCTCTCGCACGTAATTATAGGTTCACTCTTACTCCGAACCGTGGTCACAAACCGAACTAATCGGTCGCGATCATGACCGATTGGGAGTAAAAGTCGCGTTGGCGCGCGGTTCGCGCGGGGTCTGCGGACGTCATGGTGGCGGCTAGCAGGCGGGGGGGTGTTAATGTTTGATTGACAGGGTGATGCGGTCATGGCAGCCTTGACATGTGTACCAGCCCTACCCGGGCGGCGCCGACACGCCGCCGGTCCAGCGCCCGCCCGCGCCCGCCCCGGTGCGCGCGGCGGTCGTGGTCATGTACGCGGGCGCGGCGGTGAGCGTGGTCAAGGTGATCGCGGACCTGGCGACCAGGGCCAGCCTGAAGGCGGACGTCCAGAACGCCCCGCACGGAGCCGTGCCGGTCACGGCGAGCCAGGTCAACGCCGCGGTGACCGCGTCGATAGCCGCGTCGGTCGTGCTCGGCCTGGTCAGCGTCGGCCTCTGGATCCTCAACGCCAGGGGGAGCGCGGGCGGCCAGAAATGGGCCCAGGTCACGGGGACCGTCCTGTTCGGCCTCGACACCCTGGCGCTGCTGGCCGGTCCCCTTGGCTTCGGGCTCACCGCGAACCAGCCCGTCGTGGACCGGCTGTGCACGGCCCTGGTCTGGCTGGCCGGGCTCGGCGCGGTCGTGCTGCTGTGGCAGCGCGGCTCGCGTGCGTTCTTCAGTGGCCGCCGCCCATAGCGTCCGGGACACGGGTTTACGTGCGCTATCAGACGGCACGCTTTACAATTACGTGCTATCGTAGCTGGAGCACGTAATAAGATCGAGGTGGCGCGGTGGCAGACATCGAGGACCCGGCGGTGTGCGAGGCGTGCGGTCGCCAGCTCCCTTCTCAGGAAGGCAGGGGGCGACGTCGGCGGTACTGCGACGCCACCTGCCGCAGCGCCGCCCGGCGTGCGCGCGCGCGGTCACAGGCCCGGGAGCCCGGTGGCCAGCAGCAGCCCGCCGGTGTTAAGGCCGCTTTGACAGTTGCGGAACGTCATGGCAGTCTTGACGCAATGAAGGGCGTGGGGGATCCGGTGGCCAGCACCGTGCGTGCGACCGCCGATCGCCTCGCCGAGGAACTGTCTCGCCCCGGCGCGAGCTCACCGCTGGCCGCGGTGGCGGCGGCGCGGGAGCTGTCGGCGGCCACGGACGCCGCCCTGCAGGCGGCGGTCGACCGGGCGCGGGCGGCAGGGCATAGCTGGAGGACGATCGGTGACGTGCTCGGCACAACCAGGCAGGCGGCGTTCCAGCGGTTCGGGCGCCCGGTCGATCCGCGCACCGGGGAGCCGATGAACCGGACGGTCCCGCCCGGGCTGGCCGACCGGGCGGTCGCGATCTTCACCGCCCACCTCGAAGGCCGCTGGGCGGACGTTCTCGCCGAGCTCGACGAGAACATGCGCGAGAAGCTCGATGCCGACCGCATGGCCGCCGGCTGGGCGCACACGATCGCGATCATCGGCAACCTCGAGCGGATCGGCGAGCCATTCGCGTTCCAGGCGGGGGAGTACACGCTGGTGACGATCCCGCTGCACTTCGAGGCCGGCGAGGCGAACGGCCGGGTCACCTTCGACCTCGAGGGCAAGGTCGCGGGCATGTTCATCCGCCCGGCATCGCAACCAGAAATGTGAGAACGCATGAACGACGACAACGACCAGTTCGATACCGGCGGCTACCCCAGGGAGAAACAGCCCTGGTTCGGGCCCAGGCGGTTCGGGTACGGCACCGGCCCCCGGACCTGGCAGGGCTTCCTGATCACGGCCATCCTGGTGGTCTACGTCGTCGTCGTGGCCACGCTGACCAAGGGCCGGATGCCCGACATGCTGTTCGCCGTCATCCCGGCGATCGCGGTCCCGCTCGTCATCAGGTCGATCCAGCGCCGATGACCCGGCCGGGACGGAGCCACTAACAGATGTCCAGTTCCCTCACGCCGCTGATCGCCATACCGGCGATCCTGCTGCTGACCGTGTTGTTCCAGAGCCAGCTCAGCAAGAACTTCGACTATCAATGCGCGAACTGCGGCACGCGGTTCAGCCCGTCCCCACTGGCCGCCGCCTTGGCACCACACCGGTTCGGCGGGCTGAAGCTGCTCAGATGCCCCAACTGCGGCCAGACAACGTGGGCCTCCGCCGTGCGTAAACAGCAGCAGTGAGCATGCCCGCCCGGAAACGGGCCGAATAACGTCAAAGTGCCGTCGTCCTGGGCCCGGCAGACACGCACGTTTGATCTTGAGCCTGCAGGCTTTCCGCCCCGCCGGGCGCGGCTTGCTGGGGTGTCGCTTTCCGGCCGCGTTCCGGACCCGGGCGGCCGATAGCGGTCAGCTGCCCCGGGTGATGGCCGTGAGCTCGTCGGCGCTGAGCTCGATCGAGGCGGCGGCGACGTTGGCCTCGACATGCTCGGGCGACCCGGTGCCCGGGATCGGCAGCATCTGCGGCGACCGCGCGAGCAGCCAGGCCAGCACGATCTGCCGCGGGCTGGCGTCATGCCGCTTCGCCGCCTGCTCGACCGCCGCGGCGTCGGCCTGCTGGATCGGCGCCCACGGCAGGAACGCGATCTGCTCGAGCTCGCACACGTCGATCACCGGGTCGGACTTGCGGTCGGTCACGTTGTACCGGTTCTGTACCGAGACGATCGTGGTGATCTGCTGCGCGGCTCGAAGCTGCTGCACGGACACGTTGGAGATCCCGATGTGCTGGATCTTGCCCTCGTCCTTGAGCTGCACCAGCGCGCCGAGCGACTCGGCCAGCGGCACGCGGGGGTCGGGCCGGTGCAGCTGGTACAGCGGGATCCGGTCCAGCTGCAGCCGCCGCAGGCTGCCCTCGCACGCCGCGCGCAGGTGCTCCGGCCTGCCGTCGGCATCCCACCGGCCCGGGCCGGGGCGCACCAGGCCGCCCTTGGTGGCGATGACCAGGTCGTCGGGGTAGGGGTACAGAGCCTCGGCGATCAGGTCCTCGCTGACGTCGGGGCCGTAGGAATCGGCGGTGTCGATGAAGTTGACGCCGAGTTCCACCACCCGGCGCAGCGTCGCCCTGGCCCGGTCCGGATCCGCCGGCTCGCGCCAGACGCCCTTTCCCGTGATCCGCATCGCGCCAAACCCCATCCGGTGCACGACGAGGTCACCGCCGATCTCGATCGTGCCCGCAGCCGCCGCGCTGGCTGGACCGGTCATGAGAAGCCCCCTCCTCGAGGTCTGCCCGGCTCCAGTCTGTCAGCCGCCATCCGTGCGCTGGGCGGCCCCCTTGTGCGCGGCCAGGCGCCGGCCGAGCGGGTTCGACTGCATGACCTCGACCATCTCGTCCGGCCTCAGTTCCGGCTCGGGCAGCAGGCGCGCCGGGGCGCTGGCCGGCCGCAGGGCATCGAGGATCAGGGCCAGGTAACGGCGCCACAGCATGGGCCGGACCTGCCGGGCGTACTCGGCGACGGCGGCAAGCATGAACTCGATGATCGGGATGTCGGTCGCCGCGAGGTCGGCGCGGACCTGGCCGTCGGCCTGGGCCCGCTTGACCAGGCTCTCGATGGCCGGCCGCATCCGGTCCCTGGCGCAGACGACGCGGTCGTGGCCCGCCGCGGCGAACATGAGGATCTGGCGCAGGCCGCGGTCGCTGGCGAGCATCTCGGCGGAGCGCTCGAGGAACCACACCAGCGCCGCCCACGCGTCCGGCTCGGCCTGGGCCTGCTCGGCCATCGCCACCAGCGCGTCGATGCGCTCGTCGAACAGGGCATCCGCGAGCGATGCCTTGTCCGGGAACCGCCGGTAGACCGTGCCCACGCCGACGCCCGCGTGACGGGCCACGTCGTCGAGGCTGGGCTCGAGCCCCCGCTCGGTGAACAGTTCCGCCGCCGCCGCAAGGATGCGCTGGCGGTTCCGCTCGGCATCGGCGCGCAGCAGCCGCGCGGGGCGTGAGCCGCCGCTTCCCGCGTAATCAGGCGGCTGCGTAGTGTTCATTCCTGCATGGTAGCCCCGGGCGGAGACCGCACCTCCGGTTCTGCTAGCCTCGTCAATTAAGTGGAGATGGCGCCTCCAGATGGGAGCGACCTATGTCTGTTGCCGACGTTCCGAGCGGCGTCCCGGGCGGGGCCGTCCCGGCCAGCCAGGCTGGTGAGCCGGACCCGCGGCGGTGGTTCGTGCTCGCGGTCGTCGGGCTGGCGCAGCTGATGATCGTGCTTGACATCACGGTCATGAACATCGCGCTGCCGTCGGCGCAGCGGGCGCTGCACTTCTCGAACGTCGACCGGCAGTGGGTCATCACCGCTTATGCGCTCGCGTTTGGCAGCCTGCTGCTGTTCGGCGGCCGGCTCGGCGACCTGTTCGGCCGCAAGGTGACGTTCCTGACCGGGCTGGGCGGCTTCGCCATCGCCTCGGCGGTCGGCGGCGCGTCGGTCAACTTCACGATGCTCATCACCGCGCGCGCCTGCCAGGGGGCGTTCGGCGCGCTGCTGGCGCCGGCGGCGCTGTCGGTGCTCACCACCACGTTCAGCGACCCGAGGGAGAGGGGCCGGGCGTTCGGGGTGTACGGCGCGATCGCGGGCGGCGGCGGGCTGGTCGGGCTGCTGCTCGGCGGCGTGCTGACCGAGTACCTCAACTGGCGCTGGTGCCTGTACGTGAACCTGATCTTCGCCGTCGTGGCCGCGGCGGGGGCGACGGTCTTCCTGTCCAGCAAGCGGTCGGCCGCCGCTGGCGCGCGGCTGGACATCATCGGCACGGTGCTGGTGTCCGCGTCGATGTTCTGCCTGGTCTACGGGTTCGCCAACGCGGCGACCCACAGCTGGCACACGGTCTCGACGTGGGGCTTCCTGGCTGCCGGGGTCGTGCTGCTGGCCGCGTTCGTGGCCTGGCAGTTCCGCGCGGCGCACCCGCTGCTGCCGCCGCGGGTGGTGCTGAACCGCAACCGCGGAGGCGCCTACCTGGCGATCCTCATCGTGGGCGCCTCGATGTTCGGGCTGTTCCTGTTCCTCACCTACTACCTGCAGACGATCCTCGGCTACTCGCCGGTGATCACCGGCGTGGCGTTCCTGCCCGCGATCGCGATGGTGATGGCCTTCGCCCAGATCTCCAACATCCTGCTGATGCCGCGCACCGGCCCGAAGCCCCTCGTCGGTCTCGGCATGCTGATCGCGGCGGGCGGCATGGCGTGGCTCACCAGGATCGGCGTGCACTCCAGCTACGCCTCCACGGTGCTCGGGCCGCTGCTGGTGGCCGGCGCCGGCATCGGCCTCTCGATGCCTCCGTCGATGAACACCGGGACCTTCGGCGTGGCGGCCGGCGACGCCGGCGTCGCGTCCGCCACCCTCAACGTCGGCCAGCAGCTCGGCGGGTCCATCGGCACCGCGCTGCTCAACACCATCGCCACGAGCGCGGCCGCCGCCTACGTGGCCAGTCACCTCACCAAGGCGATCGCGATCTCGCCGACGGCGCGGGGCGCCCTGGCGGCCGCCGCTGCCGTGCACGGGTACACGACCGGGTTCTGGTGGACGGCCGGCTTCTTCGCCGGCGGTGCGATCGTGTGCGGCTCGCTGTTCCGCCGTGGTCCGCTGGCCAAGCAGGCGCAGAGCGTTCCGGCGGGTATCCAGAAACCACAGCCCGCGCCAGGGCCGTCGGTCAGGACCTGACGCCTCGCGCCGCGCGCTGGCCGGTCGCCGATGAGCAGTCGGCGCGGACCCGCTCGGCGAGGTCGAGCTTGGTATAGACCGGCAGCCCCGCCTCGCGGTACTTGGCCTTGACCCGTTTGAGGTAGGTCTTTGCGGTCTCGGTGCTGATCCCCAGGCTCCGGGCGGTCGATTCCAGGGTCAGCCCGGAGACGTAGGCCATCAGCACCGCGTGCTCCCGCTCGGACAGCGGCGGCCGTCCCCGGGATCCGCTTGGCTCGGTCGCCATGGCCGGGCCCAGCGACCGCAGCGCGCCCCCGGACGCGATCGCGCGCACGGTCGCGACCAGCGCCGCCATGTCGTGGTCGCGGGTCAGGTAGCCGTGCGCCCCGGCGGCGAGCATGTGCGCGACCATGGCCAGGTTGGCCGACCCGTCGATGACCACGACCCGGTGGCCCGCCTCGATCAGCCGGCGCACGCTCTGCACCGGGTCGGGATCGGCGCGCAGCGCCGGGTCGAGCAACACGATGAACCGCTCGCCCTGCACGGTCCGCAGCAAGTCCCCGACCGTCGACGTGACCGCTGCCAGGCGGATGTCGGGCATCGTCCCGGCCCAGGCGCGCAGGCCGTCGGCGAACATCCGGTTGTCCACGATCGCCGCGACGTCGATGACGTCAGTCATCCCCACTCCTCAACTTGCGCGTCCCGGCACGTCCCTGGTGCGCCATGGTCCGCCGCAGGACGCAGAAATCCCCCCTACCGGCACGGATGCGCGGCCGGGCCCGGTTCACCGGATTCCGCCGGAGCCGCGGGGGCCTAGCGGGGCTGGGCGCCGGCGAACACGAGGGAGACGATGTTCCGGCTGGTTTGCGCGGGGTCGAGGTCCTCGGTGTTGCCGGCCGCCATGCGCGCCAGGACCGGGGAGACGAGCACCTCGGACAGCGCGTCGGGATCGACGTCCGAGCGGATCTCGCCGGACGCCATGCCCCGGCTCAGCGCCTGGTTCATCGCGTCCCTGCGCGGCGCGACGATCTCCTTGAAGTAGCGCCGGTGCAGCTCGGGGAACGCGTCGGCCTCGGCGTTCAGCGCGCGGAGCATGTGGCTGGCCCGCTTGTCCAGGACCCGCTCGATCAGCGCGGCGAGCAGCGCGGTCACGTCCTCGCGGGCGCTGTGCCCGGCCAGCGCTGGCAGGTTCCGGTTGATCGACTCCAGGACGTCCAGGTACAGCGCGTCCTTGGTCTTCCAGCGGCGGTAGACCGAGTTACGGGACACCCCGGCCGTCTTCGCGATCGTCACCAGCGACAGGCCGGAGAGCGTCGCCCCGTCGCTGATCAGGTCGAGCACGGCGTCGATGATGGCGACGTCGGCGCGCTCGTCGCGGCGGCGCCCGGAGGTGCGTTCGGCGGGGCTCATGTCTCCTATCATATAACGAAACAGACCTGTTGCGTTCCGGCACGCGAGGGCTTATTATCGGAACAGAGCTGTTCCGTTTCGGAACCTTGAACGCATAGGAGCCCCCATGCCGAGTGCGGAGAACGTGCTTACGCGGCCCACCAGCGCTGACGCGCCCACGCCGGACCGGCTGGCCACGCTGACGCTCGCGACCGTGATGATCGGCGCGTTCATGTCGCTGCTGGACACGACGATCGTCAACGTCGCGCTGCCGACCATCCAGCACGGCCTGGCGGCCAGCGACAGCGCGCTGGAATGGGTCGTGTCCGGGTACGCGCTCGCGTTCGGGCTCGTGCTGATCCCGGCCGGACGGCTCGGCGACGCGATCGGCCGCAAGCCGCTCTACATCGCCGGCCTGGTGCTGTTCCTGCTGGCCAGCCTCGGCGCCGGGCTCGCGCAGAGCCCCGCCGAGCTGGTCGTGGCCCGGGTCGTGCAGGGACTGGCGGCGGGGACCTACTACACGCAGATCAACGCCACGATCGTGGACACGTTCGCCGGGCCGAAGCGGTCCAAGGCGTTCGGCGTCCTGGCCGCGGTCATCGGCCTGTCCACCGCCGTCGGGCCGCTCGCCGGCGGGCTGCTGATCACCGCGGCCGGCCCGCACACCGGCTGGCGCTGGATCTTCCTGGTCAACCTGGTGATCGGCGTGGCGGCCGTGCCCGCCGCCGTGAAGTTCCTGCCAGCGCCGGTCCGCCACCCCCGCCAGCCCGCCGACGTGACCGGGGTCAGCCTGCTCACCGCCGCCCTGGTCCTGGTGCTGCTGCCGCTGATCGAGGGCCAGTCGCATGGCTGGCCGCTGTGGACCTACGGCTGCTTCGCCGCGGCCGTCCCGCTGCTGGCCGGCCTGTGGCTCGCCGAGCGCCGCGCCGAGAGCGCGGGCCGCACTCCGCTGATCCCGCCGCGGGTGGTGCGGCAGCCGGCGTTCGCCACCGGGGCGATCTTCGCGCTGCTCTACTTCGCGTCGTTCACCAGCATTTTCTTCAGCCTCGCGGTGACCTGGCAGGAGGGTTTCGGCCACGGCGCTCTGGCCAGCGGCCTGGTGGTGAGCCCGTTCGCTGCCGGCGCGATCGTGACCGCGCGCAAGAGCCACGCGATCGCGCAGCGCCTCGGCCGGTGGATCCTCATCCTCGGCTGCTCGATGGTCGCGGCCGGGCTCACCTGCCTGCTTCTCGTCTTCCACCTGACCGGGCAGCCGAGCCCCTGGTTCGTCGTGGGCCCGCTGCTGCTGACCGGGCTCGGGCACGGGCTCATCGTCGCTCCCAACATCGACCTGGTGCTCAAGTCGGTCCCCCCGGCCGACAACGGATCGGCCAGCGGGGTGCTCAACACCGCGCAGCGCGTCGGCAGCGCCCTGGGCATCGCGGTCGTCGGCACCGTCCTGTTCGGCACCCTGCACCCGGCGGGCCGCGGCGCGCCCGCGCTCGCCGCGGCGTTCAGCCACAGCTTCCAGGCAGCGCTGGTTGTCAACATCGGGCTGATCGCCGCCACGCTCGTGCTGGCGATCGCCGCCACGCGCGGTCGCGCCGCTGGCCCGGCCGCGACCGGCCGCTAGACACCCCGGGCAGGCTCTGGCAGGCCCAGGTGCTCGGCCAGCCAGGGCCCGGTCGGGCTGCCGGGTGTGTGCGCGACCTCCTCCGGCGTGCCCGCGGCGACGATGCGGCCGCCGTCGGGGCCGCCGCCGGGCCCCATGTCGATGAGATGGTCGGCGGCGGCGAGGAGGTCCAGGTCGTGGTCGATGACGATGATGGTGGCCCCGGCCTGCAGCAGCCGGTCGAACACGCCGGTCAGCGTGGCCACGTCGAGCGGGTGCAGGCCGGTGGACGGCTCGTCGAAGACGTACAGCGCGCCCTGCTGGCTGCTGCGCAGCCGAGACGCGATCCGCAGCCGCTGCGACTCGCCGCCGGACAGCGACGGGGTGGGCTCGCCGAGCCGCAGGTAGCCCAGGCCGACCTCGTCGACGGGCCGCAGCGCCGCAACAACCGGGGGCCGGGCGGCGAACCGGTCCAGGGCCTCGCGCACGGTCAGCGCGAGGACGTCGGCGATCGTCAGGCCGTCGACCCGGACGGCCAGCGTGGCGTCGTTGAAGCGGGCGCCGTGGCAGGTTGGGCACTGGACCGTGATGTCGGGCAGGTACTGGACGTCCAGGTCGATGTCGCCGAGCCCGCGGCAGGTCGGGCACTGTCCCTCGCGGGTGTTGAACGAGAAGTGCCCGGGCTTCCAGCGCCTGCGCCGGGCGTAGGCGGAGTCGGCGAACACCCGGCGGATCTGGTCGAACGCCCCGGAGTAGGTCGCTGGTGTCGACCGCGCGTTCTGGCCGATCGGCGAGGCGTCTACCTGGACGACCTGGCGGATGCCGTCCAGGTCCAGCCGGGTGACGTGCCGGGGCGGCGCGGAACCGCTCAGCAGGGCCCGCGCGGCCGGGATCAGGCTGTCCAGGACGAGGGCGGTCTTTCCGGCACCGGACGGCCCGGCCAGCGCGGTCAGCCGGCGGGCCGGGAAGGCGGCGGTGACGCCGTGCAGGTTGTACAGGTCACCGATCTCGAGGGTGATCTGCCCGTCGGGGGCGCCGGGCGGCGGACGGTCGCGCCGCAGCGCTGGGGCCCCGGCCAGGAACGGGCCCATGATCGAGCGCGGGTCGGCCTCCAGCTGGCCGGGCGTGCCCTGGGCGATGACGGTGCCGCCCTTGGCGCCGGCCGCGGGGCCGAGCTCGATCACCCAGTCCGCGGTGCGGATGATCTCCCGCTCGTGCTCCACCACGACCACGGTGTTGCCGTTCCCGGCCAGCGCGGTGATCGTCTTGCGCAGGCCCTGGACGTTGCTGGGGTGCAGCCCGACCGACGGCTCGTCGAGCACGTAGAGCATGCCCGTGGTGCTGGCGCGCACGGTCGAGGTGAGCTCGATCCGCTGCCGCTCGCCGGTCGACAGCGAGACGCCGGCCCGGTCCAGGGTCAGGTAGCCAAGTCCGACGTCGAGCAGCGGGTTGAGCGTCCCGCTGAGCTCGGCGAGCAGACCGTCGGTCATCCGGCTCAGCTCGGCTGGCAGCACCGCGGGCAGGCCGGCCACGAAGCCGGGCAGCTCGTCCAGGCCGAGCGCGCTGATCTCGGCGATGTTGCGCCCGCCGAGCTGCGAGGTCAGCGCCTCGGGCCGCAGCCGGGTGCCGTGGCACACCGAGCAGACCCGGGTGACGAGGAATCGCTGCACCAGACGTCGGGTGCGCTCGTTGTCACTGCGCAGCGAGCGTTCGACCGCGGCGACCGCGTTGTCGTAGTTGACCGATAGCTGCACGGTCCGCCCGGTCCGGCCGGAGCTGAGCGTAACCTGCCGCTGCACCGGTTCGCCGTGCAGCACGATGTCGCGCTCGCGTGCGGTCAGCGATTTGTACGGGACGTCAAGCCTGACCCCGAGCTCGCCCGCGGCATACATCGACAGCCGCCGCCCGCCGGTATTCCACGGCAGCACCGCGCCTTCCTCGATCGTCTTGTCCGGATCGGGAACCAGCGTGCCGACGTCGACTTCGGACCGCACGCCCAGGCCCTGGCAGGCCGGGCAGGCGCCGTAGGAGTTGAACGCGAACGATTCGGCGCTCGGCGGCTCGAAATGCACCCCGCACACCGGGCAGACGATCTCCATGCCCTGGGTGGCGACCGACGGCTCGACGCGGTGGCCGTTCGGGCACAGGTGCGAGCCCAGCCGCGACATCATCAGGCGCAGCACGTTGAGCACCTCGGACATCGTGCCGACCGTGCTGCGCAGCCCCGGTATTGGCGGCCGCTGCCGCAGCGCCAGCGCGGGCGGAAGGTGCTCGATCCGGTCCACGTCCGGACGCTGGGCCTGGGCCAGCCGCCGCCGGCTGTAGGTGCTCAGGCCCTCCAGAAACCGGTGCATGCCCTCCGAGTACAAGGTCCCGATCGCCAGCGACGTCTTGCCGGATCCGGACACCCCGACCACCGCGACCGTGCGCCACAGCGGCACGTCCACGTCGATGTCCTGCAGGTTGTTGTGCCGGGCCCCGCGCACCCCGATGACCGTGGGCAGGGTGTCCGGCACGGAGATCGGGTTAGTCGGCATACAGCACAACCTAAGGCCAGGGGCCGGCTGCCAGCCGGCCCGGACCTGGGCGGGCGCCGGCCCAGCCAGGGCCCTTTCCCCGGCCCGGCCCCTTTCCGGTCAGGGGTGAACCGGTCCGCTCGGGCCCTTGTCGAGGCGCAGCGACTGCATGATCGCAAACGTCGTCGTATACGTGAATTCCGCGATGTCCGCGGCCGCCAGCACGCCGGTGTACTTGGCGATCACGGGCGCCGCCGCGCGCTCGGTGACGGCATCGAGGTGACCCTTCACGCCGGCCCAGACGTTCTGCCCGCCCTGCACGTAATAGGGCACCGGGTTGACGCTCTGCAGTGCCTCCCTGGAGCTGGCCTCGATGTCAGCGATGTACCGCTGGTGCAGGGCCACGTCCTCGCGGGTGGCGAGCCGGCCGAGGTGCCCGGAGATCAGGTGCGTCCACGGGTACGACAGCGCGATGTCCGGTGCCCCGATGTACCCCGGTACGTCCTCGCTGAGGTTGGTGTTGTAGATCGGCACCCAGCCCGCGTTCACCACGTCAATGAACATCAGGGTGTCGTGGCCAGGGAAATGGATGTAGATGTTGTCCGGCGTGTGGTTGGAGCCCCGCCAGGCCAGCTCGACGCGCTCCCCGCCGACCTCGAGCGTGTAGCTGTCGGCGAAGGTCTCCTCCGGCAGCGGCCGGGACGGGTCGTTGTCCCGGGCGAGGAGGCGGCGGGTCTCCTCGTGCCCGATCCTGACGGCATTCTCAAACAGCGACGCGGCCGAGCCGTGGTCGGCGTGGTGATGGGAGTAGACCAGGTGCGTCACGGTGCTGCTGACGCCCTCGGCGGCGGCGATCTCGTCGACGGCCCGTTGCAGGTTGTGGCCGATGCTCGGCGGCGCGTCGAACAGCACGACACCGTCGCCGGTGACCAGGAACGCGGAATTGTAGACCCCGTCCGTGACCCAGTAGAGGTTCCGTTCGACCCGCCCCACGTGATAGCCCTGATCGTTCAGGGCCGGGCCGAGCGCCGAGGGCGGGATGGGCGCGTAGTCAGGCAGGTCGGCACTGGGCACAGAAGCTGGTGACGTCACGGTATCTCCCTCGGAACCAGGGCACGTGCCCGGGCGGCCGTGCCTTCGCGACGGATCCAGGCTTGCCACGAGGCAGGTGAAAGATCCTCACCGGATCCCGGTGATTCGGGTGACCGGGCCCTGCCTCGCCGCGGACCGATGGCTTGCTGCCAGGAGATCTGTGCCGCCGACGATAGGCTGTCAGGTGTCGACACCAAGGCAGGCCTCTGAACGTGGCTCGAGCAACTCTCCGGCTGATCGACCGGGGCGATCTTCTCGCGGCCCTAGATCGCGCGGCGTCGGAGAAGGTGACGATCATCTCGGCTCCGGCCGGCAGCGGCAAGACGTCACTGCTGCGCGCCTGGGCGGAACGGCTGGGCCGGCAGCATCGGCTCGCCGTCGTGCAGGTGCAGCGCGATCAGCACGACGCCCAGCAGTTCTGGCTTGCCGTGCTCGGTGCGGTCCGGCAGTCCTCCGCCACAGCCAGCCGCGCGGACCCGCCGGCGGCCACACCGGACTTCAACGGGCAGGCGGCGGCCGACAGGGTGCTGTCGGAACTCGCGGGCCAGCGCGGGGGCGGCATCCTGGTCATCGACGATCTGCACGAGCTGACCTCGGCGGACGCCCTCGCCCAGCTCACCCGGTTGCTGACCAGCCTTCCCCCGCACGTGCACGCGGTGCTGGCCACGCGTCATGATCTTCAGCTGCGCCTGCACCAGCTCCGCCTGGCGGGCGAGCTGGCCGAGGTCCGGGCGGCGGATCTGCGGTTCAGTGAGCGCGAGACACGCGAGTTGCTGGACGCCTCGGGCATAGCGCTGTCCGACGCCGGGGCGGCGCTGCTGCATCAGCGGACCGAAGGGTGGGCCGCGGGCCTGCGGCTCGCCGCGATCTCGCTTTCCGGTCACCCCGACCCCGAGCGTTTTGTCGCGGAGTTCTCCGGAAGCGATCGCACGGTCGCCGAGTATCTGGTCGCCGAGATGCTGGAGCGCCAGCCAGACGACGTCAAGGATCTGCTGCTGCGCACTTCGCTGCTCGATCGCGTCAACGGGGACCTGGCCGACCTGCTGACCGGACGCCCCGGCTCGGAGCGGATCCTGCTGCAACTCGAGGACGCCAACGCGTTTGTCGTGTCGCTCGACGGCGAGCGCACGTGGTTTCGCTACCACCACCTGTTCGGGGATCTCCTCCGGCTGGAGCTGCGCCGGGCGCTGCCCGAGGAAGTGCCGGCGCTGCACCGGCGCGCCGCCGAGTGGTTTATCCAGCATGGCGGCATTGTCGACGCGATACGGCACACCCAAGCGGCAGGCGATGAGCCGGGCGCGGCCCGGCTGCTCGCCGATCATTCGTCCAGCCTGACGCTCGACGGGCAGACGCAGACCATCGAGGCGCTGTTGCACGCCTTCCCGCAGGGCGCGGATGACCCCGAACTGGCCCTGGTGCGCGCGACGGTTGACCTTGTCCAGGGACGCCTGGATGAGGCGGCCGCCCACCTGGCGGTGGCCGAGACGTACGCCGAGGCCGGGCCGCCCGATCGCCGGCGCCGCCTTCGAGTGGCGATCGCGTCGCTGAAGCTGTCGCTGGCCAGGCGACGCGGCCACTTTGCCGGCGTGCTCGAACAGGTCAAATTCCTCGCCTCCCCGGTGACCGGGCAGTCCCACGAGGACATCGCGCTCGGCAGCGACCTGCAGGCGGTGGCGCTGATGAATCTGGGCATCGTCGAGGCGTGGTCCCTGGGGCTTCATGACGCCGAACGCCACCTCCGGGAGGGCGCTGTCCTGGCCCGGAACATCGGCCGGCCCTACCTTGAGGTCGCCTGCCTTGCCCAGCTCGGGTTTGCGTCGAAGATCCACTCGTTCGCCACGACCCAGCGGCGCTGCCACGAGGCGATAGCGCTCGCCGGGCGACACGGCTGGGACGCGGAGCCCGTCGTCGCGCCCGCGCTGGTCACGCTGGCCGGAACGATGGTGTGGACGGGCGAGTTTGACGAAGCCGAGCGATGGCTGCAGCGTGCTGCACGGGCTCTGGAGACAGACACCGGCCCCGACATCAGGCTGTTGCTGCTCCAGACGACCGGGATACTGCTGGCTTGCCGTGGCCGCCGCCGCGAGGCGTTTGAGGCGTTCCGCGCGGCCGAACGGCTGCAATCACGGCTGGAAGGATCGCATGCACTGGCCGGCCAGGTGACCGGCTGGATGCTGGCCACCCAAGCCCGTCTCGGGATGCCCGGCGAGGCCCGTGCGTTCCTCGCGACGCTCGATGACGAGCGGGCCAGCTCCGGCGAAATCGGCAATGCCCGGGCGGTGATCTTCCTCGCGGAAGGCAATCCGGCCGCGGCTCTCGGCGCGGTGCGGGATGTGCTCAACGGCACGGCGCCGGCCATCGGCTACGTCACGGTCGTTGAGGCTCACCTGCTGGCCGGGCTCGCCCACCGGGAGCTCGGCGACCAGCGCGCGGCCACCGAGGCCGCCGAGCGCGCCCTGGCCCTTGCCGAGGCTGACCGGCTCGTCCTGCCGTTCGCGATCACCGGCTCCGGGGAACTGCTCGAGGCCATGCCGCGGCATGCGACCGCACACGCCGCGCTGCTGACCGACATCCTGGACATTCTGCACGGCGCCGCCGGCGGGGCCGGTGGCCGGTCCTCGCCGCAGCGTGCCGAGGAGCTGAGCCCGAGCGAGCTCAGGGTGCTGCGTTACCTGCCGACGAACCTGTCTCGCCCCGAGATCGCGAGCGAGCTGTCCGTCTCGGTGAACACGGTCAGCACGCACGTCCGCAACATCTACACGAAGCTCCAGGCCCGTGACCGCTCGTCGGCGGTGCAGCGCGCGCGAGAGCTCCAGCTGCTGTCGCCGGGCCCGGCCCGTTAGCGCGATCACCAGATCCCGGTGATGCGGATTCACCTGCGGGTCCTCAATCATCGGTTCATGGACCCAGCCGGCGCCCGTTACGTAATCCGGATCAACGGCTACCTCGGCGCCACGGCGCTCTCCGCGTTCCCGGCGATGACGTCGCAGCGGCACGGCGCACATACCGTGCTGACCGGCCTGCTGGATCACTCGGCGCTCTACGGCGTGCTGGCTCAGGTGGAGGCGCTCGGCCTCGACCTCCTTGAGGTCCGCCAGCTCGAAGCGGCACCCGAATCGCCGGAACCAGGTGACGGCCGCCCACCCTGATGCCACTAGCTTCGTAGGTGCCCGAACCCTGCGATGGGAAGGTGAGTTACGCATGGTGACCGGTGATTCCAGCCGTGCCGCGTGGCTGCAGCAGGCGCGTTCTTTCCTGCGCGGCGCCGATCCCGTCCTGGCCCGGCTCATCGACGACCGGCCGGGCTTCGATCCCCGGGCGTGGCTGACCCAGCTGCCGCCGATGGATCTGTTTGGCGCCCTGTTGTTCCAGGTCACCGGCCAGCAGCTGTCGGTCGCGGCCACCCGCAGGACCATAGGCCGCATCCAGGAGCTGTTCGGCGGGCACCTGCCCTCGCCCGCCGAGCTGCTGAGCGTAGACCCCGGCAAGCTGCGCGAGGCCGGGCTCTCCTGGCGGAAGATCGACACGCTCCGTGAGCTCGCCGCGCGGCTGTCGGACGGCAGGCTCAGCGAGGACGTGCTGAGCGCCCTGCCCGACGACGAACTCATGGCCGAGCTGACCGAGATTCCCGGGATCGGCCCGTGGACCGTGCAGGGCGCCATGCTCGTCGCGCTCGGCCGGGAGGACGTGGTTCTGCCGGGCGACCTCGCGCTCCGCAAGGCCATCCAGGCCGCCTATCGGCTCGACCACCTCCCCGCCCAGCAGGAGGTCCTCGCGATCGCGGAGAAATGGCGGCCCTACCGCAGCCTCGCCACCAGCTACCTCTTCTCCGCCGCCTTCGAGCCCGCGGAGACGCCGCCGGCCGCCCAGCACGGCAGCGCGTGAACATGAACGTGCCCGAACGGATCGCGGTCGTCACCGGCGGCGCGGGAGCCATCGGAACCGCGATCGTCGGAGCGCTGCAGGGCGCCGGCCACCGAACCGTGGTCCTCGACCGTAACGCGGAGGTCGACTGTGACCTGGCGTCCGAAGCTTCAACCCGGGCCGCCGCGGCCGCGGTGCTCGAGCGCTACGGCCGCTGTGACGTGTTCGTCCACTGCGTCGCGGCGTTCGACCAGGTGACGATCGCCGACGTCGACGCCGCGACCTGGCGCCACGTCCAGTCCGTCAACGTCGAATCGGCGCTGTGGCTCGTGCAGGCGTTCGCCCCCGGCATGACCGAACGGGGATTCGGCCGCGTCGTGTTCGTCACCTCCGACACCTTCTGGTCCCCGCCGAACCCGGCGCTGCTCGCGTACGTGGCCAGCAAGGGCGCGCTGCTGGGGGTCATGCGCACGCTGGCCGTCACGCTGGGCCCGGACGGCATCGGCGTATCCGCGGTGGCGCCGGGCCTGACCGACACGCCGGGCTCGCGCACCGTGAACAGCGACGAGCAGTTCGACGCCACGGTCGATCGCCAGGCGCTCAAGCGGCGGCTCGTACCCGGCGACACCGCGGCCGCCGTCGCCTACCTGGTCTCCGACGCGGCGGCGGCCATGACCGGCCAGGTGCTGTGCGCCGACGGCGGCCTCATCATGCGCTAGCCGTCCCGCCCCGGCCGGGTCATGCGCTAGCCATCCCGCCACGGCCGGATCATGCGCCAGCCACCCCGCCCCGGCCGGATCATGCGCTAGCCATCCCGCCCCGGCCGGGTTCACAGATGATCTAGGAGGATCACCGGCAGCATTTGCACGCGAGGCTCCTAGATCTTTGGGCGGGCAGCCGGTTGCGCGGCCGCGGCGCCGGGTTTGTGGCGGATCACCCTATTCGCGGTAAAGCGATATTTGATATTCCATGATCTGGGCGGCTGGGTGCGACGATCTGGGTGGCTGGGTGCGACCCAGATCATTGAAGTGACGGGGTGGGGAGGCGCCGGATGATTGACGATCCTGGTCTGGTCGTGCGCGACGTGGCCGTGCGCGCGGTCGTGGTGCCGATGCGGCGCCCGCTGGCCACCCGGGTCGGGGACTTCGGCCGCTGGCCGCTGCTGCTCATCGACGTCGCCACCGAGCAGGGCATCACCGGCCGCGGCTACATCGGCCCGTACCTGGACCGGGCGGCCGCGGCGCTGCTCCCGGCCATGCGGGACCTCGGTGCCGCGATGCGCGGCAGGCCGGTGGCCCCGGCGGCCGCGTTCCACGCCTCCCGCGGCTGGTTCGGCCTGGCCGGGTACCAGGGCCTGGCCCTGGCCGCCGTGGCCGGGATCGACATCGCGCTCTGGGATGCGCTGGCCAAGGCGGCCGGGCTGCCGCTGGCCCGGCTGCTCGGCGGGACCATGGAGCCGGTGCCGGCCTACAACAGCAACGGGCTCGGGCTGATCGCGCCCGCCGCGGCCGGCGACGAGGCGCTGGAGCTGCTCGCCGAAGGCGAGTTCACCGCGCTGAAGGTGCGGGTGGGCCGGGCTCACGCGGCCGACGACCTGGCGGCGGTGCGCAAGGTCAGGGAGGCGGTCGGGGACCGGGTGACCCTGGTCGCCGACTACAACCAGGGACTGACTCTCGGCGATGCGCTGGAACGCTGCCGCGCCCTGGACGGCGAGGGCCTGGCCTGGATCGAGGAGCCGCTGCGATACGACGACCTGGACGGCCACGCCCGGGTGGCCCGGGACATCGCCACGCCGGTCATGCTCGGGGAGAACTTCTACGGGCCGCGTGCCATGCAGGACGCGATCCGGGCACAAGCCTGCGACCTGGTCATGCCCGACCTGATGCGGATCGGCGGGGTGACCGGCTGGCTGCAGGCGGCGGCGATCGCCGACGTGGCCTGCCTGCCGATGTCCTCGCACCTGTACCCGGAGGTGTCCGCGCACCTGCTGCGGGTCACCCCGACCCGGCACTGGCTGGAGTGGCAGGACTGGGCCAACCCGGTCCTCGAGCGGCCGTTCGATGTCCGGTCCGGCCAGCTGCACCTGCCCGACGTGCCCGGCAACGGACTGGACTGGGACGAGGATGCGGTCGCACGCTACCGCGCCGGGCCCTGACAGGATGACCGGGCGGGACGCTTGGCCGGCCGGTGGGCGGCAGGCCGGCCGCACGGCGTAGCGTTCAAGGTAGGCCTGTTGATCTGTTAGACCCGCAGGAGGCATGGTGACCGAGGAGTTCCACCGCGACCGCCGGGAGCACGGCGGCGCCCCGGACCGCATCGACGACGACCGGCTCGCCCGGCTGACCGAGGAAGAGCGGGTGGAGGCGGGCCTCGACCCGTACGACCCGGATGAGGTGCCGCCCGCCACGGACACCCCGCCGCAGCCGTTCGACGTCACCGAGACCGACGCCTACGAGGAGGAGCGCGCCGAGATCCGCCGCGAGTACGACAAGGACGAGCTGGAGCTCGAGCACGAGCGAAGCCCGTTCCCGCCATCTCACTACGACGAGTGATGCCACCCATGACCGAGCCCGAGCACCTCAACAACCGTCACCGTGACACGCTGCGCCAGATCTTCGAGCATCCCACGAGCCACAACATCGAATGGCGGGCCGTGGTGTCGCTGCTCGAGGCGGTCGGCTCGGTCACCCAGGAGCACGACGGCAAGCTCGCCGTCACGATGGGAAGGCAGACCGAGTTCTTCGACCCGGCGGGCAAGAAGGACGTGGACGTCCAGACCGTCATCGACTTGCGCCACCTGCTCGGCACCGCCGGATTCGGCGCGGGCTAGCGCGGATCGCCCCCGGCCGCGGGCCCGGCGCCGACGCCTTCAACGAAAACCAGCCGACGGTCCAGGGCCGTGCCGCGGATCGCCAGCGCGTCGGCATACTCAGGCGAGCCGTACCAGTCGCGCACCCGCTGCATGCTGGGGAACTCCACCACCACCATCCGCCGCTCCGGCGGCATGCTGCCCTCGGCCACCTCCGGCGGCGCACCCCTGACCAGGTATCGGCCCCCGTACGCGGCGATGGACCGGGCGGCCAGGTCCCGGTAGCGCTGCCCGGCTTCCTCGTCGAGGACTTCCACCTCGGAGATCACGTAGGCGGTCACATCTCTACGCTACCGACCTCATTCGGTGCCATATCATCGCTATCGACCAGGCGCCGGAGGTGGCGATGCACATCGGAACGCTCGTGCTCGTTATATGGCTGATCATCGGTGCCATCGCCGCTGGCCAGCGGCACGATTACAGCTCGCCGCCTGCCAACTGCAGCCAGGCGGGCACGATCGTGGTGACGATCCTGGCGGGCCCGCTGAACTACGTAGGGGTCAATCCGAAGATCTCCTGCCACGTGCCGCAGCCGAGCAGCTGACCCGCTGACCAAACCGCGGCTCCGCCGGCGACGAATAACTGGTGGGACGGGGCCCGGCCGGGCTCCCGGGGCGCACCCGTCGAGCGCGGAGAACGGAGCGGCAGCAGCATGCTCGAGCTTGTCGTCATCGGCGTCGTTGCCGGGTTCCTGGCGGGCATCTCGCCGTGCATCCTGCCGGTGCTGCCGGTCGTGCTCGTCGCCGGGGCGGGGGAGCCGGCGAGGGCTCCCGCAAGGACCGCCCAGACCGCGGCCGTCCGGGCAGCCGAGCCGGCAGGCGCCCCACCGGGGCGGGCCGCCTCGACTGCCGCGCCGGCGGCCCCCGCGATCGCTGCCGC
>JASHOI010000315.1 GCA_030041195.1 Streptosporangiaceae bacterium | reverse complement strand
AGGGGGCCAAGCGGCAGAAGACGCCGAACGAGATCGCGCTGAATATCCTGCTGGCCTCGCTGACGATCATCTTCATGCTGGCGGTGATCTCGCTGCAGCCGATGGCGTACCACTTTCACGCGGGGCAGTCGCTGGTGATCCTGGTGGCCCTGCTGGTGGCGCTGATTCCGACCACGATCGGCGCGCTGCTGTCGGCGATCGGCATCGCGGGCATGGACCGGCTGGTGCAGCGCAACGTGCTGGCCATGTCCGGCCGGGCGGTCGAGGCGGCCGGCGACGTGAACACGCTGCTGCTCGACAAGACCGGCACGATCACCATCGGGAACCGGCAGGCGAGCGAGTTCCTGCCGGTCGGCGGGGCCACCGCGGCCGAGGTCGCGGACGCGGCCCAGCTCTCGTCGATGGCGGACTACACGCCCGAGGGCCGGTCGATCGTGGTGCTGGCGAAGAACGAGTACGGGCTGCGCGAACGGCCTTCAGGCGAGCTGGCCGGGGCCGAGTTCGTCGAGTTCAGCGCGCAGACCAGGATGAGCGGCATCAACCTGGCCGACGGCCGGGCCGGCCGGGGGCGGCAAATCAGAAAGGGTGCCGCGTCGGCGGTGTCGAACTGGATCCGCGACAACGGCGGGGTCGTACCGCCTGATCTCGGGCCGCTCGTGGACGGGATCTCGGCGGCCGGCGGGACCCCGCTGGTCGTGGCCGAGCGTTCCTCCGACGGTGCCGCCCGGGCGCTCGGGGTTATCCACCTCAAGGACATCGTCAAGCCGGGCATCGCCGAGCGGTTCGCGGAGATGCGCAAGATGGGCATCCGCACCGTGATGATCACCGGCGACAACCCGCTGACCGCCAAGGCCATCGCGGACGAGTCGGGGGTGGACGACTTCCTGGCCGAGGCGACGCCGGAAGACAAGATGGCGCTGATCCGCAAGGAGCAGGAGGGCGGCAAGCTGGTCGCCATGACCGGGGACGGCACCAACGACGCCCCGGCCCTGGCCCAGGCCGACGTCGGCGTGGCCATGAACACCGGGACCTCGGCCGCCAAGGAGGCCGGGAACATGGTGGACCTGGACTCCAACCCGACCAAGCTCATCGAGATCGTGGAGATCGGCAAGCAGCTGCTCATCACCCGTGGCGCGCTGACCACCTTCTCCATCACCAACGACGTCGCGAAGTACTTCGCGATGCTGCCGGCCATGTTCGCGACCGCGTTCCCTGACCTGGGCAAGCTGAACATCCTGCACCTGTACAGCCCGAAGTCGGCGATCACCTCGGCGATCATCTTCAACGCGCTGATCATCGTGGCGCTGATCCCGCTGGCGCTGCGCGGCGTGCGGTACCGGCCGTCCTCGGCCCAGCAGATGCTGCGAAAGAACCTGTGGATCTACGGCGTCGGCGGGCTGATCATCCCGTTCATCGGGATCAAGTGCATCGACCTCATCATCATGAACATTCCCGGATTCGGCAGGTGAGCGGCATGGACCGCCTTCCCGTCATTGTCAGGCAGCACATCGCAGGGTTCCGTTTCCTGCTGGTGATCACGGTGATCACCGGGTTCATCTACCCGCTCGTCATGCTGGGCATCGGCCAGGCTGCCTTCCACAACAAGGCCAACGGCTCGCTGGTCTCGTACAACGGGCACGTGGTGGGCTCCGGCCTGCTGTGCCAGGAGTTCGTGAACGCCAAGGGCCAGCCGCTGCCGCAGTACTTCCAGCCGCGGCCGTCGGACGCCGTGGTCAGCGGCGAGAAGAACGACTACGGCTGCGACCCGCTCTACTCCTCGGCGTCGAACCTCGGCCCGACCAACCCGGCCGAGATCGCCGACATCGCGGCGGAGCAGAAGGCGATCTCCGCCTTCGACCACGTGCCGATCTCGGAGATACCTGCGGACGCGGTGACCGCGTCGGGTTCGGGCCTCGACCCGGACATCACGCCCGCGAACGCCTACATACAGGTCGACCGGATAGCCGCGGCCAGGCACCTGCCGGTGGCCGAGGTCCGCAACCTGGTCACCGCCAACATCACCGGCCGGACGCTCGGCTTCCTCGGCGAGCCCACGGTCAACGTGCTGACCCTGAATATCAAGCTCGACGAGCTGTCCGCCAAGTCCGGCTGAGCCGAGCGCGGCGGTGGCTGAGCCAGGCTCCGTCTCCCGGCCTGGGGCTTCCCGGCCGGGAGACGGGGGGTCTCCTGCCGAGATGGAGAGACGGACTGGGATTCTGATCGTCGAGGACCAGCCAGAGTTGGTGCGGGCACTGCAGATCAACCTGCGCGCCAGGCAGTACGACGTGATGGCGGCGAGGACCGGGCGGGAGGCGCTGGCCCTGGCGGCCAGCCACCCGCCGGACGCCATCATCCTGGACCTCGGGCTGCCGGATATCGACGGCACCGAGGTGATCGTCGAGCTGCGCCGGTGGTCCAGGGCGCCGATCATCGTGCTGTCCGGCCGGACCAGCCCGGGCGACAAGATAGGCGCCCTGGACGTCGGCGCGGACGACTACGTGACCAAGCCGTTCGCCATGGCCGAGCTGCTCGCCAGGCTGCGGGCGGCGCTGCGCCGCGACGAGGGCGAGCTGAACCAGGGCAAGGCAAATCCGGTCACGATCGGGCACTGGCTGATCGACCTCGGCGCCCATCAGGTAACTCGCGCTTCGGATGCTTCCGCCTATTCGGGATCGGGCGTCGACGTGGTCCCGGGCGCAGGGGCCGGCTCGGGCGCAGGGGCCGGCTCGGGCGCAGGGGCCGGCTCGGGCGAGACGTTGC
>JASHOI010000314.1 GCA_030041195.1 Streptosporangiaceae bacterium | reverse complement strand
TACGCGCTGCACGAGGGACCCGACCGGCTGGTCATGATCGAGAAGTACGAGTCGCAGCAGGCCCGTTCGCGTCATCTCAACGGCGAAGCCCTCGCCGCCCTGCGATCCGCCCTGGCGGGCAAACTGAGCAGCGGCTTGGACGTGCAAGCCCTCGTGCCGCACCCGGCTGGGGACGCCCAGAAGGGCGCGCTGTGACCGCACACCGACCTTCCGCGGCCGGAGCGGGAATCTGACGCGTTGCTCGCGTCAACGTTCACAACGCATCCCGCTATGAGCTGCGCCCTAACTGCCCGGCAGCCTAACCTCGCGCTGCGCGACTTCCTCGAGCAGCGCGCACAACTAGATGTACTGCCCCAGCCCGGACTACAGGCCAGAATTCCGACCAGAATCTCCGGACCAGACCAGGCGGCGGATCGGTCGTGCTAACAGCAAGGCATGAGATTCGGCCCTGGTGGCCCTGGTATGTGAGTCCATCAAAGCAAGGAGATAACGATGAGCAGGAATGAGAGCACCTTGAAGCCAGACGGGTCCGGATGGCGCGCGCGGCTAGGGGTGCTAACCCACGACGACAGCACGATATCCGAATCAGAACTGTGGACCATGGCCCCCAATGGCGTATCGCTCCACGCGTCCCGCGTGTTCTTTGCTGATCTAGCGACCTTCGCTGACCCCCCAGGTCCAGAAAACGCGACACAACTGCTTGCGAGACTGCCATTGCAGGCGATCATCTATGCCTGGACAGTGGGCAGCTACCTTCTCGGCACAACCCGAGAGCAGAAACTGGTCAGCCGTGTTGAAAAGCGTTCAAATGGCATTCCTGTCCTCATGTCGGCGCTCGCGGCGACGGCCGCCTTCCGGACGTTGGAGGCCGAACGAATCGCGCTGATCCATGGCCCCTTCTTCACTGACGACTTCGACCAGAAAGGTGTGGCATACTTTCAGGAACGCGGATTCGAGGTCGTTCATGTTAGCCACCTGATGCCGCCGGTCGAGGTTCCCCATCCGAACACAGGGTCAGTGGCCAGCCCGGCCAAGATTTACGAGTGGGTTCGCAGCCATGTTCCTCCCTCTGCGCAGGCCATTTTCATCGGTGGGAACGCTGTGCGCGCTATTGGCGTAATAGCGGCATTGGAGGATGACCTCCGTCGGCCAGTACTCACGGCGAACCAGGCTTCCCTTTGGTATGCGCTACGCATCGCAGGTGCGGAGGTCAGCGTCGATGGTTACGGTCAGTTGTTCAAACTGCCATGCAGACAATCCGAAATCCGCTCGAGACCGGCATAGACAAAGCCGCATCGTCGACGCCGGCTCATCGGCGCGGCAGCAGCTGCGAGTACGGCGATTAGCCCGCGAGCCGATCGCGATCGCCGAGGGGGCTGGGCCAGGGACCACGGGACGGCGCGCACACGTCGGCCCGGATTTCTCCCATGAGCTCGATGCTGAGCGTCACCACGTCCCGTGCTGCCAGCCATGGATACGCCTCGGGGCCATGCCTGATAGACAACTCCTGGATGCAGCCACCCTGGCAGGTGCCGCTGCCGATGATGGCACCTGCTTCCACGCGCGAATTCCAGGACGCGTAGGAGATCAGTTCCTCGAACGACCAGTAGGCCGACGACCATAGATCGCTGCCGTAGCGCCGGCTGTTCACGGCCGTGGTCATGACGAGGTCGTAGCCGTTCCCGCTGCGACGGTCTTCGAGTTCGTCGGGCGTGACGAGCACCGGACCGAGGGACGCGCCGAAGTCCTTGCCCTTGAAGGGGCCCAGATGGCCGTCCATCTCCCGGGACTGCAGGTCGCGAGCCGACCAGTCGCACAAGATCAGGAAGCCTGCGACGTGGCCCGCCGCTTGGCCGGGAGTCACCGAGGACGCGTCCCGGCCGATGACAGCACCGACTTCCAGTTCGAAGTCAAGCCTTTCCGAGCCACCGGGAATCTCGATCGGGTCCCGCGGGCCGCGGATAGTGGCGGCGTTGCTGAAATAGCCGATGGGCTGCTGGTACCAGATGTCTGGCCCGCGGGTCAGCCCCGATTGCCGCCACACGGGCAGGACATGCTCCTCGAAGACCATGAAGTCGCGCATTGACACCGGATCGACGGGCCTGAGCAGCGTCAGGTCTTCGAGCCGGGCTTCCCCGGCAGGAGCGGCCCGTATCTCCGCCGCGAGACCCCGCAGGGATTCACCGTCATCCCCGAAATAAGGCTCCAGCCGGGATTGGTTCCGGGCTATCGCTACCATCCCGTCGGGGTGCAGAACTCCCAGCCGCGCACCATGCTCCGTCCGCGCCTTGATGAATCGCATGACACCCCAATCGATTGATATGCCCGACTCGCCGCCGGCATTCAGGCGCTCCTGGCGCGGGTGCGGACGATGTGCGCGACAGACACGGCGACGACCAGGCCGGCGCCGTAGAAGGCGTCCTGTACCCATCCGCTGTAGCCGAGGATCTGCAGGCCGATGATGCCGGTCTCCAGGAAGTAGATGCCGAACAGCGTGCCGATCGGATTGAACTGGCCGGGTGTCACAATCGCCGTGCCGAGGAACACCGCCGCCAGCGAGGGCAGCAGGTAGGTCGGCGATGCGGTCGAGTCGAAGCCGCCGACCGTGGCGACGAGCATGATGCCGGCAAGCGCGGCAACGACACTGGCAGCGATATAACTGCCCGCGCGAACCCTGTTCACGTTGATGCCGGCCAGCCGGTCGACTTCACGGTTGGCACCTACGAACACGATATGGCGGCCGACCGGTGTCCACTTGAGGACGTAGGCGAAGACCGCACAGAGGACGACGCCGTACCAGAACGACAGCGGGAGCCCGAGAAAGTCCCTGATCGCGATCTGTGTGAATGCGGAGTCGGACACGGAGATCGTGTTCTCGTTCGACAGCAGCTCGGCGATGCCGAGGTACAGGCTGGCCGTTCCGAGGGTGACGATCAGGGACGAGACTCCGACACGCACGATGAAGAACGCGTTTACTAGCCCGCAAGTGACGCAGGACGCCAGTGCGATCAGGCAGGACAGTGCCAGGTTCATCTGGTGCAGGCCGGAAAGCACCGGGATTATCGTGGCGGCGATCCCCATGACCGCGGCGAACGACAGGTCGAACTCACCGACGACGAGGGTGCACAGCGCCGCTATCGACAGGAAGAGCAGCGTGGACTGTGAGCCGAAGATGGCCTGCACGGTGCTGATCCGCAGGAAGTCGTGCGGAGTGATGATGCCATAGACAGCGGCGAGCAGGACCCACACGCCCGCGAGCGCATAGCGGGAACCCAGCCAGTGCAGCCGGGCGCTGATCGCAGTTCGCGCAGTCCGCCGTGTCTCCTGGCCCAGGTCCGGCGAAACGCCCGGCCCGGCCGTCTGCCTGGTCTGGCCGGACGTTGTCATGTCGGGCTCCCCGCGGTGGACGCGCTCGTCGCGTAGATCTCCTCGATGAGCTGCTCCGGCGTCGTCGCGCTGGCTTCGCGTAGTCCGGCTTCCGGGCTGTAGACCAGGACGCGGTCGCACGCCGCGACCAGATCCTCGGGCTCGCCGCTGACCAGCAGAACCGATGCCCCGGAGTCGGCCGCTCGCTGGAGCGCGCGCAGGATGTCGGCCCGCGCCGCGACGTCCACGGCCTGGGTCGGCTCGTGCAGGACCAGCAGCGCTGGTCCCGCATTGAGCCACTTAGCCAGCAGCACTTTCTGCTGGTTACCGCCGCTGAGCTGCTTGACCAGCAAAGACGGCAGGCCTGGCTGGATGCCCAGCGACTGCGCGGCGGCAGCGGCGTCATCCCGCTGCCAGCGATGAGCAACGAACCACGGGCGGCCGCGTTTGCGCAGCTCCGGAAGGCTGATGTTGTCGCGCATGGAGAGCTCGAAGGCAAGACCGTCACGGTCCCGTCGTTCCGGCACGAGCACCACGCCAGCCCGCAGGCAAGCCGCGACGCTGCTTTTGGCGAGCCATTCCGTCCCCGCGCGTGTTTGCAGCTGGCCGCGGGCGGCGCGCCGGGCCCCGGCGACCAGGTAGGGAATCTCCTCATAGCCACTGCCGGGCAGCCCGGTGATGCCCAGGATCTCGTTCCTGCGCACCTCGAAGCTGACCCCGGTGAGCTGCGTGCCCGCAAGATCGGTCACGGTCACGGCCGGCCCGGGTGCGATCTGCGATGATCTCGCGGACCGCGGCGCTACCGCATTCACCGAAGTGCCGAGCATGCGGCGTACCAGCTCCTGCTCGGTCAGATCCGCGGTGGGCAGGCCAGCCCCGGCCACCTGTCCGTCACGGAGCACGGTTGTCCGGTCGGTTACCGCCATCAGCTCGGACAGGCTGTGGCTGACCAGCAGCGCCGAGCCGCCATCGGCGGCAATCCGGCGCAGCAGCCGGTGAACATGATCCAGGTCTGAGCCGCGCAGCGCCCGGGTGGATTCATCGAGGATCACCAGGCCCGATCCGGGAGTGTGATCGCGCATGGCGCGCGCGATCGCGACCTCGGCTCGCTGTGCGGCCGTCAGGGAACCTGCGCGCCTGGTCGGCGAGAGCCTGACACCGAGGCGGTCCAGGGTGCGGGCCGCCAGCTCGTCCCGGCGCCGCCGGTCGATGCGCCCCAGGCGCGACGTGGGATACCCGCCGACGCAGATGTTCTCGGCCACGGTCAGCTCATCCAGCAGGCCCAGGTCCTGGTGAACCACCGAGATCCCAGCCGCGTGCACCTCGGGCCAGCGCACCGGCAGCCGGACGGGATGCCCGTCGATCTCATAGTGCGCTCCCGGACCCGGGGCGTGCAGCCCGGTGATGATCTTGATGAGCGTCGACTTACCTGACCCGTTCTGCCCGGCCAGGCCGTGGACCTCGCCGGGCAGAACGGACAGCTCGACATCAGCCAGTACCCGGGCTGACCCGAAGGTCATGCTGAGCGCCCGCACCGCGAGTCGAGCGGGGCCGGACATCTACTTGGCTTCCCAGGCGGTCAGGAATGCCTGCTCGTACGCGTTGCTTCCATACCAGGCGTTCGTCGCGAACGCGGCCGGGGTCAGAGCGAGCCGACCCACGTTGCCCGAGGTGAAGACCCGCACGACACCGAGGCCAGGCGACGGCGTGTGCCCGAGAAGCATCCGGATGATCCCGTCCGCGAACTGCCACCCCTCGTACACCGAACTCGAACCGACGTCGATGAACTCCACGTCGTTCGACCTGATCCGCTGCAGGCTGTCCAGGTCGCCGTCGGCGGCAGCGAGCTTGACCTTGGTCGCGTAGCCGGCGGTCTCGATCCCCTCGACGGACGCCTCGGCGGCCGTGTCGTACTCGTCCACGACGTACGTGGTGCCGGGATGCGCGATCAGGCCAGCGCTGACCTGTGATGGCACCTTGCTGATGCTGGCGGTGTTGTAACTGATCTCGTTCAGCGTGCAGCCGCGGCAGTGCGAGGTCAGGTAGGACTCGGCGTAGTTCGCCGCATTGACGGTCGTCGGCGAATCGGTGACGCCTACGTAGAGGACGTGCGCCTTGCCGCGGCTGTCGGCGATGACCCCGTCCATTTCGAGCTTCTGCATGAGGTCGATCGTCGCCTGGATGTTGAAGAAGGCGAGCTGTGGCGAGGAGACCTTGCCTCCGTCCGGGGCCTCGCCGGCGACGAGCACCGGGATGTGGTGGGCCACGAGGTCGTTGAACGAGTTCGGCAGCTCGGCGTAGTCGATGAAGCCCGTGACGACCCCGTCCGCTCCCTGGGTGATGGCCTGGGAGATGCATGTGGCGGCGTCGGTTGGCAGGAACTTCCCGTCGCAGGTGCGCATCGTGATGCCGACATGGCTCAGCGCTGCCTGCATCGCAGCGCCGTCCGCTGCCAGGGCCGGCACCGACGCGCCGATCGGTATGTACCAGACCGTCTTGCCCCTTAGCCGACTCACCCCGGCTACTGGCTGCTGGGACGCGTAGCTCGTGACCGCCCGGGCGTACTTCGCGATATCGGCCTGGGCAGCGGCCACCGCGCCGCCAGCTCCGCTCACGGTCGCAGCGGCCTGGGCGCTGCCGCTCGATGCGGGCGGGTTGCTGGCGCTGCTGCCGCATGCGGCAGCAGCGAGCGTCACGGCGCCCAGGCAGCCCGCGACAAGTATTCGCCGTACATGGCTGCCCCTCTTGCCTCTGTGTTTCATCGTCCCCGAACCTCCAGAAACCTCATCGATGGTCGGTGTGCAGCGGACCGCGTGGAAGCGATCAGAGGAGTAAGGTCACCGCGAAGGCGGTGATCGTTTTCATGGCCATGTGTTGTTCAGCTGAGTGTGATAACGATCTGATGCCGCTGTCAAGATTCTGATGCAGAAAATCGATTTTTTCTTGATGTTCGTCGATCACTGGTAAGATCGTCGAGCGGACCTCGGAGACAGGCGCGACTGCGAGCGGAGGCCGGTGGTGCATGAACGCTGCAAGACCGAGGGCAACGATGCGTGAGCCAGCGACGTCACGCACTCTGAGCGGGGCGCTATATGCCGATATCCGGGCCGATATCCTGGCTGGCCGCTACGCTCCGGCCGCCAAACTCAGCCCGCGGGTCATCGCCACCCAGCACAAGGTGAGCCTGTCTGTTGTCCGGGAAGCCCTTACCAGGCTCACCGAACAGGGCCTTGTCATAGCGGAGCCGCAACTCGGGTTTTCGGTGGTCGCGCTGGACCTCGATGACGTCCGGGACATCTCGCGGGTGCGGATCCTCGTCGAGGGCGCCGCGCTGCGGGAGGCTGTCCTGAACGCCGACGTCGAGTATGAGACTCAGGTCGTGGCCAGCCACCACCGGATGTCCCGCACCCGGCTCTTCTCGGATGATGCGACCCAGACGATCACTGAGGAGTGGGCCCGCGCCCACCAGGAATTTCACCGCTCGCTGATCAGCGCGTGCCCCAGCCCGCGGCTGCGTAACCTCGCCGCGAGCATGTGGGAAACTTCCGAGCTGTACCGGCGCTGGTCGGGCGCGTTTTCGTCGCAGCAAGACCGGGACGGCCCGGCCGAGCACCGCGCGCTGATGGGGGCTGCACTGGATCGTGACCCGGACCGGGCGGTCAAGTTGCTGACCGACCACATCGAGAAGACCGCGGCACTCCTGGAGTCCTACGTCGAGAAGGAACGAGATCACCCGGATCTCGCTTTCGAGGCCGGGCACGGCTGACTGGCGCCGCTGCTCTGCGGGATCAGAGGTTCGCGGCGAGGGTGATCATGCACTCCCGTAGCCAGTGGTGTGCCGGGTCGTTGTGGAACACAGGGTGCCAGTACATGGTCTCCACGATGGGCCGCAGCGGCACCGGTGGCTCGAGGATGCGCAGCTCGCTGCGGACCGGCGTGCTTGTCACCAGCCGCTCGTGCACAAAGGCGAGCAGGGACGTGCCCGGGAGCAGCCAGGGCACAAGCGTGAAGCTCAGGGTCGACAGCGCAACGTTCGGCTCGATGCCGAGCTCAGCCAGCTGGATGTCGACGAAAGCCGGGCCGTCGCTGGTCGCGTTGTACCGGACATAGCGCAGCCAGCTCAGCTGGTCCCGGTCAAGGGTCTCACCCACCTCACGATGCTGGTTCCACACCGCGGCGACGTAGCGGTCGGTGAACAGCTCCCGGTGGGGATACCGGGACAGCGCGGGCGAGGCGAGCTCGGCGGGCATGACAACGAGGTCGACCTGCGATCGCTCGAGCTCGATCTGGGCGGCGCTGGAAACGGGGATCACGTTCACCCCCACGCGCGGCGCCTCCTGGTAGAGCCGCTCCAGCAGTGGCCGCAGCAGGATCAGCGTTACATAGTCGCTCGCCACGACGGTGAAGGTCCGCTCGTCGGCGCCCGGGTCGAAGTGCGGCTTGGTGGCCAGCAAATGCTCAAGGCTGGACAGCACCGTATGCACCGGCTCGATCAGCGACTGACCAAGCGGCGTGAGTTCGTGCACACGCCCGTTGCGCACGAGCAGCGGATCGCCGAACAACCGCCGCAACCGAGCCAGCGCGGCGCTCATCGCGGGCTGCCCGATGCCCGCGGCTTCGGCGGCCCGCGTGACGTGGCGATGCTCGAGCAGGGCGTTCAGCGGCACGACGAGGTTCAAGTCCATCCGCCGGACCGTGTCCGAGACATCCATATACCGCATCCTGCCAGGTAAAGGGACCTTTATCGATTGCGTCGATGTTCTCCATCGCGAACTGGCGCTGTCGCCCGCCGGACGCGCGCCGTACTTTCCTGGTAAGCCACGGGCTTGGCCCTTCAGCGGTCCGGCAGGCGCAGGCAAAGGTGCCGTGGCATCGGAGGCAGGTCATGAGAATCCTGGTGGTGGGCGCGGGCATCGGCGGTCTCGGCGCGGCCATCGCGCTGCGCCAGCGGGGCCATGACGTGGACCTCATTGAGGTCAAGCCGCACTTCTCGGTCTACGGGGTCGGCATCAACCAGCCAGCCAACAGCCTGCGCGCGCTGCGCTCGCTCGGCGTCCTGGAAGAGATCCTGGCGGCGGGATTCCAGTACGACCACAGCGACTTCTACGCAAGCGACGGCGAGCACATCGTCCAGGTGCGAAGCGCCATGGGAGGGGACGTGCCGGCCAACAACGCGCTGTCGCGACTGGACCTGCACCGCATCCTCATCGCCGCGGCGGAGCGGCACGACGTCAAGATCAGATACGGCGTGACCATGGACAAGTTCCACGACGCGGGCCCGGTCGTGGACGTCTGCTTCGACGACGGGCTGCACGAGTCCTACGACCTGGTGGCGGCCTTCGACGGCATCAAATCCCGCACCCGCCACTTGCTGTTCGGAGCCGCTCACGATGCCGTCTACTCCGGTTTCGGCGTATTCCGCATCACCCTTCCGCGGCCGCCAGACCTCACCGGCGTGCGGGTTTACCAGGCTCTCGGAGTGAAGGCGGGATTCATCCCGCTGAACGAAGAGGCCATGTACATGTTCGTCGTCAGCCCCGACTCCGAGGGCGTCACCCACTGGCCGCGGGACTTCGCGCGCATCCTTGGCGCGCTCTTGGCCCCATTCGGCTCGCTCCCCGGCCAAGTACGGGACGGCCTCGACTCACCTGACGGGATCGTGTACAGCCCGATCTCGGACGTGCTGCTGCCGCTGCCATGGTTCTCCGGCCGGATCGGGATCCTCGGAGACGCCGCGCACGCCTGCGCGCCGCATCTGACCCAGGGCGCTGGGATGGCGCTCGAAGACGCCGTTGTGCTCGCCGAGTGCCTGGACGCAGCCGGGCCTCTCGATGAGCGGCTGCGGGTCTTCGAGACACGCAGATTTCCGCGTGTGCGACTGGTCCAGGAGGTCTCCAGGGGCATCCTCCAGACGGAGATGAGCATCAACGCCGATAACTATCAGGAAGCGGTCCAGGTCATGCGCACTCACCTTGCGGGGCAGATGCGTGGCGTAGACAGCCTCCTCGACGCTCCGGCCTGAACTGTCCGCGACCGCATCGAC
>JASHOI010000313.1 GCA_030041195.1 Streptosporangiaceae bacterium | reverse complement strand
CGGCGCGCGCTTGGGCAGCGCCGGGGGCGCGCCGGTCGCCCACGGGAGCTCGGTGTCCGGCTTGGGCGCCGGCTCCCACGGCGGGGTTCCGGAGACCTTGGGCGGCCGGGCCACCGTCCGCCGGTGCGGTGGCATCGGCGATCTCGAGAACTGGGGCAGGTGCCGGGCGGGGTCGTCGGATGCCTGGGGACCGGTGTCGGCGAACGTGCCGGTGAAGTTTCCGTTGCCGCGCGCGTAGCCCGGTCCGCGGGACGCGGCGGGCTGCGCGGCGCCGACCGCTTGGGGGCCGCTGACGTTCTCCACCTGCGGCGGCACCGCGGCGAAGTACTGCACCATCTGATCATGGTGGCTGTCACCGCTGTGCGCGGCGTAGGGGGTGCGCATGGCCGGCTCGCGCTCGGCGCGCAGAGGCTGCCTGGCCCTGCGGCGCCGACGGCGCGCCAGCCCGTAGATGATGATCGGCACGATCAGTACCACGAGCACGGCACCGGAGATGAGCCCGTCCCGCTTGATCTTCGGCTCCATGGCCTGGCTGATGAACGGCACCGACGGCGTGCCCGGCTGGGCGCGGACAACCGCTCCGGCACCGGCGCGGGTCGGCGCGCCGGAGCCCGCGATCACCTTGGCCGCGGCCAGCGCCCGCTCGGCGTCGACGGTGCCGTGACCGGACCCGTTGGCGATGCCGGTCCCCGGGAACGCCGTGCTGGTGGTCAGCGCCTGGGTGATCTGAGCGGGGGTGAGCTCCGGGTACTCCGACTTGATCAGCGCCACGATGCCGGTGACGATCGCGCTGGCCGCGCTGGTGCTGCTGACCGTGGTGTAGCCGGTGGGGATGGCGGCGGTCATGCCGCTGCCGGCCGCGGTCAGCGTGACGTAGGGCTGGTGGCTGGAGAACGGGGCCTTGATGAAGTTGCTGTCGAACGCGCCGACGGAGATCACGCCGGGGTAGTCGGCCGGGAAGTTCGGGTCGTCGGTTCCGGCCCCGTTGTCGCCGCCGGGTGCGACGAGCACCGCGCCCTTGCTGAGCGCGTAGGCCACGGCCGACTGCTCCGCCGCGCTGCCGCCCGCCGCGGTCTGCTGTGCGGCCTCGAGCGGGGTCAGCGGCGTGTTCGGAGCCGGCGCCGGGGTCGTGGTGGCCACCAGGTTGTTGACCGACTGGCCCGGGTCCAGCGGCAGGTCGATCACCTGGGCGCCGTTGTTGACCGCGTACCGGATCCCCGCGGCGATCGCGTTCGGCAGGCCGGAAACGATGCTGGAGTCGTCGAGCAGCGGGTCGCCGGCGTCCAGCGCGACCCGCACCGACAGCAGCTTGGCGGCGGGAGCGACGCCAAGGACCCCGTCGGCGTTGCCCGTGCCGTGCCCGTGGCCGACGATCAGGCTCGCCATGGCGGTCCCGTGGATCCCGTAGAACTCGCTGCCCAGCTTCTCGCCCGAGTTCGTGTAGTCCGGGCCGGTGATCACCGACCCGGCCAGGTCGGGCTGCAGCGGATCCACGCCGGTATCCAGCAGGGCGATCGTCACGTCCGCGCCCTGGCTGGTCTGCTGCGCCTGCGTGACGTGCAGGGCACTGAGCCACCATTCGCCCTGGCGGACCTGATCGGCAGAAGCCGGAACGATGCTGAGCGCGGTCCACGCAATTGCCAGGCCGATGGCGGTCGTCAAGATCACCGGGCGAGGGAACTTGAGCGACACTCCGTCGTTGCCTTCCGTGCGGTTACCCCCGCATTCTGCCATCTTGAAGCTGATTACGTACGGTACGGGCAGATCCGGCAGGGTAGAACCCGCTAACCCCAGCCCGCGCCCCCCGTATCTCCGGCCCGGCCCGGCTCCCCGCCGTCCCCAGCGGCCCCGCCCAGCGCGTCCCCGGATCGGCTCAGGACGCGTGCGGCGCGGACAGCCGGACGTGCGCGCCGGGCGGCAGGCCGAGCTGCTGGGCCGCGTCACCCGCGTTGACGGCCAGCGAGATCAGCCCGGCGCTGTCGGTGAACGCGACGATCTCTCCGGGCGCCACGGCCGCGAACGTCTCCAGGAACGGCACGGTGAGCTGGCGCCGGCCGGCCCGGACCACCACCTGCGACCCGAACCCCACGCCGAGCGCACCGACGTCGGCCGCGACGATGGACAGCTGCACGTTGCCGAACCTGTCCACGGACATCACCTCGCCCTCGGCCTCACCGTCGCGCACCCTGCTGGTCGGCGCGGGCAGCGTTACCAGGTCGGCGAGGTCGATCTCGTCCCCGGCCGAGGACAGGTCCTGGCCGGCGGCCAGGTGCGCGGCCACCGGCATGAAGATGTCGCGCCCATGGAACGTGGGCGACACCGGATGCAGCCACAGATCGCCGTTGGTGAGCTGGAAGGCCTGCTCGGCGCCGCCCTTGGCGGCGATCGCCCAGGACAGCAGGCCGTTGTCCGGCCCGACCAGGATGCTGTCGCCGGCCTTGACGGCGACGCCGCGGCGGGCGGTGCCGACCCCGGGGTCGACGACGGCCACGTGCACCGCCGGCGGCAGGTACGGGATGGTCTGGGCGAGCACGGCAGCCCCGCGGCGCACGTCGCCGGGCTGCACCAGGTGGGTGATGTCAATGATCCGGATGCCGGGAGCGATCCGGGCGGCGACGCCATGGCATGCGCCGACGAACCCGTCCTCCAGGCCGTAATCCGTTATGAATGTGAGGGATTCAAAGGAAGCCACGAAGGGTGAGCGTACGACGCCGGAGCCGTGACGCATAGAGGCTGCCTACGATGGACTTCCTACCTGAGGTGTTGGAGGGCCGGATGGCTGGGTTATCTGAGATGGACAAGCGGATCCTGGCCTTCGAGCAGAGCTGGTGGCAGTTCCCCGGCGCGAAGGAGAGAGAGATCCTTGAGGTGTTCGGCATGCCGGTGACCCGCTACTACCAGCTGCTGAACGCGCTGATCGACCGGCCGGAGGCGAGCGAGTTCGATCCGGTGCTGGTCGCACGGCTGCGCAGGCAGCGCAGCCGCAGGAACCGGATCCGGTCGGCGCGCCCCGAGTGACGCCGGGCCTGCCCACGCCGCGGACCGAGGCCGGCCGGGCCGGCCTGACCGCGCTGCTGCGCACCCCGTCCCGGGCGCTGATCGCGCTGGACTTCGACGGCACGCTGTCGCCGATCGTGGACGACCCCGCGGCGGCCCGGGCCCACCCGGGCGCGGT
>JASHOI010000032.1 GCA_030041195.1 Streptosporangiaceae bacterium | reverse complement strand
GGGCTCGTCGTGGTGGCGGGCTCGCCGCTGCGCAGGCGGCTGCAGCGGCGGCTCATCGCGCGGGCCGCGCGCGGCGCCATGTCGCTCGGGCCGCTGCTCACCGGGGCGATCGCCGGCGCGGCGCTGAACCGGATCGAAACCCGTCACCTCGGCAACGACGTTCGCCAGGATCTGCGCCGCCGGTCCCCGCAGGTGGCGAACTGGGCGGCGGCTTCCCCGAGGTAGCGCTCGCGGCCGGGCCAGCGGCCGTGCGGTCAGCGCCGGGTATCTGACCGCAGGCCGGTTTCGTCCCGCGTGGCGCGCGCTGCCAGACTTTGAGCAGAGAGTCCCGATGGAGGCCGAAATGAATGATGCCCAGCGGATTCCCGCTGGCGTGGACCCGACGGTGCCGAGCCCGGCGCGGTTGTACGACTACTACCTGGGCGGAGAGAACAATTTCCAGGTAGACCGCGACGCGGCGGAGAAAATGCGGGTCCTGATGCCCGAACTGTCCGATGCGGCATGGGCGAACCGTGGCTTTCATCAGCGTGCTGCCCGGTGGATGGCGGAGCGCGGGATCCGCCAGTTCATCGACATCGGGTCCGGACTGCCGACCAAGGGCAACACACACGAGGCCGTGCAGAAGGTGGCCGCGGACGCGCGCGTGTTGTACGTGGACAACGACCCGATGGTGACCGCGCACGCTAAGGGCCTGCTCGCCGGCGACGGGAGCACCGGGTTCATCGAGGCGGACCTGCGCGACCCAGACGGCCTGCTCGGCGATCCCGAGCTGCGAAAGCTCATCGACTTCGGTAAGCCGGCCGGGCTGCTGGTGACCTCGGTGGCCCACTTCGTTGCCGACGACGAGGATCCGTGCGGACTGGTGGCGCGCTACATGGCCGCGGTCGCGCCCGGGAGCTATCTGGCGCTTTCCCACTCCACCTTCGATAATCTTCCGCCCCGCATGGTCCAGGCCGGGCTGGAGCTCTACGCCCGCGCCTCGCAGCCCCTCTATCCGCGCTCCCGGGCGGAGGTGGAGCGGTTCTTCGACGGGCTTGAGCTTGTCTCCCCGTACGACGGTGCCGACCCCGCCGTGTGCCACGTCGGCTTGTGGGGTGCCGAAGATCCAGTCGCGGCCGACAGCGACGGGTCGCGCGTGCTCTACTGCGGCGTGGCAAGGCGGCCCTGATCCCGGCGTTCTCGCGGCTGGCCAGCCATTCCATATTTTGATCGAACCACTCTGGCCGCGACGCGCGGAAGTCGAATGCATGTTTGACAGCGACGGTGCCGTACGGGATCGTGAGCACGACGTGCGGACACAAGACGCAGGAGGCGTGCAAAGTGGGCCAGAAGACCGTCAAGTTCAGCGACCTCAGCGGAGAGATCATCGCCAGCGACGACGCGCTCGCGCGCATCGTGGTGCACGAGCATCCCGAGCTCGGCGATGGCCCGGTGGAGATCGAGGCGCTGATCGATGAGGCCAGGGCGATCGACAAGGCGGGGCTGCGCGTGGCCGTCGTCGACCTCTATCTGCCCGGCGAGGACGAGCCGCGCCGGGTGACCATGGACGAGGGATCGTTCGACCAGCTAGCCACCGACACCCCGATGAGTGAGCTGCTGGCCACCGCCCGGCCGGCCAGGCGCGGTGCCCGCGCCGCGGCGGCGCCGACTCGCGGCGACCGCACCAACTACGGCGACATCGCGCACGCGGGCAAGCCGCACAAGGGCAAGATCACGGACGCGGAGAAACAGATCGTGCAGGAAAACTTCGACGAGATCAACGCCCGGCTGGCGGACGAAGGACTGCGGGCGCTCAGCCTGACCGACCCGGAGCACGTGCAGCGCTACGGCCTCGAGGAGCTCGTCGGCGCGCGCAGTACAGGTCCGGGCTAGCAGCGCACCCTCGGGCACATCCAGCCACAATGCGGGCATTGACGGTCACAAACAAGATCCGTACGATGACTGAGAGCAACGGTCCGGAACCGGGCGGGTAGTGATCGGGGGAGGGCTCGTCCGGACGCGGGCGGGCGCGACCACGTTCGGGGGGAGATGTGGCGACCGACCGACAGTCAGCGACGCCCGCGGGCCGGGTCGGAGCGACTCAGCGGGCCAGTGGGCAGCCCGCAGGCGAGCGCCTGGCCAGCCATCCGGTCGTTGGGTTCATTCCCTGGATCGTGTTCTGGGTCGTCGGCGGCCCGTCGACGTGGGAGACCGGCACCCTGGCCGCACTGCTGGCGGCCATCTGCGTGACGATGCTGAGCATCGACTACCGGCCGCTGGTCGCGTGGGCGACCGCCCAGCCGGGCCGCCTGCGGCCCGAGCTGAGCCGGCTGAAGCTCCTCGACATCGCCACGGTTGTGTTCTTCGCCGTGCTGTCGCTGGCGGCGGTCGTGACCACCCGGCACGACGTGAGCCAGCTGGACAAGTACTCCCAGGCGATCTCCAGCGGGGCACTGGGGATCATCGCGCTCGGGTCGATCGTGTTCCGGCACCCGTTCACGGTCGATTACGCGAAGGAACAGGCGCCGCCCGAGGTGTGGCACACCGCGGTGTTCAAGCGGATCAACGTGGTGCTGAGCTCGGTGTGGGCGGCGGTGTTCCTGGCCTGCGCGCTGCTCGGCCTGGCCGCCCAGCAGAACGTGGCCAAGGGCCTGCGCGACTGGCTGAACTGGTACATCCCGATAGTGCTGATCTTCCTGGCGTTCCGGTTCACCAAGTCGTACCCGCAGCAGGTCAGAGCGCAGCGGGTGGCGGCGCGGCAGGCCCAGGGAGGCGTTCATGACTGACCAGACAACGGGCGAGCGGCTGCGGACCGTGGATCCGGCCGACGACCCGTACCTGTCCGGGCGGTTTGCCCCGGTCCGCTGGGAGACCGATGCCGAGGACCTGCGCGTCGAGGGGAGCCTGCCCACGGACATCGACGGCGTGTTCATGCGCAACGGCCCCAACCCGAAGTTCCCGCCGCTGGGCAGCTACACGTTCCCGCTGGAGGGGGACGGCATGGTCCACGCGGTACGGATCAGCCAGGGGAAGGCCGGGTACCGCAACCGCTGGGTCCGGACGAACGGGCTGCTGGCCGAGGAACGGGCCGGCCACGCGCTGTACGGCGGCATCGCGACCCCGGCCTTCGTCGACCAGGGGCTGCTGGGGCCCGATCCGGATCCCGGCTGGCCGATCAAGCTGGACGCGTTCATCAATATCATCCGGCACGCCGGCCATTACCTCGCGCTGGAGGAGGGCACCCCGCCGTACGAGGTCAGCCCGGAGCTGGAGACGATCGGGCGGTTCGACTTCGGCGGCGGGCTGCCGCTGGGGATGTGCGCCCACCCGCGCATCGACCCGGCCACCGGCGAGATGGTGGTGTTCCGCTACGACGTGTCCGAGCCGTACCTGACCTGGGCCGTGGTCGGCCCGGACGGCTCGGTGACGCGTCCTCCCGCCGAGGTGCCGGGAATCGGCGACGCATTCATGATCCACGATTTCACGATCACCGAGAACTACGTGCTGTTCGTGATCGGCCCGGGGATCCTGGACCCGGCCGCGATGATGACCGGTGGCGACGTGCTGACCTGGCAGCCAGACCGGGGCACCAGGATCGCGCTGGTGCCGCGATCCGGTGACGGGGAGCCGGTGCTCGCGGAACTCGAGGCGTTCTGGGTGTGGCATTTCGCCAACGCCTACGAGGAAGGCGACCGGGTCGTGGCCGACTTCCCGTGGTGGAGCACGCTCTCGATCGCCGCCGGGGACCGGCGGGCCGTCAACGGCCAGCCCGAGCCGGCCCGCGGCCGGTTCTCGCGGGTCTCCATCAACCCGGCCAGCGGCACCGCGACCCTGACCCACGTGGACGAGCGGGCGAGCGAGTTCCCGCGTATCGACGACCGGCTGACCGGCCGGCCGCACCGGTACCTGACCGTGGGCGCGGTGTCCGGCGAGCATGCCCTTGTCAGAGGCGAGCATGACCGCCTGGTCCGCTGGGATATGACCACCGGCCAGTGCGCGGCATGGGACGCCGACGCGGCGATCGGCGAGGTGGTCTTCGTGCCCCGCGGCGGTGCCACGGAGGAACTGGACGGCTACTACATGACTCTGGCCAGGTCCATACCCGACGACCGCTCGTGGCTGTACATCTGGGACGCCGCCGACTTCCCCCGCCCGCCCATGGCCCGGGTCGGGATCCCGGCCGCGGTCCCCAACGGGCTGCACGCGAACTGGTTCCCTCGGAGCCGGCCGGCCGGCTAGCGCTCGACGATCTGTGCCAGCGTGGCCTTGGCCAGGGTCTCGGTGGCGAGGGTCGAGGCGGGGTCCAGCGCCAGGTCACCGAGGATGGCGATCGCCGCGTCGCGCTCGCCGCGCTGGTGCAGCACGAGGGCCTTGTTCAGCAAGAGCATTCCCCTCGTCTCGGCGTCAGGCCGGGCCCCGAGCCCTCTTTCGATCGCACGCAGCCGGTCAGCCGGTCCGTCCAGCAGGGCGGCCAGCTCTTTCCAGGCCGGAGCGAACCCGGGAAACCTGTCCACGATGCCATCCAGGACGGCCTTTTTCCGGGGCAGGTCATCGAGCGACTCGAGGGCGGCAAACGCCTTGCAGAAGCCCTCGGGCAGCTCGCCTGCCCGTTCCCGGCGCAGGGCGTCGAGCGTGGTCTTGCAGGTAAAGAACCCGCGCGGGGCCAGGCGATCAACCTGGGTGTAGCACCGCTCCGCGGTGTCGGTGTCCCCCTGAATCAGGTAGGTGAACGCCGCGTCGTACACCGGATACGGCCAGCCCGGCGCGAGAGCGTGCGCGGCGTCGAGAAGCACCAGGGCACGCTGGTACTCGCCGCGTGCCCCCGCCGCCCGCGCCTCTTCGTGCAGCCGCACGGCGCCGGTCGGCACGGTGTGGCCGCACTTGATCTCCCAGTCCACCTGGCCGGTGAACGCTTCAAGATCCTGCGTGGTCAGGACGCGCCCCGCGGCGTCCTGAAACACGAGGCGTTCAGCCATGTGATCCCCCGTGAGCGCATCACGATAGCTGCGGCACTACCTCCGCTGCTAGGCGTTCCATCTGCTCCTGGTCGTCGAACAGCGGGTTGAGCAGGATCAGCTCCGCTCCCGCGTCGGCGACGTCCTGCACCCCCCGCACGCAGGCATCCGGCGTTCCCCACACCGACACCGGCGTCATGTCGCCGAGGTTGAAGAAACCGTACAGCCGGTCCAGCGCGGCGCGCATCCGCTCCCTGGCGCGCTCGGCATCATCGTCAACCGCGATGTAGACGCGTTTGGCGATGGGGAAGGTCGCCGGGTCACGTACCTGGTCGGCGAGCTCGGCGCGCACGATCTGCACCTGCTTGGCGAACTGCTCGGTGGTGTTCGACCCGGCGCCGAAGAAGCCGTCCCCGTGCCGCACGGCGCGCCCCAGGGCAGTGGGGTGGCTGCCGCCGAACCAGACCCGCGGCGCGGGTTTCTGGAACGGCTTGGGCTCCATCGCGGCGTTGCTGAGCTGCCAGAAGCGGCCCTCGAAGTTGACCGTGGGCTCGGTCCACAGCGCGCGCATCAGCCGCAGCCCCTCGTTGAACCTGGCGACGTAGCTCTTCCGGTCCACGCCGAACGCGGAGAACATGCGGTACGGCCCGCCGGTGCCGATGCCGACCTCGAGCCGTCCCCGGCTGAGCTGGTCCAGCGTGCTCAGGCTCTTGGCCAGGTGCACGGGGCTGTGCAGCGACGTGATGAACACCGCACAGCCGAGCCGGATCCGGTCGGTGCAGGCGGCCGCGTAAGTCAGCGTCTCCACCGGGCCGAGATGCGGGATCGTGCCGAGGACCTGCTCCTGTGTCCAGGCGCTGGCGAAACCGAGTTCCTCGGCGCGCGCCAGGTAGCCGCGCATGGCGGCGGGCTCGAACGCGCCGTCGGCAATGTGCTGGGGAATGGAGATGGCGAATTGCACGCCACGAGCCTAGCGGTGTTGAGCTCACGCCCAGCGTCACCGTGGGTTCAGCAGCTCCGCATGCGCCGCCGGACGTACGGTCGCAGGGTGACTCCATCGCGTTTCGTTGTGCAGCTTCATGACGCCACCGCGCTGCACTACGACCTGCGCATCCAGGTCGGCGACGTGCTGCGGTCGTGGGCCGTGCCCAAGGGGCCCTCGCTGGATCCCGCGGTCCGGCGGCTGGCGGTGCCGGTCGAGGACCATTCGCTGGCGGCCGGGGACTTCGAAGGGGTGCACGAGGGGCAGTCGCGCGGCAGCGGCGCGGTGATCATCTGGGACGAGGGGCCTGCGGACATCGTGCGCGACGAGCCGGATCACCTGTCGTTCGACCTCCACGGCGCCAAGCTGCGCGGCGGTTTCGCGCTGACCCGCACGGGCCAGCGCCGCTGGATCCTGATCAAGGTAAGGGACGAGCAGACCAGGCCGGGCTCGGACATCACCGCCGAGCGGCCGGAGAGCGTGCGCAGCGGGAGAATCTGGCAGGACCTCGCGAACGAGGCGGGGTCCGGCCGGGCCTAGGTTGGGTCACGCTCGGTGGCGAGCAGCGCGTCTGCCTGCTTCTCGCACAGGTGCAGGCCCACTGCGCCCGCCCACCGCCTGACCTCTGCCGCGATCGCGAACCCTGCGGCGGGCTTTCCCTCGCTGACCGCAAGCTGGGCCAGCAGCAGTTGCTGGGCAAGCACCCCGGCCATGTTCCCGGCGCGGGCCCACAGCTCGGCCGAGCGCTCCCACCGCAGCCGGGCCTGCTCCAGGTCGGCTGCCTCCTCATCATGGTCGCCGAGATGGCGGAGCGCCTCGCCGGCCAGGTAGTCATCTCCGGTCTGCTCGGCGGCCTCGAGCGCCTGGATGAACCAGCGCGGCGCGCGCTCCCGGTCGCCAATCAGGTTGTCGCTGATCAGCCCGCGGTAGAACGCGGCCCAGCCCGCACTGGCCGGATCCGGCGCCGCGTGCACCAGCGCCTCGGCCCGCCGAGCCAGGGCCGCGAGGAACGCCGGGTCGTGCCCGTCCGGCCCGAACCGGGCGCTGCCGTCCTCGCCGATCAGCTCCCGCCCGTAGTCGTGCTCGACTTCGAGAAAGTCGAGCTGCCACCGGTCCTGCGCGGCGGCGACGGCTTCCGCAGCGGCGATCGCGTCGGGGGCCCAGCGCGGGCCTGCCGTCCGGAAGTCATGGTGAACCGAGATCTCGGCGGCGGCCAGCGCGAGCCGCCGGGCGGCGGTGCCCCCGGCGTCGGCGGGCTGCGCAGCCTCCAGCAGCCCGCGGGCGACGTCCCACCTCGCCGCCCAGCTGAGAGCGGTAACGGCGGCCATGATCTCCGTGACACCGGTCGGGACACGCTCGGCGGCCGGCTCAGGCGCGACGGCCGGCTCAGGCGCAGTGGCCGGCTTAGGCGCAGCGGCCGGCTGGGGATTGATCTTCTGCTCGGTCATGAGCCGCACGTTACTTCGATGGGAAAATTTCGTCCATCGAAGTATTTTCGCTATGCTCGCCCGGGTGAAAGATCTGGTGGACGAGCACATCGAGTTGTGGTCCCGCGAGCTGCCGGACCTGAATCCGCGGGTCGAGGGCATCGTGGTCCGGATGCAGGTGCTCGACCGGCACCTGCGGCGCGAGCTCGAACAGGCGCTGGCCGGCCAGGGGCTCAAGATGTGGGAGTTCAAGACCCTGCACATTCTGCGCCGGGGCGGCCCGCCGTACCGGGCGACCGCGACCGAGCTGGCGGCCGCGCTCGATCTGTCGCCGGCGGCCATGACCAAGCGTCTGGACAACCTGGAGCAGGACGGGCTCTTGCGTCGCAGCCACGACGCCGCGGACCGGCGCCGGGTGCTCATCAACCTCACCGAAACGGGCCTGCGCGCCTGGGAGAACACGATCAGCCTGCAAGACCGGGTCGAGCGGCGGCTGGTCGACGTGCTCCGCCCGGAAGAGCAGGACCAGCTCGTGTCGCTGCTGCGCAGGCTGCTGCTGGCCGCGCAGGGTCGCGGCTAGGCAGGGCGGGCCGGTGTCCATAATGTCTGCGTGATGGTCTCGCGGCCGGAGGGGCTGGCTGCCCTTCCGGCGAGTTACGGCCCGCTGTTCGACCGGGCGGCGGCGGCGTTCGCGGCGGACGAGCGGGTCCGCGGGATGTGGGTGCACGGCGCGATCGCGCGGGGCGCCGCCGACGCAGGCTCTGACCTGGACATCTCGCTCGCCGTCCGGGACGCCGACTTCGGCCGGTTCGGCGAGGAATGGCGGACGTGGCTGGCGGCGATCACGCCCACGCTCACCGCACGGCCGCTCGGCCCGGGCAGTTTCTACGCGCTGACCCCGGCCTGCGAGCGCTTTGACGTCATCGCGGAGCCGGTCAGCAAGCTGCCGGTGACGAAGCTGACCCGGCGCATCGTGGTGTTCGACCGGGACGGTCTCACCGGGCTCGTCCCGCCGCCCGATGACCCGCCGCCGGACGCCGGGACGATCGCCTACCTGATCGAGGAGACGCTCCGGCAGGCCGCGAACTTCCCGGCCGTGGTCGTCCGCGACGACTGGCTCATGGGAGTGATCGCGGTGCAGCAGGTCCAGCTCTTCCTGTACCAGCTCTACGCCGAGGCCAACAAGCCGACGCCGCCGACCGGGCCCAAGCAGTGGAGCTCGAAGCTGACTCCCGGGCAGCGGCTGGTGCTGCAGGGCCTGCCCGTGGCGGCGCCCGGCCCGCGCTCGGTCCTGGCCGCGCGGGAGGCCACGTTCGCCGTGTTCTTCCGGGACGCCCCGCCGATCGCGGAGCGCAACCAGGTTCCGTGGCCCGCCGAGCTCGAGCACGCCGTCCGGGCGTACCTCGACCGGCAGGGCTGCCCGCTGCCCGCCCCGGCTCCTGTTAGGTTGAACGGTTGATGGAGCCCACGGCGCCGGAACTGGTTGCGGCCGCGGCCGCCCGGGCCGCCGCGGCCGGATTCGGGCTGTCCTGCGACCCCGCCGTCGGCAGCCTGCTGGCGGTTCTCGCCGCCCACCTGCCCGCCGGGAGCCGGGTGCTGGAACTCGGCACCGGGGCCGGGGTCGGCACCGCCTGGATCGTGTCCGGGCTGCTGCCCAGGACCGACGTGACCGTGACCACCGTGGAACGGGACGCCAGGACCGCTCTGCTCGCCGCGCAGGGCGACTGGCCCGGGTTTGTCGATCTCCAGCTGAGCGACGCGCTGGACTTCCTGAACGAGGGCGGCACCTTCGACCTGATCTTCGCCGACGCCCAGGGCGGGAAGTGGCACGGACTCGATCGCACGGTCGCCGCGCTCCGTCCCGGCGGCCTGCTCCTCGTTGACGACATGACGCCGCAGCCGGACTGGCCCGCCGAGCAGCACGCCAAACAGGCCGAGGTCACGCGGGCGCTGCTCACCAGCCCGCTGCTCGTCGCGGTCGAGCTGAGCCACGGCTCGGGCGTGATCCTCGGCACCCGCCGGCCGTAGCCGGGCACCGCATAACCGCGCACCAGCCTTACAACCGCGTCCGCCGCGACCGCGGCCTTTGGCATGCTGCGAAACTATTGTTACTATGATTTCTAGGGAAACTTGGTTACTGTAGTAACGCTCGGAAGCAGGCGAGGCAAGGCATGGACAAGGCGAAACTGGATCTGCTCCAGCAGAAGTTCGATGAGCTGGTGCGGCAGCGTTTCCCCGACGCGGCGATCGAGCGGGTCGAGGTGCTGCAGTACGGCGATGACCCGGAGATCGAGCCGCGCGAACTGATGGCCCGGATCACCCTGCAGCCGGGGGAGGGCGAGGAAGGGCGCAAACAGGTCATGCGCGCCTTCGATGACCAGTACCGGGACGCGATCCGGGAGATACGGCACGACCTCGATCAGGTTCCGGAGCTCCGGACCCTCGAGATCGTGGTCGGCGACAAGTCCGGGGAGGGCCCGGTCCCCGTTCGCAGGCTGCGGATGGGGCGCCCGGACGGTCCGCTGGAGGGCGGCGAGGTGTCGCTCACCCCGGTGATGGCCAGGCTCGGCCCGGACGACCTGGAGACCGTGGACGCGCTGATCACCGCGGGCATCGCGGCCAACCGCGCGGAGGCCGTGCGCTGGGCCCTGGCCCGGATCCGGGAGCGCCCGGCCTATGCCAAGCTCCTTGAGCGGGCACGTGAGATCGAGGAGCTGAAGGCCCAGTTCTGACCGTTCCGGCGGTGGCCCAGCTAGGAAACCCCGGCCGCCTCGGCCGGCGGCGGTTCGGCCAGGACGCCGTCTGCCGGGATCCGTTCCCGGCGGCTGATCTTAAGGCGTGACCAGCGGGCGGCCGCGAGCAGCAGGAGCAGCAGCGCGACCGCGGCTGCGGAGAGCGCGAAGCCGGCCCGGAACCCCGGCGACACGTAGGTCCAGGTCAAGATCCCCTGTCCCGGCGGGACGTCGACCACCTGGACGAGGCCGGACCGGCCGACGTCCAGTTTGGTGGCCGGGCCGGCCTGCGGGTGCCAGGTGGCGCTCCAGCCGGGAATCGCGGCGACCGAGCGAATCACGCGGACGCCGTGCGGAGAGCGCACCGCCACCGCGGCCGACCCGCCGTCCGCGTCCGTGCCGCTGGCGTCGTTCGCCTGCCAGAGCGTCGCGCCCGACGTGGACCGGCCGGGGAGCGCCTCGAGGCTGAACATGCCGCGGGCGAAGTGGTCGACGAACACGGCGAACGAGCCGTCGTGCCCGGCCAGCCCCCACTGCGGAGCCGTGAGCGCGTTCTGCAGCTGGCCGTCGGCGACGAACACGCTTCCCCCCGGCTCGGTGACGGATGGCGCGCCGAGGCGGGACGGCGCGGCGCCCGCCTGGCCGATCAGCGCGACGGCCGTCACCGGGCGCGTGAGATCGATCGTGAGCACCGAGGCGCTGGCCGCCCGGGCCGGGAACCAGCGCGTCGCCCCGCCCGGCGCGACCAGACCGATCCGGATCCCCGCCGCGGCCGTCTGCCGGGCGTCCGCGTCGGGCACGTCGAGCCTGGCCACCTCGAGCGACGTGCCGAAGTACCAGGTGGCCTGGCCGTGCGCCGCGATCTGGCGCTCGCCGGTTCCCGGCGGACCCGGGACCGCGGTGGATCCGGCCGAAGTGATCAGGTATGCGGGCACGGTGAGCAGGACCGACGTGTCCAGCTGACCGAGAATGCCGCTGGCCACGGCCTGCGGGGAGAGCTCGTCCTGCCCCTCACCCGTCGCCTGGTGCGAGCCCGTCGCCGACGCGTACCTGCCGTCAACGATCGACGAGTATCCCTGGATCGACGGGGCGCCGCCGATGTCGTTGAGGTCGGGCGTGCCGAGTGTGGTCAGCTGACGGCCGTCGATCTCGTTGGGATCGTAGATCGCGAAACGTCCGCCAAACCCGAGCGATGCGACCGGGCGGGCGCCGGACGCGTCGGCGGTCGCCAGCTCCGTGGTCTGGCCCGACAGGATGTCGCCGGCTGTCTTGGTGTGATCGCTGGCGGACCCGCCCCGGCCCAGGCCGGCATCGACCGCGACCACCCCGAGGACCGTGAAAATGATCAGGTCGATGAGCACGAACGCGGCGAGCACGCGCAAGCGCAGCCGCGGCCGCAGGCGGCGCCCGAAGATCACGAACGTGATGGCCGCGGCACCGATCAAAGCGTAGGGGACAAGCCACGGCTTGAGCCGCCCGTCGGCCTGGGTCGCGGCCAGGCCGACCCCCAGCCAGCGCAGCAGGCCCGTGCCCCAGCAGAGCCCGATGACCACGACGGCGATCATGGCCAGCGGGGGCAGCACGCCGAGGACCGTCTCCAGGTCCAGCCGCCGGACGATGCGGACCCGGAGGAACCGCCGGCTCTTTTCGCCGAGCGGGTGGTTGGCCCAGTACGCGAGGAGCACGGCGAGCGCCAGGTCAGTCACGAGAACGTTGCGGCTCTGCAGCCGCTGATCACCGAACAGCGGCAGATGAATGAGCACGTGCCCCAGCGGGGTCCTGCCGCCGAGCGCGAGCAGCACCCCGACGAGCGCGATCACGTGCCACACCAGCCACTCGGGCGGCCTGCGCCGCAGCCGCACCCGGCCGAGAAGCACGGCCGCAGCGATCAGCGGCAGGATGCCGACGTAGTCGGTCACCTCGGTCAGGTTGTAGCTGGCGAGGAAGCTCGGCTGGCTGAACGAGCCGGATCCGCCCAGCAGATCCGGCACCAGCATCAGCAGCAGCCACTTGGCGGGCAGCGAACCCGAGTTGAACAGGGCCATTGAACTGGCCGCCCGCTGGGAGGTGGCGACCGCGGCGAGCCCGGGCAGCAACTGAACGGCCCCGAGGCACGCGCCCAGCGCCGCGCCGGCCGCCACCGAGACGGCCGCCGGCGCCCAGCGGCGGCCGAGGCGCGCGACCCGCCATACCGCGTAGATGAACACGATCACGCAGGCGTCGTCGACCGCGCGCGGCTCGCCCGCCAGGATCACCAGCCCGGTCGCGCCGGCCAGCACGCCGGTCCACCGGAGCCGGGAAGCCATGGTCCGGGTCTCGGAGAGCCGGAGCACGCTCAGCAGCGCCACCGGCACCCAGCTCATGCCGGCCACCAGGCCGAAGTGAGAGACCTGGGCCGACATCGCACCGGCAAACGCGAACGAGAGCGCGCCGAGCAGGCTCGGCAGGCTCGTCAGGCGAAGCGCCCGCAGGAAGCAGAACATGCCAAGCCCGGCGACCGCCCAGGTCATGATCATGTTGACCGTCCATGCCGCGGTGGCCGGCAGCACGGCGAACAGGAACGTGAGCGGGTAAGCGGCGCCGGCATTCCAGCCGGCCAGCAACGGCGCGCCGCTCCAGATGTACGGGTTGTACAGCGGCAGTTCGCCGCTGCGGATCTCTTGCCCGGCGAGCACCCGCAGCGGAAAGTTTTGCGTCAGGTCGTCGCCGGGGAGCACGGCATGCCCGAGCAGGGCTGGGGCACCGAAAATGAGAACCGGCAGCGCAATGAGAATGGCGACCGCCCACACATCGCCGCGCGGCCAGCGGGCGGATGGCCGCGGTTCCTCCGGATGCGAGGTTTTCGTCCGCAGCCTGGATGACAGCACTGTCCCCATGACGTGCAACTCTTGCAGCACCAGGCTGAAAGAATCCTGAGAGGTCCCCTCGTTTTAGCCGCTGGGCCGCGGGCCGCGGAGCGCGGTCACCGACCGCGGGCCGACGGTGACGCGATCACCGGCGCGGCGTTCCGCGGCCGCCGCGGCCGCGGCCGGGTCGTAGCTGTCAATCTCGGCCCGCCATTCCTGCCCGTCGCGGGTGGCGGGGATGACGAACTCCAGCGGCTCCCACCACGCGTTGAAGAACACCAGGAAGTCGTCGTCGAGCATCGGCGTGCCGTCTCGCGCCAGGTCCGGGTCGTCGGACCCGTCGAGATAGATGCCCAGCGACAGGGCGCTGGGATCGGCCCAGTCTGCCTCGGTCATCGGCGTGCCAGCGGGCGTGAACCAGCGGAGCTCGGTCGCCTCGGCACCGGCCAGGTAACGGCGGCGCCGGAACACCGGGTGCTGCGCGCGGAACGCGATCAGGCGCCGCGCGAAGGCCAGCAGGTCCTCGTCCACCCCGGACCAGTCGAACCAGGTGATCTCGTTGTCCTGGCAGTACGCGTTGTTGTTGCCCTGCTGGGTGCGGCCCATCTCGTCGCCGCCGAGCAGCAGCGGCACGCCGAACGACAGCAGCAAGGTGCTGAGCATGGCCCGCGACTGGCGCCGGCGCAGCGCCACGATGGCCGGGTCGGTGGTGGGGCCCTCGGCGCCGCAGTTCCAGGAGCGGTTGTCGTCGGTGCCGTCGCGATTGGACTCGCCGTTGGCCTCGTTGTGCCTGCCGTTGTAGGAGACCAGGTCGGCAACCGTGAACCCGTCGTGCACGGTGAGCAGGTTCACCGACGCGGTCGGCTTGCGCCGGCCGGCGCCGCTGTACAGGTCCGCGGAGCCGGCGAACCGGGTGGCGAACTCGCCGATCCCGATCGGGTGGCTGCGCCAGAAGTCGCGCATGCTGTCGCGGTACTTCCCGTTCCACTCCCGCCACAGCGGCGGGAAGCGCCCCAGCTCGTAGCTGTCCATCTGGCCCACGTCCCACGGCTCGGCGATGAGCTTCGCCCTGGACACCACCGGGTCCTGCGAGACCAGGTCGAAGAACGCGGAGATGCTGTCGAAGCCGCCCTCCTGCCGCGCCAGCGTCGGCGCGAGGTCGAAGCGGTACCCGTCGACGTGCATATCCGTTATCCAGTACCGCAGCGAATCCATGATCAGCTGCAGCGTCACCGGGTCCCCGACGTTGAGCGAGTTCCCGCAGCCGGTCGTGTCGAAGTAGCGGCTCGGGTCGCCGGCCTCGAGCCGGTAGTACGCGGCGTTGTCCAGGCCGCGGAAGCACAGCGTGGGGCCCATGTGGTCGGCCTCGGCGGTGTGGTTGAACACCACGTCGAGCAGCACCTCGAGGCCCGCCGCGTGCAGCGCGTTCACCATGGCCTTGAACTCGGCGACCTGGCCGCCGGGCCGCCCGGCCCGCACCGCCGCCGAGTAGCCGTTGTGCGGCGCGAAGTACCCGATCGTGTTGTAGCCCCAGTAGTTCGTCAGGCCCTCCGCCACCAGGAAGGACTCCGGCACGTTCTGGTGCACCGGCAGCAGTTCGACCGCCGTCACGCCGAGATCCACCAGGTGCGCGACGGCGGCCTCGTGCCCGAGCCCGGCGTACGTGCCGCGCAGCCCGGCCGGCACCCCCGGGTGCCGCATCGTGAACCCCTTGACGTGCACCTCGTAGATGATCGTGTCGGAGTAGCGGCGCCGCACCGGGCCGCCGTCGGTCCACTCGAACGCCTCATCAGCGACGAGGCCGCGCGGCACGTGCCCGGCGGAATCCAGCGCGCTCGGCTGGCCCGGGTCGCCCACCGCGTAGCCGAACACCTCGGGCCCGAACGTGACCTCACCGCTGATCGCCTTGGCGTACGGGTCCAGCAGCAGTTTCGCCGGGTTGCAGCGCTGGCCGGTTTCCGGCCGGTACGGGCCCGTCACGCGGTACCCGTAGACCTGCCCGGGACCGACGCCGGGGACGAACCCGTACCAGACGCCAGCGTCGTAGCTGGGCAGCGGCAGCCGGGTCTCGGCGCCACCGTCGTCGAACAGGCACAGCGTCATCGCGTCGGCCACGCCGGACGATACGGCGAAGTTCGTGCCCCAGGCCGTCGGCGTCGCGCCCAGCGGGAACGGGCTGCCCGGCAGGACGCGGTCCATGAGGCAAGGGTGTCATGCTCGGTTACTGACGGGCGGGCCACGGTCGCCGGAAGGAGCACGAGCCATGCAAGAAGCCCCGCACATCGACGTTCTTCTCGAGGGTTTCGGTATCAGCACCAGCGCGGGACGGGTCGCGATGTGCCAGGTCGTCCTCATCGAGGGTTCCGCCCTGAACGGTAAGACCGCCCGGATCCTGGTCGACCCGGCGCATGTGGGCAGGCGGACGTTCCTGGTCGACGCGCTGGCCAGCAGGGGACTGACCCCGGCCGACATCGACATGGTGGTGCTCACCCACGCGCACTGGGATCACGTGCAGAACATCGACGTGTTCGCGCACGCGCCGGTGTGCCTGCACCCGCGTGAGCGGCGTTACAGCGACGGCCCGCACCCGAACGACTGGGCGACGCCCGCCTGGACCGGCGCGATCCTGGAACGGATGCAGATCCGCGAGATCGCGGAGGGGGACGAGCTCATCCCGGGCGTCGGCGTCGTGGATCTGCCCGGCCACTCGCCCGGCAGCATCGGCCTCGCCGTGCAGGACTCGCACGGCCTGTCGCTGGTTTCCGGCGACGCCGTGCACAGCGCGCGCGTCGCACTGAGCAGGCAGAGCCCGCTGGTGTTCTGGAGCGCCGGCGAGGCGCGGGCGAGCATCGACCGTGCGGTCGCGATGGCTGACGTCATCTACCCCGGGCACGACCAGGCCTTCCGGCTGACGTCAGCGGGAGAGGTTGAGTACCTCCGACCGTTCAGCCTCACGATCACCGGCACGGCTGCCGACCGGCCCGGGCTGAGCTTCTCCCCGAAGATGGCGGACCCGTGGGTCATGCCGGGCATCGAGGAGCAGCCCGGGCACGTCTAGCGGGCGCCCGGTCACCATCCTCGGCCGGCGTAGCGCTGCTCGGGCGGGAGCGTGTCCAGGCTGATTCCCACCATGGGCTCGCCAAGCCCGCGCGACACCTTGGCGATGACGTCGGGGTCGTCGTGGAACGTGGTCGCCTTCACGATCGCGGCGGCCCGGGCAGCGGGATCACCTGACTTGAAAATCCCCGACCCGACAAACACCCCG
>JASHOI010000312.1 GCA_030041195.1 Streptosporangiaceae bacterium | reverse complement strand
CGGTACTACCGGCTGTCTGCCGACCAGCTCCCGGCAGTGTTACATCAAGAGGCCCTGGAGCCCGGCACGCTGCGATTCGCGCGCTGGCAGCATGCCGGAACGCTGACCGGGGCGCGGGTCTGGCTGTTCGCGCTGCCGTCGGGACAGGTCGTGGCCGCGCTCAGCCTGGAGATGCGCTGCGCGCTGATCGAGGTCGTCGACCTGCTGGAGGACTGCTACTTCGCCGACGTGCACGCGGGCGAAACAACGATCACCGAGCACACCCGGGCCATCGCCGCGCAGCATGCCTGGAACGTGCCACCTTCGAGGCCCCCGCCATCTCCCGTCCCACCACGGCAAGTACGGATGTCGTGCGCTGGCGCCACCAGCTCACCGGAGCAGGACACACCGCCCCAGCGCGTATTGCGGACGACGGGGTGATCATCGGTGTCAAGCACGAGGACAGCCCAGCCGGGGGTGTCGAGTTCCTCTCCCGCGCCAACGGCACGCGCCGCTGGCTGGCCGAGCTGCGGTCCTCGGTCAAGGGCACGCCAGCGGTCCTCACCGGCTCAGTGATCGCCGTCGAGGTGAGCGGCGACGTAGTGAGCCTGGACCGCGCCACCGGTACCGAACGCTGGCGGGTGCCCTCCCCCGACCCGCTGCGACTGTTCGCATGGACCGACCCCGTCGTCGCCGACGGGCTCGCCGTGGTAGGAGATCTCGCCCACCTGCGGGCGCTCGATGCAGTCACCGGGGCTGTGCGGTGGGAAAGGCGAGACCTGGCCCCGTACCAGACACTGGTCGGGCACGCGGCCCCGGTCGTGGCCGGGGATCTGCTCTTCGTGGGCAGCCACCCAGTCCCTTACGGGATGGCCGCGCTCGAGCTGCGCACCGGCGCCACCCGCTGGCCGCCGTGCCACGACGCCGACCGGGCCCCCGTGGGCGGCACACCGATCGGCACGCCCTTGTACGACACCGTCAGCGCCGCGCTCTACCTGCCCACGCCAGGCGCCATCACGCGGATCGACGCCGCCACAGGCGCCTGCGTGTGGGTCAGGGGCTACGTCGCGTCCGTTCAGCCCGGCTACCCCCGTGTCCACCCCATGGGGCATCGCTATCGCCGACGCAGGCCAGACCATCGCACTGCTCAGCCGCGACAACGGCTCGGTCCTCTGGCGCACGCAGGCCAACGGGACTGGCCCGTTTCCCCTCACCAGCTATGCGCGCACGCCGCACCCGGTGTTCGCCTCTCCTGCCCTCATCGGTGACGTGCTAGCCGCACCGGGTCTCGACGGTGTGCTGCGCGTTCTCGACGCGCGCACCGGACGCCTGCTGCGCGAGATTCCACTCGGTGTCCCCGTTGCGGCGCCGCTCAGCGTCGACGGCGATCTGGCCATCGCGGTCGCGGTCGACGGAACCGTTATCGGCCTCGACGCCCGATCACTGGCAGGCGAGCGCTGACAGCCATCAGAACATCCGGTCAACCACCGGTTGTGGCCGCACCGGAGTACTCGCGGCGCGCCTGCCCGCGGCCGCGGCCTCCGGAGGAACCTGGGCAGGCCGGGACCTTAGCCCCTGGCCGGGCAGGCACCCTGCCGGAGATCATTGGTCGGCCGGGGCGCACCAGCGGCCGCGCCGCGGCATATTGCCGGAAGGTGCAAGCCGATGGCAGGAGACGAGAAATAGGAGCGCGGGTCGTGCAGATCACCCAGCCGCGGCAGGCTCTGGACCTGACCGAGGACGAGTGCTGGCAGCTGCTGAGAGGTGTGTCGGTTTGGCCGCGTGGTGTTCACCATGAAGGCGCTGCCGCCGATCCGCCCGGTCAACCACCCGATCGAGGACAAGACCATCATCATCATCATCCGGTCTCATCTGGGGTCGGCGATCGTGGCACACGCCGCCGAGGACGGCGCGGTGGTCTGCCACGAGGCCGACGAACTGGACCCGGTCCGGCACACCGAATGGAGTGTGATCGTGACCGGGCTGGCCCGGCTGGTCCGCGAGCCTGCCGCGGTAGCCGGCTGCCAGCAGCGGCTCGAGCCGTGGGTTGAGGGCCAGATGGACTATGTCATCGCCATCACCCCAAAGATCATCACCGGGATCCGGCTCGCCGGGTGGTCCCGCTGAACACCCGGGCTCCTGGCGGCACAGCCGGCCAAGGCTGGCAAGGCACCGTGATGGTGGCAACCTCGCCTGCCCGGGCCGGGATGCGCGCGAACGCCGAAGCCGCCGGGTGCACCAGGCCGGCCACGCTCGCTGGGCGTCGTGATCTTTCCCGGGCAACCGGGTATCTACCGTCCGGCGAGAAAGTGATGAGCGCGGTCTATCGCTGGTTCTGCCCTGGCCGATGCGGCCCGTGCTCTTGTGGCGGTGACCGGGCAGTGGCGCGTCGCACGGCTCACGCGCTGGCCGGGAAGGGCCGGGGTGCTGCGGTTGCAGCGCCAGGCTGGCTGCGGCGAGCGGAGGGAGCTGCATGAACGCTGGGCAGGTCATGCCCGCGGCCGCCGGGGAAGGCCGCGGTTTGCGGGCCTACCCGGACGGGGAGCTGGACCGGCTGCTGGCGCGGGCCGGGCTGGGCGGTGCCGAACGGCTGGCGGCGCGGGCGGTGGCCGCGGTGGTGCCATTCCGCGCCAACGACTACATCACCGAGCACCTGATCGACTGGGCGGCGGCACCGGACGACCCGGTCTACCGGCTGTTCTTCCCGCAGCCTGACATGCTGCCCGCCAAGGACGTGCACGCGATCGCCCGGCTGCTGGCCCGCGGAGCGCCGCATGCGCATATCCGCGCTGCCGCGCGCGCGGCCCGGACCCGGGAGGTTCCCGGGCAGCCAGCGCTGGAGCTGGGCCGCGAGCCCGTGCCGGGTATGCAGCACGAGGACCCGGGCACGGTGGCGATCTTCCCCCGGCAGGGCCAGGCCAGCCACGCATCCTCCTGGTTCGGCTGGGCGCGGCCGGCCGGCGAGCCGGGCCCGGGCGTGGCCGCTGGCGATATGGATAACATAGTCCGGTATCTGCGCGGATGTTCTGAGGTGTCCAGCGTGGCCATCAGCGGTGCCGACCCGATGCTGATGGGAGCGGCTGCGCTGCGCCGTTACGTCGAGCCGCTGCTTGACCCTGCCCTCGGGCACATCGACTCGATCGAGTTCGCCACCCAGTCGCTGAGCTGCTGGCCGCAGCGGTTTTCCGGCGACCCGGGCGCCAGCGACACGTTGCGGCTGTTCGAGCAGGTGACCGCAGCCGACAAGACCCTGGCGGTGATGGCGTGGTACTGCCACCCACGCGAGCTCGGCCAGCCGGCCGCGGTGGCCGCCGCGGCCCGGATCCGGTCGGCCGGCGCTGTAATCCGTACCCGGGCGCCGCTGGTCAAGACCGTCAACGACGACCCGCGTGCGTGGGCGGCGATGTGGCGGGCGCAGCTGCGGCTGGGCATGATCCCCAACGACATGGTCGTGATGCACGACACCGGCCCGCAGGGCTACTTCGCCGTGACGCTGGCCGCCGGGGTGCAGATCTTCCAGGCCGCATTCGCCAGCGTGTCCGGGCTGTGCCGGACCGTGCCCGGCCCATCGATGCAGACGGCGCCGGGCCGGGTCTGCGTGGACGGGGTCACCCAGATCGCCGGTCAGAAGGTCTTCGTCTTGCACATGACCGCGGCCCGCGACCCGGTACTGGTGGGGCCGCGCTTCTTCGCCCGGTTCCACCCGGGCGCGGTCTGGCTGTCCGACCTCGAGCCGGCGTTCGCAACCCGGTTCCCGTTCCAGCCGCCCCCCGCGCCGCCGCCCGGGCTGTGGCCTGCAAAATCGCCGCTGCCAGCCGGATAGCAGTCCTTGCCGCGGATCACCGCGAGGACGCCTCCGGCGAGGGCGAGGACGCGCTGATGACGAGCAGGCCGTTCAGCCCCCCGGTGAAGGCGGTGCGGATTGCGTGAGCCAGTTCGGACCTGGCGCTTGGGGCGTAGCGGCGAACGGGTGGCGGGCCTGGCCCCGGGTGACGGCGGTGGTGATCGCTGATACCTGGCGCGCAAGGCTGGGCGTGGCGGCGAGCTGGCGCGTCCCGGGCTCCGGGCTCGCCACCGCGGCCGGCTGCAGGCGGGTGCCGGTGGCGCTGTTCTCAGGCATCGGGCCGGCTTTCTGGTCATCGTTGCGCGCTGCGCCTGGCCCGGGCTGGGCGCACCACTCTGGTTCTCGCCCATCCCGGCGAGATCGGCTTGAGTAAACAGACCGGATCACGCGCCAGGTGGCTGTGCACAGGGAGTGCCCAGGGGCGCTGGACCCTCACCTGCGCTCGCGCCAGACTGTGGATCAGTGGCCGTGGCCCGCGCCTGGGCCTGCGGATGCCTACTTGCCGGGGTAGGTGATCTCGTAGGTGAAGGTGGCGCCGTCGCCGCGGCGGACCTGGTGGATGACCAGGACCGGGGTGCGGTCGGCGGTGTGCGCGGTGCGGGCCAGCTCGAGCACGACGGAGACCTGGGGCAGGCTCATCAGCCGCCGTTCCTCGGCGGTGGCCAGCCGGGGCCGCAGTTCATCGATGTGACCGCGCAGCCGGTAGCCGAGCGCGGCCAGGGCCTCGACGGGGCTGGCCGGGGCGGGCGACGCCAGCGCGCTGTCGCGGACCAGGTCGTAGGGGTAGTACTCGTCAGTCAGCGAGTCCGCGGTCTCGGGCAGGCCGGCGTCGGGCGGGGCGGTGTAGCGGATGCCACGGCGGACCAGGACCCGCGATCCGGGCTCGAGCCCGAGCCGCTCCCCCACCGGGGTCCCCAGCACCGGCACCGAGGAGTCCTCGATCGCCACGCTGACGTCCTCGCGGCGCCCCAGCCCCGCGGCTTCCACGTCGGCCGCCCACCCGTCCAGCATGTCGGCGGTGACACGCCGGCCGCGGGTGGCGGGGGTCATGCGCCAGGTCATCGCGCTGGGGCGGCGGACGTAGAACCCTTTCTTGGCGACCGGCTCGACGAGGCCTTCCTCGACCAGCATCCGGTAGGCGCCCCGGACGGTCAGGTTCGCCACCCCGGTGCGCTCCATCAGCTCCAGCGTGGACGGCAGCCGGTCCCCCGGCTGGTACCGGCCGGAGGTGATGGCCTGCCGCAGCTCGTCGGCGAGCCGTTCGTACACGTCCCGGCGCTCGGGCACGCGGCCTGCAGCTTCGGCCCGTGACCGTGGTGACACACCGTCCCCTGTTCTTCGTTGCCTTGGCTATACAAGTTTGCCATAACGTCGGCGGGCATGCCCAGCCAAACGGGCTTGCATCATTCTGACATATCTGATTTAAATAAGATGTGCCAGACGGTCTAGCGTGACCGTGACGACGCCGTGACCCACATGACCCACTGCCCAGCAACCACCCAGCGGTGGACCGCACCCCGGCACGCCGCGCCCGCCAGGCCAGCCAGCCGCCCAGCCACCAGCCACACGGCTGACAGCGGGCGAACGTGGCTGCGCAACGCCATGGCCGCGCTGGCACTGCTCGCGGCCGCCGCGGCGGTGGTCAGCTGGGACGCCCAGTACGTCATGGTCCGCCAGGCCCGGCACGTCCCCGCGATCGCCGCGCTCG
>JASHOI010000311.1 GCA_030041195.1 Streptosporangiaceae bacterium | reverse complement strand
GGCCGCCGGACCGGGCCGCCGACCAGCGCTGGGGTCTGGCCGCCCGCGGCGCGCTGGTGGAGGCCGGCGGCCCGCCGATCGGGGCCGAGTGGGCCGACCGGGACCATGTCTGGGCCGATATCGCGCCACGCCTGTACGCTGCAGCGGCCGCCGCGCAGTGGGACCCGGCAACCGCCGTCGACTGGTCGGCGCAGGTTCACCTGCCCGAGACCGCAGAGCGCGCGGTCGTGCAGGTAATGACCTACCTCGTCGAGAACGAGCAGGCAGCGCTCATCATCCCGGCTAGGCTGCTCAGCCAGGTCCACCCGCACTTCCGTGAGGTAATGCAGCTGCTCGCGACGCAGGCCGCCGACGAGGCGCGGCACGTCGAGGTGTTCAGCCGGCGGGCCATGCTGGCCGGCGGCCCACTCGGCACCTCCAGCGCGGGCGGGCGCGCATCCCTGCAGACGCTGCTGACCGAGCCCGACTTCACCACCGCGAGCTTCCTGCTGTCGGTGCTGGGCGAGGGCACGTTCGTGGACCTGCTGCGGTTCCTGCACCGGCATGCTCCGGACCCCGTCACCGCGGACGTCACCCGGCTGGCACTGCGCGACGAGGCGCGCCACGTCGCGTTCGGGGTCGCACACACCGCTCACGCGGCCCGCGCCGACCCGGGCTACCTGGGCCTGCTGCGGCAGGCGGTCGAGCGGCGGCATGCCGCCCTCACCGAAACGGCCGGACTGAACAACGAGGTCTTCGACGCGCTGGTGCTGCTCGCCGCTGGCTCATGGGAGCCCGACGCCATCGGCCGGGGTTTCGCCGCGGTACAGCAGCTTCAGCAGGCAATGGATGAGGGACGGCGGCGGCGCCTGGCCTTCATCGGCTTCCCGCCGGACGAGGCGGCCGAACTATCGGCGCTGCACACCCGCAACTTCATGTGAAGCAGGCGCCGGTGCCGCACTGCTAGCCACCCGAAACGCCCGCAGGCGTGGCCACTGCGGGGATCAGGAAGGCCGCGGCCAAGGCGGCGACTGCGCTCCACCCGGTCCCGAGCACTCGCGCACAGTAGCGAGCACCCAGACCGGCCGGCAGCCGAAGGCGCTTCTAATTGCGCGCGGCAACCCGCACCGGCGCCCGTACCGGGAGCCTCAGGACTCCCCGGCCCGGCGCTGCACGAACTCGAAGCCGAACCGGCCCTTCACGCACAGGTGGCCGTTGCCGACGTCGTGGTCGAGCGGGGAGGTCACCTTGACGATCCGGTTGTCCTGCACGTGCAGTTCGAGGTTGCAGCCGACGCCGCAGTACGGGCAGATCGTGGTGGTGACCGTCTGCCGCGACTCGTCCCAGGTGCCGTTCTCGCGCATGTCGTGCTCGCTCTTGAACATCAGCGCGCCGGTCGGGCACACCCCGATGCAGTTGCCGCAGTAGACGCACGCCGAGTCGGGCAGGCCGACGTTGAATTCGGTGGAGATGCGGGCGTCGAATCCCCGGCCGGCCACCGCGATCGCGAACGTGTTCTGGGCAACCTCGCCGCACGCCTCGACGCACTTGTAGCACAGGATGCAGCGCGAGTAGTCGCGGATGTAGCTGTCGTTGTCGTACTTGACCGGCTGCGCGACCGTGTCGGCGGTGGCGCCGTCGGCCGCGTGGTGCTCGCCGGGCCGGGCCGCGTCCCGCTCCCCGGCCGCGTGCGGCGGGGCGGCCGGGCCGTACCGGGCCGGGTCCGCGCCGTACTCCGCCATCCAGCGGTGCACCTCCGGCGCGGTCACGGACATGTCGACCGAGGAGGCCAGGAACTCCAGCACCATCCGCCGGCTGGTCCGCACCCGCTCGGAGCCGGTATGCACGACCATGCCGGGCTCGGCCTTCCGCGAGCAGGCCGGCACCAGCGTGCGCGATTTCTCGACCTCGACCACGCAGACCCGGCACACGTTCACCGGGGTGAGGTTCTCCAGGTAGCACAGCGTTGGCGTGTCGATGCCCAGCTGCCGGCACGCCTCCAGCAGCGTCGCGCCCTCGGGGACGCGCACGGCCGTCCCGTCGATCGTGACGTCGACGAGCCGCCGTGGCGCCTCCAGAAATGTGCTCATTTGCGCGCCTCCGGCACGACTCCGGTCACGTCGGCTCCTTCCCGTTCCCGCCGATCAGGCCCAGCCGGACCGCCGAGGCCGCGGCGCTGACCGCGGTCTGGCCCAGGCCGCAGATCGAGGCGTCGCGGGCGACCGCGGCGATGTCGTCGAGCAGCGCGAGTTCCCGCTCGGCCGAGCCCAGCGGCACGCCGCGTGCCAGCCGGCCGATCAGTTCCTCCTGGCGCACCGTGCCCAGCCGGCACGGCACGCACTGCCCGCAGGACTCGTCGCGGAAGAACCGGGCGATCCGCTGCAGCAGCCCGGTCACGTCGACCGCGTCGTCGAGCACCAGGACCACACCCGACCCCAGCGTGGCGCCGATCGCGCGCACGCCCTCGAACGTCAGCGGCGTGTCCAGCGCGTCCGGCCCGACGAACGAGCCAGCCGCGCCGCCGAGCAGCACCGCCCGCAGCGGCCGCCCGCCGCGCACCCCGCCCGCCGCGTCGATCACCTGGCGCAGCGTGACCCCGAACTCGTACTCGTACAGGCCCGGGCGCTGCACGCAGCCGGAAAGGCAGAACAGCCGGGTCCCGGTGGAACCCTCGGTGCCGATCCCGGCGAAGGCCGGCCCGCCGATCCGGAGGATCTCCGGGACGCAGAGCAGCGTCTCCACGTTGTTGATCGCGGTCGGCTTGCCGAACAGGCCGGACTGCGCGGGGAACGGCGGCTTGTTGCGCGGCTCGGCCCGCTTGCCCTCGATGGAGTTGACCAGCGCGGTCTCCTCGCCGGCGATGTACGCGCCGGCGCCGCGCCGCACCTCGATGTCGAACGCGAAGCCCTCGCCCATCACGTCGGGGCCGAGGAACCCGCGGGCGCGGGCCTGCTCGACCGCGTGCCGCAGCCGAGCCTCGGCCGGCGGGTACTCGCCCCTGATGTAGATGTAGCCCTGCTCCGCCCCGCACGTGTAGCCCATGATCGTGAGCGCCTCGATCAGCGCGTACGGGTCGGCCTCCATCAGCACCCGGTCCTTGAACGTGCCGGGCTCGGACTCGTCGGCGTTGCAGACCACGTAGTGCGGCCGGACCGGGTTGGTGGCCACGGCCTCCCATTTCACCGCGGTCGGGAACGCGGCGCCGCCGCGGCCGAGCAGCCGCGCGTCCTTGAGTTCCCTGATCACGCCCTGCGGGCCGGCCGCCACCGCCCGCCGCAGCATTTCGTACCCGCCCGCGGCGCGGTACGAGCCGAGCGAGCTCGGATCGATCTGCCCCACTCTTCTCAGCAGCCGGAACGCGGCGCGGTCGCCGGCCATCTGCGGCACAAGCTGGTCAATGGAAGCTGGCGGGGCAAGCTGCGCCGCTGACAGCGCCGACCAGACCTGGTCCGGGTCGGCGGGCGCCAGCACGACCCTGGCCGGATCGGCGCCCGCGTGCTGGATCATCGCGGCCGAGCCGCGGTCGCACTGGCCCAGGCACGGGCTGCGCTGCCAGGCCACACCGGCCCCGTTGAACGCCGCCTCGGTGCCCTCGGTGCCGAAGCGGCGCTCCATCTGCTCGCAGAACTGCTCGGCGCCGTTCACCCGGCAAGCCAGGTCGTCACAGACGTGGACGACCGCAGCCGGTGACGGGACGGTGCGGAACAGCGCGTAGAACGACGCCACGCCGTAGGCCTCGGCCGGCGGGATCGTGAGCCGGGCGCACAGGTGGTCGAGCGCGCCCGGGCTGATCCAGCCGATCTGCTCCTGCACCGCATGCAGCACCGGGATCAGCAGGTGCCGCCGCGCCCGCGCCGCGTGGCCGCCGTAGGCGGCGTGACCGTCGGCGGTCTCGCGCTGCCCGCCTTCCCAGCCGGTCTGCGGCGGCCCGAGCACCGACGCGATCGCGGCCCGTTCCTCCTCGGTCGCTGGGCCGGCGACCCCGAGCCGCAGGTCCACTAGCGGCTCACCTGGGCCTGCTGGGTCTGGTCGCTGCCGACGGCGGCGTCCGGCTTGTCCACCCGGATCGCGGTGGCCTTGAACTCCGCCGTGCCCGACTTCGGGTCCCAGGCGTCCAGCGTGAGGATGTTGGTCTCAGCCTGCTCCGGGAAGTGCAGGGTCATGAACGCCAGCCCGGCGCGGAGGCTGTCGTCGATGTGCACCGGCGCCCGCAGCGAGCCGCGCCGCGACGACACCCGCGCGATCTCGCCCTCGGCAAAGCCGAGCTTGTCCGCGTCCTCGGGCGACAGGTTGATCGTCTCGGGCCGCCGGATCGGCGTGGCGTACTGCCCCGACTGGACCCCGGTGTTGAACGAGTCGAGCCGGCGCCCGGTGGTGAGCCGGAGCGGGAACTCCGGCGAGAGCTCGTCCAGCGGGTCTTCCTGCTCCACCGGCGTGAACGGCGCGGCCGGGCCGCGCTTGTCCGGGTCGTCCTCCCACAGCCGGGCGTGCAGGAACATCGTCCCGGGGTGCTCGTCGTGGGGACACGGCCACTGGATGCCGCCGAGTTCCTCCAGCCGCCGGTAGCTCATGCCGGTGTGCATCGGGGAGAGCGTGCGCAGCTCGTTCCAGAGGTCCTCGGCGGACGGGCTGCCCCAGTCGGCGCCGAGACGGCGGGCGATCTCGCAGATGATCTCGATGTCGTCGCGGGCGCCGGGCGGCGGCTCGAGCGCCTTGCGCACCCGCTGCACCCGCCGCTCGCTGGAGGTCACGGTGCCCTCGGCCTCGCACCAGGTGGCCGTGGCCGGCAGCACGACGTCGGCGACCTTCGCGGTGTCGGTGAGGAACATGTCCTGCACCACGAAGTGCTCGAGCCCTTCGAGCAGCGCGCGGGTCCGGCCGGTGTCGGCCTCGGAGCGCATCGGGTTCTCGCCGATGATGTAGCACGCGGTCAGCTCGCCGCGCTCCATGGCCTCGAACATCTGCGACAGATGCCAGCCCCGCTTGGGGGGTATCGGCGCGCCGTAGACGGCCTCGAACCTGGCCCGCGCGCCGGCGTTGGTCTCGATGTCCTGGAACCCGGTCAGCTTGTTCGGGATCGCGCCCATGTCGCCGCCGCCCTGGACGTTGTTCTGGCCGCGCAGCGGGACAAGACCGGACCCGTACCGGCCCACGTGGCCGGTGAGCAGGGACAGGTTGATCAGCGCGAACACGTTGTCGGCGGCGTTGTGATGCTCGGTGATGCCCAGGGTCCAGCAGATCTGCGCCCGGTCGGCCCTGGCGTAGTCGTGCGCGAGCTGGCGGATCAGGTCCGCGGGCACGCCGGTGTCGCGCCCGGCCCGCTGCAGCGTGTACGGCTCCACGGCCGCGGCGTACGCGTCGTAGCCGGTGGTGGCCCGGCGCACGAACTCCTCGTTCACCAGGCCGGCCTCGATGATCTCCCGGGCGATGGCGTTGGCCAGCGAGATGTCCGACCCGACGTCGAGGCCGAGCCACGCGTCGGCCCACTGCGCCGACGTGGTGCGCCGCGGGTCGACCGCGTACATCCGGGCGCCGTTCCTGATGCCCTTGAGCACATGGTGGAAGAAGATCGGGTGCGCTTCGCGCGCGTTCGACCCCCACATGACGATGAGGTCAGCGTCTTCCGCTTCCCGATAGGAGCTGGTGCCGCCACCGGCCCCGAACACAGCCGCCAGACCGACGACGCTAGGAGCGTGTCAAGTTCGGTTGCAGCTGTCGATGTTGTTGCTGCCCATCACGGCCCGGGTGAACTTCTGGGCCGCGTAGTTCATCTCGTTCGTCGCCTTGGAGCAGCTGAACATGCCGAACGACTTCGTGGCGTCGCGCTCCCTGGCGGCCGCGAACCCGGCCGCCGCGCGGTCCAGAGCCTCGTCCCAGGAGGCGGCGCGCAGCCTCCCGTTCTCCCGGACCAGCGGCTCCGTCAGCCGTACCTGCCTGCGCATATCGCACCCTCCTGGGAAACATCGTTTCCTCTGAGGAAACAAGCCACGTTTAGCTTATCCCTGGCGTTTTGGCCGGTCTATGTCTGCTGAGGCGGCAATTGCCGGCGGGCCGCCCGGCCGCCGCGGCCGTACTCTGGACGAAACAGCTGCGAGGCGGGAGGCGATCGTTGTCGGGGCGAACGGCGCGGCGGCGCGTGCTGCGGATCACGCTGCCCGGCGATGACCGGCCCGGCGGCACCTCGGCCCGCGCCGACCTGCTCGCGGGCGAGGAGCCGCTCGGGATCCGGGTGGACGGCGAAGCCCTGACGATGACCATGCGCACCCCGGGCGACGACCTGGAGCTCGCCGCGGGGTTCCTGGTCAGCGAGGCCGTGGTCGCCGCGCCGTCCGACATCGCCGGGATCAAGCTGTGCGACGGCACGGCCTGCGGCCACGCGGACCACGACGGGCTCGGCAACATCGCCGACGTGACCCTGGCGGCCGGCGTCACCGTCGCTCCCGGCGCCCGCCGCAACTTCATGACCACCAGCGCCTGCGGGGTCTGCGGGAAGGCGAGCATCGCCGACATCTGCGTGCTGCCGCACGCGGCGCTGGCCGACGACGCGACGTGCTTCGCCCCGCAGATGCTGGCCGGGCTGCCTGACCGGCTGCGCGAGGCACAGCGGGTGTTTTCCAGCACCGGCGGCCTGCACGCCGCCGGGCTGTTCAGCTCCGGCGGCGACCTGATCGCGGTGCGTGAGGACGTCGGCAGGCACAACGCCGTGGACAAGGTCGTGGGCTGGGCGCTGCTCAACGGCCGGCTGCCGCTGACCGGGTGCGCGCTGCTGGTCAGCGGCAGGGCCTCGTTCGAGCTGGTCCAGAAGGCGGTGCTGGCAGGCATCCCGCTGCTGGCCGCGGTCTCGGCGCCGTCCTCGCTGGCCGTCGAGCTGGCCGAGGAGGCCGGGCTCACCCTGGTCGGGTTCTTGCGCGGCCCGTCGATGAACGTCTACACCGGAGCGCACCGGCTGGCGTCCTGAGGGCTCCGGGCCTGCTATGCGGTCATCTGCGGCGGGCTTACTGTGGAGGCGTGGCTGATCACCCGCGGGTCCGGTGAGCATGCCGCGCGCGGCCGCCGTCGGTCCCAGGCCCAGCCCGCAGGCCGCCTACGCACAGTGGCTGGACGCGTGCGCGAACGCGGGCTGGCTTGACGTGCCGACGGCCGAGCGGGTGCCGGTCGGCGGCGCGCTCGGCCGGGTGACCGCGGCGCAGGTCCGGGCCA
>JASHOI010000310.1 GCA_030041195.1 Streptosporangiaceae bacterium | reverse complement strand
ACTGGTACGGGCGGAGAGATTCGAACTCTCATGCGGCCGGGTCTGAGCCGACCAGGTATGCCAGTTCCCGTCACGCCCGTAAGGTGCGCCGCCAGGGACGTCGTCTGGCCAGGAGGACTCGAACCTCCGCTCTCATGTACCCAAAACATGTGCCTTACCACTCGGCCATGGCCAGCGAGTGGACCTGAAGGGACTCGAACCCTTATGCCGTCTGCGTGCAAAACAGAAGCTCATCCAGTTGAGCTACAGGCCCGCGGTTGAAGCGTCCCCGGCCGGGCCGAGCCCAAGACGGGCTTGCCCGATCGGCCCGGTGTTATCGACCCGCTGACCCGGCCGGGGACTGATGGTGTTCCGCTGTGCATTTATCAACAATCGGGCACGTGCATCCCGCAGGATGGTGCTCTGCATGGACGGCAGGAATTGAACCTGACTGCCGAAACAAAAACCGCCCGCTGGGAGCGTCCCCGCGAGCGGCTTCTGGTCAGTGTTTACTGCTTACCCAGAAGCCTCCCCGGCGGTCAGGGCTATGCGCAGCTGCGGAAGCGCGGGCATGGCGACATGCCGCTCGTCCTGCCCGTTGCCTGACCAGTGATTCACCTAAGGTTCCTTTCTTGCCTAATAATGATGGTACGTGCCAACGCTCAGCCCAGCAACGGTATTTCCCGCTGGTGTTATGTCGTCCCGCTCACGGGACAGGGCCGCCTCGCGGCTCGCGTCACATTCGTCCCGCCGCCTCCGGTCTCGCAGCGGGACGTGCTCACTAATTCACCAGACGCCGTACAGCACCGACGTGTCGTAGTCGGCCGTCACGCCACCGGCGAACTGCACACCCCACAAGCCGGGCGTGTAGTTAGCTGAGAGTTTGTCTCCGTTCAGGGTGGAGAGCCAGACGAGGTACTCGAGGCCGTCCAGCTCGGAGCGCACCGTGGGCAGGTTCGCTTGGTCGCAGTACACCCGTGCCCTCACGCCCATGCCGCGGCGACCCTCGACGAACGCGCGCAGCGCACCAGACTGTGAGAACACCTCGTTCCCGGCCTCAAAGTCGGCAATGCCACAGTTGCGGTAGTTGCCGAGAACGGTGATCCACCGCACCGCCGCGAAGCGCTTTGCCTGCTCAGCGGTGGCGGCGTAGTCCCCGTCGAAGTACAGGCAAGCGTGGGATCCTTCAGGGATCAGGTCGGGCTGGGTCGAGTCATAGAAGTCCATGCCGGCCACTCTAATGACAGCCGGGTGCCATTTTCTGGCTGTCATTTCGGAAAGACCGGCGTTCCCGCCGATTGGCCACCCGCCGTGACCGAGTGCCGCTTCTGCCCCGCGTGACGACGGTCACCTGCCCGGCACCGGCCAGGCGCTTGCGCGGGCGAGCCGGGCAGACCTGACAGCGACGGGTCGAGCGAGGCATGCACATGCGGCCGCCGAGACCAGCCCAGTCGCAGCGCACGAGACCCACAGCAGGTGCAAGCCGCCGACGTGGATGAGCGCCGCGCCAGCCGCGGCCGCAGTGAGGACGGCCAGGCCCATGCTGGCCTGCCACCACCCGAGGTAGCTGCCCACCTGGCCTGGCGGGGCGATCGACGCGACGACCGCTGGCCCGCAGCCCAGGAGCGCGATCTCGCCCAGCACCCAGATGACGGATGTTGCGGCGAACCATGGCAGCCCGTTACCGGATCCGGTGACCGCGATACCGACCCCGGTCAGCGCCATTCCTGCGGTGCAGACCCCTATTGCCGGGAGCCGGACGAGCCAGTTCTGCACCAGCGGCTGCACGACCGCGCACGTCACCGGGTTGACGGCAATGATCAGGCCGGTAGCGAGTGGCGGGATGCCCGTGCTGGCGAACCTGACCGGGAGCGCGACCATTGACTGGGCCTCAACGGCGAGCGCGGCCAGTGTCAGCACGGTGAAAGTCAGCAGCAGCGGGTCCAGCGCCCGGGCGCCGGCTTTCGGCTGACGGGACGGCATGTCATCCGGGAGCGTTCGCGCCGCCAACGCGGCCCACAGCGCTGCCAGCGCGTTCGCGGGGAAAAGCCAGCTCAGCCCGAACTTGGCACCGATCAGGCCGCCTGTCAGCGCGGCGAACACGCCGGTCGCCTGCACGATCCACCACGTCAAGGTCAGACACCGTTTGCGCTGAAGATCGCTCGTCGCCGCGCGTGCGAGCACGGCGATGGCGGCCGGCCGCCACATGTCCTGCACGAGCCCGATGACCCCGGCGATCACCACGACCGGATGGAAACTGCGGACGGTCCAGCCGGTGAGGTAGGCAGCGGCAGCTGTGGTGTTCCCGATGATGACTACGGCACGCGAGCCGATGCGGTCAGCCAGCCATCCCCCCAGAGGCGTCCCGGCGGCCCACCCGGCGCCCCACGCGGCCAGCACCACGGCCACCTGGCTCGCAGACAGTCCCAGCGACCTGGCCAGGAAGTAGCCAAGGAAAAGCTGGATATAGACGCCGCTGCGCCCTATTGCCACCACCGTGGCGACGCCGCAGAACTCCGGGGGCAGACGCCCGTCCGCGCGCTTCATCTCGCCAGCACCGGAACCGGGGCCGGAGCCGCGGACCTGGCCTCAATCAGCCGGCCCATGTCGGCCAGCGCCTCGGCCCGGCCGGGGTCGGGACTGGTCAGGTGGCAGACCGAGTAGAGCGGTACCTGGGTGAATCCAAGGCGGCGCTTGACCAGGTAGTTGCCCCGTCCCGCGTCCACGACCGCGGCGCCCGTGGCGGCAGCATGGGCGACCGACTCCGTCATTAGCCAGCTGTAAGTATGCAGCTCGGGCAGCATCGCGTAGTCGAGCCCGGCGGCCCACAGGTAGAGCCTGCAGCCATGCCGCAGGCAGAGGAACCCTCCGGCCAGATCCCGGCCATGCTCGGCGGCCAGCAGCACCGCGCCCGGGACCTTGGCAACCGCGCGGAACACGTCGAGACCGTAGAGCGCCACGCCGTGCCGCGCCGCAGCCGCACCCGCCAGCCGCGTGAAGGCCGGGAGGATGGGCGTCATCTCATCCCCGTGCAGAACGGCCAAGCGCAAGCCCGCCTCGTTCGCCCGGCGCCACTGCCGGCCGAACTCCTTCCGCGCTCTGCCCGAGCCGATCGAGGCTTGGAAAGCCGCCACGGAGCCGCGTACCGGCCCCTCGTGAGAGCCGGTCGTGCGGACGGCGATGCCGCCTGCGACCTCCGTCCAGACCCGCGGGTGGCGCAGCCCAGGGAACACGGCCGCGACCGCGCCCGCTTCCCTCGCCCAGGCCAGGCCGTGCTGGACGAACGTCGTGATCTCCGCCGGGCTGGTCAGGTCCAGCCCGTAAGTGGCGTAGGGCGATGGCCCGTAGACCACCGGCCGCCCGGACCAGACATCACCGACCCCAGCTTCGGCCTCGAATGCAGTCCACGCCGGACTGCCGTCGATCAGGTAGAACGGCGCCATCACCCGCCCGGCGTGCAGGACCCGGGCCGCGCGAACAGGTTCGGTCCGCACGTGCTGCCACTCCAGCGCCCATGCCCGGCTGCCAAACGGGTGCGGCGCTGGCCAGTCCGGAACCTGGTCAACCGAGAACCACCGGGCGGCCACGTGGCCAGCCTCTCTTGGCCGAGGTCCGGCCGTGGTTCGTCGCCCGGAGCGGGTGGGCGACGAACCCGGCCGCGGACCGGGATGGGCTGCTGCCGTCATGTACCCGGCGGCGTCGGGGGGCGTGCGACTTAACATCCGCAAGGATTGAGCCTTGGTGCAGACGCATGCAGACCTCCCCGGGTAGCCCGGCCCGTTTGCTGCGTCCCGCTGCAGTGGGCCCCCACAGGGGCCCGCTGTTAAGGACCGCAGAAGGATTCTGTGCCACCGGTCTGGATCGCCATCTTGCAGTTCCCTTGACGACTGCCTTGCAGGCCCAGAGTGCTGCGGTGTTTGTTAACTAATGGGTGGGGAGTTACAAATGGAGCGTCTTCAGCGGCCCGGGAGGATTAACTGGCCAAGGCCTCGACATGGGCCGCACAAGGGAACGAGGCTGTCCAGGAATCAGTTTTCACAGAACCCATGACTCAATTGGGGCTCATGCCCAGCTAGGGCGGAAGACCGATGCTAGATATGGGTCGCGATGATCACAACGATGATCACCATGAACGCAGTAGCCGCGAGCACCAGGACTACGGTGGCGACGCGCATGAGGATCCAGTCATCGCGCAGCAACCGCTGCCGGTCCTTCGACGGCATCGTGGGCGGATGATAGCCAGGGGGAGGATCGTGCAGATAGATTCCCCGCTGCCGAATCAAGTCGGGTTGCTTTCCGCGGAGACGGCCTCTCCGGGGCCCACTGAGCCAGACCATGATGCCTCCCGCCAGCTGCTGCCAGCGTACCGGCCGCACTCCCAAGCCACCACGATGAAGTAACGAAAGATCGAGGCTGCCCCGCCTTTGCGATGCCCGCGATGATTTCGGAAGTGCTCGCCGGTCTTAGCGATGAAGGTTCCGCCGAGGCACCGCCGGAGCTGCCTCGGTGATCACCCAGGCATGCAGTCTGCCGTTCGTGCCCACCGGAAAGAGGTCTTTCAGTGACGACACCAGTGACCACCTTGGACCAGCGGTACTCCGATCCGGACGCCGTCGCCACCGGGTGGGATGAGACCCGCCAGGTGCTCGAATCGGCCGAGGTGTTCTGGATCTCTACCGTCCGAGCCAACGGCCGGCCCCACGTCACTCCCTGCGCCGCGGTGTGGCTCGACGGGACTCTCTACTTCGACACCGGCGCCACCCAGCAGAAAGCCATCAACCTGAGCGCCAACCCGCAGGTAATCCTGACGACCGGCTGCAACCACTGGGACCGGGGCCTGGACGTCGTGGTCGAGGGCGACGCCGTCCGGGTCACCGACGATGACACGCTCAGGCGCCTCGCCGAGGTGTGGGTCACCAAGTGGGACGGACGATTCCAGTTCCAGGCGCGCGACGGATGCTTCTACCACGACGAAGACGAAGGCTTCGCGGTCCTCGTGTTTTCCGTCACTCCCACCAAGGTGTTCGCGTTCACCAGGGGCCCTCTCGGCGGCCGCACGACTCACATCTTCTGACTCGCCAAGGCAAACACCGCCGCCCGCCGCTGCCCAGGCCGCTCCGCCGATGTGCACTCCGCCCTGCGGGATCACCGATTATTTACGGTCGTTAGGTTTGGTGCGAGTTGCACCCCGGCCCGCGGTTCATCGTCGGCCGACACCATATGCCAGTCGTCCTCAGCGTCAGGTGAGCGCGGTTGCGGCCTGGTCGATCAGGTCGGCGATCGCGCTGGGCTGCGAAGCCAGTGAGGCGTGGCTCGCGTCGAGTTCGATCGTGCTCCGCGGATTCATGCGTTCGGCCATGCGGCGCTCAGTGTCCGGATGGATCATGCGGTCGCTTGTCGACACCTGATACCAGGTCGGCTTCTTCTTCCATGCCGCGTCGGAGACGGCATCCCCGAAGGTCGAGCCGACCGGCGCCTTCTGCGTCACGGCCATCACTAGTGCTTCGTCGGCAGGCAGGTCCTGGCAAAAGCTCTCGCGGAACTTGTCCTGCTTGATCCAGACATACCCATCCGAGTCAGGTGCGACGTTCCCGGCGGCCGCCGCCGCGGCTACGTTCCATTCGCTGATCTGGCCAAGGTTCTCACCGGCGTCCGGGGCGAATGCGGCGACGTACACGAGCCCGACGACGTTCGGGAGGTCACCAGCCTGGGTGATGACCGCCCCGCCATACGAGTGACCAACGAGCAGGACCGGTCCATCGACCTGCTTGACCATCTTCTGCGTGCGCTCGGCGTCGTCGTAAAGCGACGTCAGGGGATTCTCGACGGCGTGCAACGAGTCGTAGCCGCGCCCGTTCAGCCCCAGGATGACCTTGGCCCAGTGGGCCGCGCCACCCCAAAAGCCATGGACCAGCACGACGCTCGGCTTGTTGCTCATTGCGGTCTCCTCGTCGCACGGATCGATGAATGCCCCGCTCACCTGATGCGGGCAAGCCGATTCTAGGCGCGCTGCCGTTCTGACTGCCTGCGACTGCCCAGGTCGGTTATCTACGACCAGCCAGCCTCGTGACGATGACGATCACCGCGGGGGCGCCGATAACCACAGCAACGAGCCCGCTGGCCTCATGACCTGTAGCCAGCCCAACGACCCCCAGCACCCCCATCGCCGAGAACACGATGACACCCCCGGCGTTTCGGATGTTCATCGGTGCTCGCTGTCTCGTTCGCATCTGCTCCTGAGATCCGGGAGGCTGTGAAGGTTTCGTCATCATGACCTCTGACCTGCGGCTGAGTTAATTAATTGTAGTTCCGCCGCTGCGCGACGTTGTCAGGATTTCTCGCCGCCTCCGCCGAGTGGTTCGGCGGCCGTACCAGCGGCCCTTGTTCTCGTCGCAGTGGATAGCGTGCTCGCCGTGACCGGCGCTTTGGCCGATGCGCCATGAGCAGAAGCTGAGACGCTCGGCTCCCCCGGGAAGGCTACAAGCACCTAACTTGATCGCTGATCATGATGCTGAGCTGGTCCGCGGGAGGGCGCCGTGGATCTTCGAGATCAGATCTGGCGAATCGAAGGCCAGCTGACCTGACGACATCCGGCGCATGGCAGCCGCTTAGCCTTCGATGCGTACTAGGGCCAGGTCCGTCGGTTAGGGTCGCTGGGCACGTCCAGCGCGGCTGGAGGTCTGCAGCTGCCGTTCCGAGTCGCTCGGGTTGCTGTACTTCTCTGCTGCCCTCGTTTTTGCTGACCTGGTCGCAAGGTCAACCTGATCGGGCGGAACATGCATATACAAGTATCTGTACCGTCCGCTTAGCTGATGGGGAGGTTGTGGGATGGCTGACAAGGGCACCACCGTGGCACGAAGGTCGCGTCCGGCATACCGGATTGTGGCGCGTAGTGAGAGGAACAGGCCGCATAGTGGGAGGAACAAAGTAAACGTCGCCCTTCCCTTCTCGCGAATCACAGCCGAGGAGCCGATGCGGATGAAGGTGGGAGACTGGATCAGCCTGGCTGGATTGGTGACATCGGTCATCGGATTCAGCGTTGTGATAAGGCAGCTCATCCGCATCGCAAATGCATCGGATGCGGGTCAGGCAAGCGACCGAGTGAACCGGGAAGACGCAGATTCGCTTGCTAGTCAGTCTGGCGCT
>JASHOI010000309.1 GCA_030041195.1 Streptosporangiaceae bacterium | reverse complement strand
AATCCGGGGCCGACCTCGAGCACGACGTCGGCGGCGTTCAGGCCGGCCAGCGCGGTGATCCGGCGCACGGTGCCCGGGTCGGTCACGAAGTTCTGGCCGAGCCGCTTCGACGGCCTGATGCCGAGGCGCCCCGCGATCTGCCTGATGTCGGCGGGCCCCAGCAGCCTCGGATCCGGCGGGATCTCGGTCACATCCGCAACGCTAGCGGCCGCGGACTAGACGAAGCTGATCTTCAGCGAGCCGGCCTGCAGCGTACCGGCGGTGACCAGCGGCTGGTCGGTGGTCACCTTGGTCAGCGTCAGCGTCAGCGCGCCGGTCACGCCTGCGGCCAGCTGCAGCAGCACGCTCACCGCGTTGCCGGGGGTCAGCGTGACGCACAGCGCGCCAAGGCAGCCGGACAGCCGGGTCGCGTACAGCACGACGGCGCCGGTGAACGCGAGCGTCGGGCTGGTCGTGCGCGTGGTCACCGGTCCTGCCCGGGCCACGTCTCTTCCCCCGCCCGCCCCACCCGAGGTCACCGTCGCGGTCACGTCGCCGCTCAGCGTGACCGACACCGCGGTGAACTTCATCATCCGGACGGTGCCGCCGCCGGCCACCGGCACGTTCGCGGCGCCCTGGTAGGCGAGGTGGTCCAGGGTGGCCGAGCCCGCCGTGATCACCGAGGTCGCGGTCGCGGCCACCAGGCCAGCGCCGGGGTCTGCGCGCCGTTTCGCTGACCCGCGTTTGCCTCGGTGCCCCGCGCTCCCGGACTGCGGGCTCGAGCCCGGGCCGGCCGACGGCGTCGGCGTGGCGGATGCTCCCGGCGACGGGCTGGGCGTGGGCGAGGGGGTCGAGGTCGGGCTGGGCAGGCACAGGACGAACAGGATGCAGTCCCCGCCCGACGGTTGCGTCGCCGCGGTTGCCGTGCGGGCGCCCGGCGCTGCCAGCACGCCGGCCAGCACGATCGCCGGCAGCGCGGCGATCCCCAGCATCCGCTGCCGCTGGCCGCGCGGCTGCGCTCCGCCGGGCTGCTCATCCACGGGCGGCTCGTCCGCCGGGTCGTACTCAAGCTCGTCAGCGGGATCGTACCCAAGCTCGTCCGTTGACTCGTCCGCAAGCTCGTCCGCGGGGTCGTACCCGGGCGGATCGCCGGGCAGCCGCTCGGCGGCGGTCCGCCCGGCCGCCGCGAACGGCGGCTGACCCGCGAGCGTCCACGCGAACGCCATCGAACCGCCGACGATCGCGAGCAGCATCCCGATGAAGAACCCGCCCAGGTTGGATGCGGGGAACGAGAGGATGCCAAGCAGCACCCCGGCTATCCCGTAGAACACCCGGTGCGCCGGGTTCAGCCAGACGGCGACGCCGCACGCGATCAGCAGCACGCCGATCAGCACGCCGAACACGCCGCCGATCCCGATGTAGATAACGAGCTTGACCGCGCCGTGGCTGAGCACGCCGCTCAGCGGGATGCCGATCAGCTCGAGGCCGGCCGCCGCGAGCAGCAGGCCGGCCCCGAACGGGCGGGCCCGCCGCCACGCCCGCCACGACGAATGCCGGAGTTCAGCCATGGCTACGGGCAGCTGCCGCCGAAGCTGACGTGCAGGCCCGGCAGCGTGAACGTGCCAGCGGTGGTCAGCCAGGTGTGCTGGACGAGGTTGCGGATCGTGATCGACTCGGCCTGCTCGCCGAACCCGCCCGCGGCACCGGCCGTGCCGGGCGTCGCGGTGAGCGTTCCCGCGTCCTGGCCGATCGTGATGCCGTGGAAGGTGGCGGAACTCCCGGCGAGCGAGCTCGCGTCGACGATCAGGTTGGTCGCGGACACGGGCGTGCTGCCGCCCGCGGTGAGCCGCAGGGTGAGCGGCCCCGCCTTCACGGCCTGGCACAGGTTGCTGAGCGTGGCGGAGCCGATGCCGGAAACGATCACCGGCTGGGTGCCGGATCCGGCCGAGACCTCCGAGCCGAATTGCTCGAAGCCGGTCCCGTTCAGCTGGGTCGCGGTGACCAGGAACTGCTGGCCGGACACGGAGACGTTGGCGGCGATCGCCCCCTGCGCGGTCAGTGCGACGAGCGTGGCGGCGATAGCGCCCGCGGGGACGAGGATCACGGCGAGCCGCTTCCACCTCACCCGGCCGACGGCAGATGATCCGGACGTTCGGTGCCTTGCGACCATGACGCTCCCTACCCGTTCCTGCATCGGCAGCGCGCTGTTTCCGGTGTCTTCCTGGACAGCGCGCTCCCTGTCCTGCCCACCTGGGTGGCGCGCCGCCTGCCGCTAGCACCGGGATAGCACGGTCGCTACCGCTACCCACCTGGGTAGCTCCCATAAGTTACGGGTCAGTAAGGTGGATGTCCAGCGATTCGGGGCGATCGATCGCGTTGTTAAGAAATTGCAATCTCTTCCGGTATCTTCCGGTATCAGCTTCCGGCTTCTTCAGGTCGCGGTGGAACGCGCCGCCGGATGGGCGGTGACCAGCAGCGACCGGCCCGGCTCGGCGCCCGTGCCCAGCTCCGCGGCGTCGACGCGCTCGTTCACCTGCCAGCCGGCCCGGCCGAGGAGGTCCAGGTGGGCCGGCGCCGGCAGGATCGTCAGCCAGGATTCGCGGGGGTGACCGCGCCGTGCGTTCGCCACGGCGGCGACCTGCCCGGAGTCGAGGCCCTCGCGGTGCGTGGCGAGGCTGACGGCGAGCTCGCTCCCGGTGGCCGCCCTGGCGCGCAGTGCGCCGAGCAGCCGCACGCAGGTGGGCTGGTCCAGGTAGACCAGCAGGCCCTCGCAGATGAACAGCGTGGGCTGGCCAGCGTCCTGCCCGCTGGCCTCGAGCACGCCGGCGACGTCGTCATCGCGGAAGTCGGCCGGGGCCAGCGTCGGCCCGCCGGAGCCGGGTTTCGCCGCCCGCAGCGCGCGCACCCGCCGCGCCTTGTCGGCCTGGGTGGCGGGATGGTCAAGCTCGAAGAAGCGGACGCCCGGCGAGCGGAACCGGAGCGCGCGGTCGTCATAGCCAGCGCCGACGATCACGACCTGGCGGACTCCGGCGGAGATCGCGGCGAGCACTCGCTCGTCGAAGAACCGGGTGCGGGCGATCAGGCTGGGCCCCCGCCGCCCGACGTCAGCCGGCGGCATCCCGCGGCACAGCCGGCGCTGCGCGTCCGGATCGCCGCCCGGCGTGTGCGGGCGGGCGAGCCCGGCCCGGAAAAGCGCCACGGCCTGGCTTGTCCGCGACGGGCCAGGGCCGGAGCGGAACAGCCGAGCCAGGAATTTCATACGCCGCAGCTTATGACACTCAGCCGATATTTGCTACATCAGACGTTATTCAGTACGTGCTAGCGTACTATTCATGGGCGATGAGAACGTCGAGGTGGCGACCGCGGTGCGCCAGGGGGTGACCAGGCTGGCCAGGCGGCTGCGCATCGAACGCCCCGAGGCCAGCCAGACCTCGCTGGAGCTGGGCGTCCTGGCACACCTGCACCGGCGCGGCCCGACCACGCCCGGCGCGCTGGCGGCCGCCGAGCGGGTCCAGCCGCAGTCGCTGACCCGCACCCTGGCCAGCCTGGAACGGCAGCGCCTGGCCGTCCGCCAGCCCGATGACCGGGATCACCGGCGCTCGCTGCTCGCGATCACGGACGCGGGGCGGGAGGCGCTCGGCACGGACATGCGCCGGCGCGACGCCTGGCTGGCCCGCGCGATGGCCCTCCGGCTCACCCGGGCCGAGCAGGAACTGCTGCGGATCGCCGGCGAGCTGATGGACCGGCTGGCCGACGCCGGCGGGCACGAGGCACATGATCCCGGTGCATGACCCGCGCCGGTGCCTGTTATCAGCCGGTCAGGTCGAGTTCCGGGGTGGCCTCGGCCGCTGGCGGCGGGGTCGACGGCGAGACGCGCAGGATGCGCGCGGCGGTGGCGGGGAAACGCCAGTTCCAGGTGCCGAACAGGGAGACGGCGGCGGGCACGAGGAGGGCACGGATGATGGTGGCGTCCAGGATGATGCCAACGCCAAAGCCCGTGGCCATGACCTTGATCAGGGTGATCGGAGCGGTGCTCATCGCCACGAAGGCGAGGAACAGGATCAGCGCGGCGCTGGTGACCAGGCGGCCGGTGCGGCCGATCCCGCGCACGATCGCGGTGTCGGTTGACCCGGTGGCGTCGTACTCTTCCCGCATCCGGCTGAGGATGAACACCTCGTAGTCCATGGTCAGCCCGAACAAGAACGCGAACACGATCACCGGCAGCCAGGACGGGATGGAGCCGATCGCCGGGATGCCCCACAGGGCGTTCGACCCGTATCCCTTCTGCCAGATCAGGGTGAGCGCGCCCCAGGCGGCGGCGATCGACAGGATGTTGAGGACGATGGCCTTGGCGGGGAGCAGCAGGGACCGGAAGGCCCGGGCCAGCAGGGCGAAGCCGAGCACCGCGATCAGGGCGATCATCAGCGGGAAGCTGCCGTAGACGGCTGAGATGAAGTCGCGGTTCTGGGCGTCGATCCCGCCGACCCGGATGCCCGGCCCGTACGCGTGCGCGGTGTCCCGCACGCTGGCCAGCGCGCCCGCGCCGTTGTCGTGGGTGAACACGTCGACGATCGCCGTGGTACCGCGATGCCAGGCGGCTGCCTGGGGGGCGGTCGCGCCCTGCACGCCGGGCAAGCCGTTCAGTGCGTGCGCAAGCCCGGCCGCGTCGCCGCGCGGCGCGACGATCTCGATCGGGGTCAGCGCGCCGGACCCGATGCCGGAGCGCTCGAGCGCGGTCAGCGCGGTCTTGGCCTGGCCGGCCTGGCTGACCGTGTTCGGGTTGCCGTCGGCCGGGCCCAGGGTGATGGCGGTCGCCGCGCCCGCGAGCAGGCCGAGCACGATGACCGCGGCCGCCGCAGCGACCAAGCGGTGCCGGACGACAAGAGCCGCCCACGCGGTCCAGGCGCGGCTGGCGCGCCGGTCGGTGCGGCGGTGCGGCCAGTCGAGGCGAGGGCCGGCGGTGGCCAGGATGACCGGCAGCAGCGTGATGCTGGCCGCGACGCTGACCAGCGGGATCAGCATCCCGCCGTAGCCGAGGCTGCGCAGGAACGGAACCGGCAGCGCGATCAGGCAGAGCAGGCCGACCGCCACCGCGGTGCCGCTGAACACCACGGCGCGGCCGGCGGTGTTCATCGCGGCCACGATCGCCGCGTCACCGCGGAGGCCCCGGGAACGTTCCTCGCGCCAGCGGACCACGATCAGCAGCGTGTAGTCGATCGCGATGCCGAGGCCGACGAGCGCGATCAGGTACTGCACGACGATCGACACCGATGTCGCGGTGGCCAGGCCCCACACGGCCAGGAAGCTCGTCATGATCGAGGCCAGCGCGATCAGCAGCGGCACCACGGCCAGGAGCGACGCGAACACAAAGCCGAGCACGATCAGTGCGCCCAGCGCGCCGATCAGCGCTTCGGCGAGCACGCTCTTGCCGCCGCCCGCCTGTGCATCCAGCACGTCGTAGCCGGTCAGGCGCACCGGGGCGCCCGCGACCGTGACCCCCCGCAGCGCCGCCTGCACCGCATTCTGCGCTCGCGGGCTCTGCCCGAAGCTGCCCGGCTCCGGCGGCGGGTAGTCGATCACGAACGTGGTGCGGCCGTCGCGGGACACGAACGCGGGATCGCCGGTCGTGGCGTACGACGCCACCCGTGAGCCCGGCACCGCCCGCTCGATACGCCCGGTGACCTGCTGCAGAGCGGCCATCACCGCCGGCGAGCTCGCGGTCGCGCCGGCCGGCAGCGTGACGACCGCGACCAGCGGTGAGCTGTCCCCGCCGCCGCCGTACTTGCTGGTGATGAACGTGTTCGTCTCGTAGCTTTGATGGCCGGGGAGCGAGTACTCCTGGGAGAGAGCATCCGTCGCCTTCCTGGCGAACGCCATCCCAAGGATGGTCAGCACCAGCCAGAAGCCGATCACAAGACGCTTATGCCGCAACGCCCAATGGGTAACCCCCGTCACCAGCGCACCTTCCCTTGTTCGCCCCCGTAAAAGCGGCCATTCCCGCTGGCCACTCAATTCCCTTTGGTCGCCCCTTGCACACCTGGGGCATCCAGCGGGCCGCCGGGGAGCCGGGGGCCGGCGTCAGCGGGGCCAGGGGCCGAAGGCCCGCTCGCCGGCGGCCATCACCGCCGCGCACATCTCGGCGACGCCGACGTGCTTGATCTCGGCGATCGCGCGCAGCGTGTGCGCCACCATCGCGGGCGAGTTTGGCTTGCCACGGTTCGGCACCGGGGTGAGGAAGGGTGCGTCGGTCTCCACCAGGATGAGTTCCAGCGGCGCCGCGGCGGCCGCGTCGCGTAGCTGCTGAGCACTGGAGAACGTGATGTTGCCGGCGAAGCTCATCAGGTACCCCGCCTCGGCACACCGCTTCGCCATCGCCGCGTCCCCGGAGAAGCAGTGGAACACGACCCGTTCTGGCGGTCCTTGTGAGTCAAGGATCTGCAGCACGTCCTCGTGCGCGGCGCGGTCGTGGATCATCAGGGCCTTGCCGGTCCGCTTGGCGATCTCGATGTGCGCGCGGAACCACTCCCGCTGCACCTCGGGCGGGGCCCAGTCGCGGTAGTAGTCGAGCCCGGTCTCGCCGACGGCCCGGACCCGAGGCCGCTCGGCCAGCGCGGTGATCTCGGCCAGGACCGCGTCCCGCGCCTCGCCGGACGCGGCCGCCCGCGCGGTCTCGTTCGGGTGGATCGCCACCGCCGCGTACACGTCCGGGTACTCGTCGGCGCAGTCCGCCGACCACCGCGAGGTCGGCAGGTCCACGCCGACCGTCACCACCCTGGTGATGTTCGCAGCCCGCGCCTCGGCCAGGATCTCCGGCACCGGGCGCTCGATCAGGTCCAGGTGGCAGTGGCTGTCCAGCGCCTCGGCGGGCAGCGGCTCCGGCAGGGTAGGCACCCTCACGCCTTCTCCAGCCTCGCCAGCTCCTCGTCGGCAAGCCCCGGGTCGAGCTTGGCGAACAGCGGCGTGGGCGGCTGCAGCGGCGTGCCCGGCCTGATCGGCTCGGACTGCCACCGCGCCGCGCCGCGGTAATCGCCGGTGATCACCGGGTAGGGGGGCCCGCCCTCCTCGGTGACCTCCTCGATCCGCGGCATCGCCGACCAGGCACCGGAACCGCCGAGCATCTCGTAGACCTTCTGCGAGGACCGCGGCAGGAACGGGGTGAGCAGGGTCTTGCCGTCGTCCACGAGCTGCAGCGCCACGTGCAGGATCGTCCGCATCCGCTCCGGGTCGGACTCGCGCAGCTTCCACGGCGCCTGCTCGGACAGGTACTTGTTGGCATCCGCGAGCGTGCGCATCACTTCGTTGATCGCTGCCTTGAATCGCGACCGGGACAGCGCATCGCCGACTTCCCGGAACGCGTCGCGGGACCGCCGGACGAGTTCGGTATCCACCTCGGTGAGCGCGCCCGGTTCCGGGATCGCGCCGATGTTGCGGGCGGCGAACGAGACGCTCCGGTTCACCAGGTTGCCCCAGTTCGCCAGCAGTTCATCGTTGTTGCGCCGGATGAACTCGCTCCAGGTGAAGTCGGTGTCCTGGGTCTCGGGGCCGGCCACGGCCAGGTAGTAGCGGAGTGCGTCGACGTCGTAACGTTCCAGGAAGTCGCGAACGTAGATCACGACCGAGCGGGACGAGGAGAACTTGCGGCCCTCCATCGTGAGGTACTCGCTGGCCACCACGTCGGTGGGCAGGTTCAGCTCGCCGAGCGCGCCCGGCGTCCCGCCCTTGTCGCCCTTGCCGCCGTAGCCGAGCAGCATGGCCGGCCAGATCTCGGCGTGGAAGACGATGTTGTCCTTGCCCATGAAGTAGTAGGACTCGGCGTCCGGGTCCTGCCACCAGGCACGCCACGCGTCCGGGTCGCCGGACCGCCGCGCCCACTCGACCGAGGCGGACAGGTAGCCGATCACGGCGTCGAACCAGACGTAGATCCTCTTGTCCGGGCGGTCCCGCCAGCCGTCCACCGGCACCGGAACCCCCCAGTCGAGGTCCCTCGTGACCGCGCGCGGCTTCAGGTCGTCGAGCAGGTTCAGCGAGAACTTGAGCACGTTGGGCCGCCAAAGCCCGCTCTTGCTCTGCAGCCAGGTGCCCAGCGCGTCGGCGAACGCCGGCAGGTCGAGGAAGAAGTGCTCGGTCTCCACGAAGACCGGCGTCTCCCCGTTGATCTTCGAGCGCGGGTTGATCAGGTCGGCGGGGTCGAGCTGGTTGCCGCAGTTGTCGCACTGGTCGCCGCGCGCGTTCGGGTACCCGCAGATCGGGCACGTTCCCTCGATGTACCGGTCGGGCAGGGTCCGGCCGGTCGACGGCGAGATCGCGCCCATCGTCTTGCGCAGGAACAGGTAGCCGTTGTCGAACAGGCCCCTGAAGATCTCCTGGGTGACCGCGTAGTGGTTCAGCGTGGTGGTCCGGGTGAACAGGTCGTAGGACATGTCCAGGCCGACCAGGTCCTCGGCGATCACCCGGTTATAGCGGTCGGCGAGCTCCCTGGCACTGACGCCGGCGGCGTCGGCCTGGACCTGGATCGGGGTGCCGTGCTCGTCGGTGCCGCTGACCATCAGCACGTTGTTGCCGGTCATCCGCTGGTAGCGGGCGAACATGTCGGCGGGCAGCCCGAACCCGGACACGTGCCCGATGTGCCGGGGGCCGTTGGCGTACGGCCAGGCCGGCGCGGTCAGTATGTGGCGGCTGGACATGGGCTCAGGCTAGTGCACCGCCCGCGCCGCGCGGGTTCGCCGGGCCGCACCGCCCACCCGGCGGCCACCGTGGCGGTTGGTGCTCAAGTGTTCCGTGTTGCGGATGGTGCGCTGCAGGGTCAGCGGCCGCCGTCCGCGCCGCCCATCTGGCCGCGTCGATGTACCAAAAGGCCGCATAGAACAGGCCTTTTGGTACATCGATGAAAGCCGCCGACGGGTCAGCGCGCGCCGGTGGGCCGCCGGATGACGGCGTCGTAGACCTCGCGCTTGCGAAGGCCGAGTTCCTTCGCCACCTCGGCGATCGCGGTCTTGCGTGGGGTGCCGGCCCGCTCACGGACGGCGACCTCGGCGGCGGCGTCGGCCGGGTCGGCCCGGGGCGGCTGCGGCGCGCCGGCCACTACGATCGTGACCTCGCCGAGAACGCCCCCCGCCGCCCATTCGGCCAGTTCCCCGAGCGTGCCGCGGCTGATCTGCTCGTGTGTCTTGGTGAGCTCGCGGCACACCACGGCGGCGCGGTCCTGGCCGAACGCCTCGGCCAGCCCGGCGAGCGTGACCGCCAGCCGTCGCGGCGCCTCAAAGAAGATCAGCGTCCGCTGCTCACCCGCCAGCTCGGCGAACCTGCGGGCTCGCTCGCCGGCCCGGCGCGGCGGGAACCCCTCGAAGCAGAACCGGTCGCTGGGCAGGCCGGAGACGGCTAGCGCCGCGGTCACGGCCGACGGCCCCGGGAGCACGCTGACCCGGATCCCGGCCCGAGCCGCCGCGGCCACCAGCCGGTAACCGGGGTCGCTGATGCTGGGCATGCCGGCGTCGGTCACCAGCAGGACGTCGCGCCCGGCTGTCAGCGCGGCCAGCAGCCCGGGCACCCGCGCCGTCTCGACCGCGTCGTAGTACGAGACCACGGTGCCGGCCAGCCGCACGCCGAGCTCGCCGGCCAGCCTGCGCAGCCTGCGGGTGTCCTCGGCCGCCACGATCGGCGCGTCGCCGAGCGCCGCGATCAGCCGCGGCGAGGCGTCCTGCGGCCTGCCGATCGGCACCGCCGCGAGCGTGAGCGTCCCGTGCGCGTCACGTTCCGGGACGGAATCCGGGGAGGTTTCCGGGGCCGCATCCGGGCCGCCGCGGGGGTTATCGGCCGTGACCTGGTGATAGGTCCGGATGCCGCCGTCGGGTTTGCTGGCTCGTTCCATTTCGCGCCCCACGCTAACCCCCTGCCGCGCCTACCATGGCAGGCAATGACGGCATACGAGACCGAGCCTGTGGCCGCCGAGCGGGCCACCCGCGCTGCTGCCCTTCGGGACCGGCTGGCGCCACCGATCCCGGGCAGCCCGGTTTGGGGCTGGGTGGGGCCGCTGCTGGTCACGATTTTCGGCGCGTTCCTTCGCTTCTACCGGTTGAGCGTGCCCAAGGCCGTCGTCTTCGACGAGACCTACTACGTCGGCGATGCGTACGGGATTCTGCGCCACGGCGTGGAGATCAACCACAAGTCGAACGCGGACACGCTGCTCGCCCAGGGCAAGACCGACATCCTGGCCAAGGGCGGCGAGCTCGTCGTGCACCCTCCCCTCGGCAAGATCCTCATCGCGGTGGGGGAATGGATGTTCGGGCTGACCCCGTTCGGCTGGCGGTTCTCCGTCGCCGTGGTCGGCTCGCTGGCCATCCTGATGACGGCCCGGATAGCGCGCCGGATGACCAGGTCCACGATGCTCGGCTGCGTCGCGGGACTGCTGCTGGCCCTGGACGGGCTCGAGCTCGTGATGAGCCGGACCGCGCTGCTCGACATCTTCGTGATGTTCTGGGTGCTCGCGGCGTTCGGCTGCCTGGTGATCGACAGGGACCGGTCCCGGGCCAGGATCGCGGCCGCTGCAGCCGACGAGACCGCCGACGACGAGGGCCCCGCGCTCGGCATCCGCTGGTGGCGGGTGGCGGCCGGCCTCTGCCTGGGCTGCGCCGTCGCGTCGAAGTGGAACGGGGTCTGGTACCTGCCCGCGTTCGCGGCCCTGACCATCGCCTGGGACCTCGGCGCGCGCCGCGTCGCCGGGTACAGCCTGCCGTGGCGGGGCGCGCTGCTGCGCGACGGAAAATGGCTGCCGATCTCGTTCGCCGTCGTGCCGGCGGCGGCCTACCTGGCGTCGTGGAGCGGCTGGTTCGCCTCGCCGTACGGCTACGACCGGAACTGGGCTGCGCAGCACGGCGACCACACGCCGGTGCTGTCGGCGCTCGACTCGTTCTATCAGTACAACAAGTTCATGCTCCAGTTCGGCCTCGGGCTGACGACGGGGCACCCGTACAAGTCCCAGCCGTGGACCTGGCTCTGGCTGTGGACCGCCAGGCCGGTCTCGTTCTACTACGCGACCCCGAAGACCTGCGGCGTGCCGAACTGCTCGCAGGAGGTGCTGGCCATCGGCACCCCGTTCATCTGGTCGACCGCGATCCCGGTGCTGCTCACCTGCGTGGTGTGGTGGCTGGTTCGGCGGGATTGGCGGGCCGGCGCGGTGCTCATGGGCATCGCGGCCGGCTGGCTGCCCTGGTTCTGGTTCGCGCTGCACGACCACAGGACCGAGTTCTACTTTTACGCGGTCGTCTTCGACCCGTTCCTGGTGATAGCGATCACGCTGTGCCTCGGGCTCATCATCGGGCCGGCCCGTGCCGCGCCGGCCCGGCGCGGCCTCGGTGCCGTTGTCACCGGCGGCTACCTGCTGGCCGTCCTATGGGACTTCTACTACATGTACCCGGTGCTTGCCGCCCAGGTCGTGCCGTATACGTCCTGGTTCGAGCGGATGTGGTACCACGGCTGGATCTAGCGGCCGGGCGAACCCTGAACGCACGCTGAGTGGTTCCGCAGCGTAACCACATTGTTGCGCAGATCACGCATCGCAACCGCAATCGTGTGCGTCTATAGGGAAGACAGACGCGATGAACAGCTGCCCCCGCAGCTACGTGAGTACCTATGTGAGCTGGCGAGACGGCCAGCGGAGGAGCGGAGCGACGATGAGGCCCGAGGACCTGACGACGCCGGACCGTAATGCAGTTTTCGAGCACGACGTTGTGCCCTTCATGGGCCAGCTCTATCCGGCAGCGCTCCGCATGACCAAGAATCCCAGCGACGCCGAGGACCTGGTACAGGAAACGATCGCCAAGGCGTACGTCGCGTTCCACCAGTTCCGGCCGGGCACGAACCTGCGCGCATGGCTGCACCGGATCCTGGCCAACACGTTCATCAACACCTACCGGAAGCGGCGCCGCGAGCCCGTCCAGGCGCCCGGCGCCGAATTCCAGGAGGACTGGCAAGTTAGCGCCGACCGACTGTCCGGGCCGGTGCGCTCGGCGGAGGCGGAGGCGCTGGACCGGCTGGCCGACTCCGACATCCTGGACGCCCTGCGCGACCTGCCCGACGAGTTCCGGGTTGCCATCTACCTCGCCGACATCGAGGGCTATCCGTACCGCGAGATCGCCGAGATGATGGGCACGCCGATCGGCACCGTGATGTCGCGACTGCACCGCGGCAGAAGCCGGCTGCGCGAGAAGCTCGCCAGGTACGCGCCGCGCCCCGGCCTGGAGGCACTCTACGGCTGACGGCCGGGCCGCTGGTGCAGGCCGCGGCCGCGGGGCTGCGGAACCGGCAATCCGGGCCTATGCCGCGTACAGGCTCAGCACAACCGATTGCACCGTCCACCGCTGGACCAGGTGCATGCGGTGCACCAGGGCCAGTTCCTCGCGGCCGACCTTGGTGTCCGGGCGGACCGACAGCTGGCCAGCCCACTGGACCACCCAGACCCGCTGCACAGCGGGCGGCCCGGCGAAGCGCTTGGCCAGCACCGGCGCCCAGACCTGCGTTCCGGTGAGGCTGTCGGACGCCACCGGTGACTTCTTCAGCGCCAGGTCGCGGAGCTTGCGGAACGGTGCCGGGTACGCCATGCTCACCACCCGCGCCTCGGACGGCAGGTAGAACACCGCGTCGCCGGGGCGCTCGTTCGCGGCAACGACCGCCGACACGCCGCGGAGGTTGTCCGGCCGGGCCGAGGTGAGCCGCACGGCGCGTTGCGGCCCGACGAGCGCCACCGCGAGCACGACGAGAATCACCGCGGGCGCGGCCCAGGCGAGCGCCGGGGTCCTGCGGCCCGCCGCTGAGGCGGCCACCAGCCGGGCTATCCAGGCCAGGCCGGCCGCGCACAGCAGGGCGAGCGCGGGCTGGCAGAAAACCACGTACCGCTCGACGTAGACCGGCTTGATCAGCGAGGCAGCGAGCAGGATCAGCGGCGGCAGCACCAGCCAGGGCAGCGCGACCGTGACCGCGGTGACCTCGAGCCGGCGAGCCGCTGTGCCGAGCCCCGACGCGATGCCGCATACGGCGAGCGCGGCCACCAGCGGGATCAGCGCGGTTGACCCGGCGAACAGGGTAACCATGACGCGCACCGTGCCGGAGTCGGGACGCACCACCCAGCCGAGCGTCCGGTCCTGGCCGTAGCCGAGCACGATCAGCGGGCTCAGCACCACGGCGGCCACGGCGGCCGACGCCAGCCAGGGCAGCAGGCGAGCTCGGTCCCGGGCCCGGGACCTCGCCCACAGCAGGGTCACGCCGTGCGCGGCCAGGATCAGCAACGCGAACAGGCTCGCCACCCCGGTGAGCACTATCGCGACGGCGTACGCCGCCCACCATCGCGCGCCGCTCCATCCCCGCTCACCCCCCCGCTGCATGGCCACCAGCAGCAGGTAGGTCGCCACAACCGCGAACAGCGAGACGAGCCCGTAGGGACGCGCGTCCTGTGCGTAGTACGTGGTCTGCGGCGCGGCCACGTACAGCAGGCCGGCCAGCAGGCCGATCACCGAGGGAGCCGGGAGCTTGCTCGCCCGCGCCAGGCGCCGGCCCAGCGCGGCCAGCGCCCCGGCCGCGAGACTGGTGGCGATCAGCGAGGGCAGCCTGAGCGCCACCGCCGAGGTGCCCAGGACACTGATCACGACGTGCATACCCAGGTAGTACGGGCCATGGACCGCGTCAACGTGCAGCAACAGGCTGAAGATCTGGCCGAATGAGCGGCGCGCCACTTCGAGCGTGTAAGCCTCGTCCCGCCATAGCGAAGGGCCGCCAAGCCGGTAGCCGCCTACCACCAGGGCGGCGACAGCGGGCAGTCCGACGACCAGCCAGCCGGGCAACGGCCGTGGCAGCACATCCTGCCCTTCATGGCCGTCGCCCAGCGGGTCCGCGGCTTTATGGCTAGCGGGCTCTGCTAGGGGCACGGTAAGGATCTCCGTTGGCTCTGCCAGACCGGCACGGAAACTTCCGTCCCGATTAATTCCTAGCTTAACGATCGGTATGGAAAACTTTGCCAAGGAACCCCTGGCCGCGCGGCTGATTTGCGAATGCGACCTCAAGCTTAAGGCGTAGCTAGATGATCGCAGACCGTGAGCAAGTCGTCGACGTTGGGCCCGGTCGGCGCGGCAGGGACCGGTCGGCGCTGGCCGATGAGGAGCATTCGCTCAGGACCTGTGCGCATCCGCACGACTCATGAACGGATGTGTCGTAAGTGTCCAGTCCTAAGTGACTGTAGCCGGTAAGAATTTGAAAAAACGGTGCCCGCGATGGTTTCGGTTGACTGATGATGGGCACTAGTGTCTGGTCCAGTCTCCCGCTGGGGGGAGCTGCTCATGCCGCAGTTGGTTTTGCGCCGCGCCGCTCGCCGAGTGGCGCAGGTCGCGATTCTGGCTGCCGGGATCCTGGTCGTCCTGCTGGTGTTCTCCCGGCAGGCACACGCAGCAACTCCGCCCGCCACTTCGCCGGGCGCTTCCTCCATCACGGGCACGCTGACCTCGGCCGTCACGTCGGTGACGCAAGACACCGCGGCCACCAGCACAGCCACCCCGGCCGCCTCGGCGACCCCGGACCCATCGGCGACCGCCGCCACCGGCACTGCGACCTCGGCTACCACGCCAACGTCTGCCAGCGCCTCGCCCGCATCGCCGACGGCGAGCACGGCCACCTCCGCCGCTGGGGCCGCGGCGCAAGCCACCGCGGCCACGTCGGCAAGCACGCCGCCTCCCGCCAGCACCCCGGCCACCACGCCACCGCCCGCTGCCACCCCGGCCGCATCCCCGGTCACGAGCGCCGTCGCCTCGGTCGCCACGTCCGCGGCGCAAGGCGCCGCAGCCGCCGACTCTGGCACCGCCCCCACGGCGAGTCCAGCCGTCAACGCGCAAACGCCGGAAGTACCCCCGAGCGCCACGAACACGACGAGCGCGCCGAGCCCGGCTACCAGCACCCTGGCCCCCGTCACCAGCGCGCTGGCCCCGGCGGCATCGGCAGCCACCACGGCGGTCGCCCCCGTCACCAGTGACCCGGCCCCCGTCGCAGCGACGGCCACGAGCGCGATCACTCCGGTCACCAGCGCACCCACCCCGGTCGTATCGACAGCAACCGGCGCGCTCGGCCCCGTGGTATCAACAAGCACCAGCGGAGTCGCCCCGGCCGCCACTGCCCTCGCCCCCGTTGCATCGACAGCCACCAGCGCACTAGCCCCCGCGCTTGCAACGGCAACCGGCGCGGTCGCCCCGGTCGTCACCACAGCCACCGGCGCAATCGCCCCCGTCGTCACCACAGCCACCGGCGCAATCGCCCCCGTCGTCACCACAGCCACCAGCGCGCTCGCCCCGGTCGTGACCACAGCCACCGGCACAATCGCTCCGGTCGTCACCGCCGTCACCGGCGCTCTGGCGCCGGTCACCACCACCATCACCGGCGCCCTCGCCCCGGTCGTCACCGACCTCACCGGCGCGCTGGCCCCGGCCACCAACGCTCTGGCGCCGGTCACCACCACCGTCACCGGCGCCCTGGTCCCGGTCGTCACCGACCTCACCGGCGCGCTCGCCCCGGCCACCAACGCCCTCGCCCCGGTCGTCACCGACCTCACCGGCGCGCTGGCTCCGGTTGTATCGACTGCGACGAGCACGCTCGCCCCAGTCACCAGCAGCGTTCCCCCGGTTGTCTCCACCCCGGGGGGAGCGGGCGGGTCCGGCACCGGCGTTTCGGGGACGACCAGCCCGCGTCAGGGTGGGGGCATTGCCGCAGCGCTGGGCGCGGCTGCGTCCCGGTTGTCGGCGCAGCTGGGGAGCGGCGCACCAATGCCGTCGACGCTGACGCCTTCCTGGCTGACGGCCGGTGCTGGCGGTAGCGCAAGCGGGGCCGGCGCATCTGGCGGCGCAGGGAGCGGCGGAAGCGGCGTACCGGGTGGCTTCAGCGCCGCGTTGGCGACCCTGCTGACTCTCTTGCTGCTGTGGCTGGTACGGCGTGCCGCAGCGAAGCGTATCTGGCGTTCGTACCTGCCGGAGGTGCCGCCAGCCTAAGTCCTTTCCTTCCCGACCGGCTCATGCCATCGGCGTCCGGGCCAGCAACGTCCGGCGCTGATCCCCCTCAGGAAGGAAAGTGACAGCACTGTGCGTATGTGGACAAAGTCCGCGTGCGTCGTGCTCGCCTGGAGCATTCTGCTGATCGTCTCGATGACGGTCTGCAGCCAAGGATTCGTCCGCCAGGCCCAGGCGAACATCCGCATTGCGAGTAGTAGTGCTCAGGTCACCCTGGCCAGCACGCTGCGCGTCGTCTCGACATCGGTGAGGGCCACGGGCCCCGCCAGGACGTATGTCGTGCAGCAGGGTGACACATTGTCGGGCATCGCCGCGCAGCTGTCCGTGCGCGGCGGCTGGCCGGCACTGTTTGCGGCCAACCGGTCGCTGATCGGTCCCGACCCGAACATCATCAACCCCGGAACCGTCCTGGTGCTGCCAGGGCAGGAAGGACCGGTCCGCTACACGATCGCGGCCGGTGACACGCTGTCGGGCATCGCGGCCGCGCTGGCCGTGCGCGGCGGCTGGCCAGCTTTGTACCAGGCCAACCGGCGGGCTATCGGCCCCGATCCGAACGCGATCCGCCCCGGAACCGTGCTCACCGTTCCGGCCCCGGCGGCCCGGCACACGTCAAGGCCGGCCCCGCCCCCGTCAAGGCCGGTCCCGCACCGGCATCCGGCAAAGCCGTCAGCGCCGCCGCATCCGCGGCCGGTGCGGACCACGACGCCTGCTGCCGCGGGCATGCCGCAATGGCTGAAGACGATGCTGATGGCTGCTGGCGTGGTTATCGGGCTCGTCTTCCTCGTCGAGCTGGTGCTGGCGGCCAGCCGCCAGAACCGGCTCCGTCGGCAGGCTGCCGGGCTCGACACTGCCGACTCCTGCCAGGAGCCGGACCCAGGGCAAGCCGCCGCGAACGAGGACCGCATCGTCCTGGAGGACTATGACCGGCTCGTCGTCACGTACAGCAAACCCGACAACACCGTCTACGTGCTGAGGCCCCCGGGCGAAGACCCGCAGACGATTTTGCGGGTGGCCCGGCTGATACTGCCCGAGGCCCGCTACGCCGAGCTGGCCGGCCGGCTCGGCATGCCAGCCAGCTGGCCGATCATCATCGCCGACTATGACCGGCTGGTCGTGACCTGCAGCAGGCGCGACGACACGGTCTACGTATTGCGCCCGCCCGGCGAGGACCCGAGAGCAGTCTTGCGGGCCGCCCGCCTGGTACTGGCCGAAGGTCCCTACGGAGAACTGGCCGACCAACTCGGTGAGCCCGCGGGCTGGCCGATGGAGTAGCGATGCCGACACAGAGATGGGCCGGGGGCGGTCGCCCCCGGCCCCGGCCGAGGCCGCCCAAGATGGGCGGCCAGGCGTCAGCGGTCCGTCGGCCTGGTCGCGGGCCGGGTCCGCAGCGACTCCACCAGCGCGGCCACATGCCGCCGGTCCTCGGGCGTCAGCTCGTCGATGCTGCCGATCAAGAGATCCCGTTCCCGGTCAGCCGACCGCCGCCGCTCGGCCGGGACGTCGTCGTAGTAGTGCAGCCCGGTGGACTCGGCTGCCGCGGCGCGGACCGCGGAGACCGGCACCTCGAGGCCCTTGGCCAGCGCGTCGATTGTGGCCGGGCGTGGCGGCCTGGCCAGGTTCCGCCTCGTGGCCAGCGTGTAGACGGTGGACCGCGGCATCCCGCCGCGCCTCGCGACCGTGCCGTAGGACCAGCCGCGTTCGCGCAGCCGCTGCAGGATCAGCCGCTGGAGTGGATTGACGGAGTACCCGGGCGCCGAAGCGGGACGTGGCTGCTGCACGGGCGAATCCCGATCGTCTCCCGCCTCATGCGCCGCCATAGCCGCCAATCTTGCCAGTCCGCATCTCATGAACTCAGTCACGATTGACCGGCCGAGGACAGTACTGTACGGTGGTCAACGTACAATACGTACGTTGAGGAGCGTACACCACGTCCGTGGCCCGGCGCCACAGGAGGAGCCGGGCGATCTCCGGAGGGCTACCTGCAGCCGGGGAACGCGGACAACCACCGGGCCGCCCGGCCCGGGGATCGGTTCCAAAGGAGGCATCATGTCCGCCGAAGTCACAATGCAGGACCTCGAGCTCGAGACCGCCGAACTGCTGCCCACCCGGGAGACCCTGTGGTCCTCCTACGGCCACAGCAGCTCCTTTAGCGCCTTCAACCCGTCGGCCACGGCCGTCAACTCGCAGAACGGGCTCATCAACGTCAACGTTCTCGGCGGCGACAACGTCCTGAGCGGCGACAACATCATCCTGTAACCCCTGTCCAGTTCGTACTGCTGATCTGCTGCGCGCAACCGTGGGGACCGGTGGGGAGGGGATGCGCAGCAGCAAAGCGAGGGCCGCTCTGATCCGTCGGGGCGGTCCTCGGCTTGCGGGGGCGGCCCGGCCTGGCCGTCCCTGCAAGCGCCCGACGCGGGCCATTCCCGACGTCCCCGGCGACCGTGCCATATAGGAGCAGACCAGTGGCCGTGACCACAGCGCAGGTGACAAACGGGCGCACGGCGTCCGCCGCGCCGTCGGCGGGGACGCCCGGGCCCACCGACCCGCCGCGGCTGGCCGACGGGGTCGAACTGCTCGGCGAGTACCGGGACTCCGGGTACAGCCAGCCGCCGTCGCTGGTACGGCGGCCCGACGGCCAGGTGATCCAGATGTCGCCGCTGCTGTACCGGGTCACCTGCCGGATCGACGGCGCGCGCGACGCCGCCGCCGTCGCCGGGCTGGTCAGCGCCGACCTCGGCCGGCTGCTGACCGCCGACCAGGTCCGCCATCTCATCAGCACCAAGCTGCTGCCCCTGGGCGTCGTCGCCGACCAGGGCGCCCCGGCAGCCCCGCCCAGGGCGAGACCACTGCTCGCGCTCAGGGCTCGCGGCACGCTGCTGCCAGAGCGCGCCGCGAACGCCGCCGCCGCGCTGCTGGGGCCGCTGTTCCGGTGGCCGGTCGTGGTCGCGGTGATCGTCAGCTTCGTTGGGATTGACTGCTGGCTGTTCGCCTCGCACGGGCTCGGTGTCGGGGTGCAGCAGATGCTGCGCAACCCGATCGCCCTGCTGGCCGTGCTCGGCCTGTCGGTGCTCTCCGGCGCGTTCCACGAGTGCGGACACGCGACAGGCTGCCGCTACGGCGGCGCGCGGCCAGGTCGGATCGGCGTCGGCATCTACCTGGTCTGGCCCTCCTTCTTCACCAACGTGACCGATTCCTACCGGCTCGGCCGGGCCGGCCGGCTGCGCACCGATCTCGGCGGCGTGTACTTCAACGCGGTCTTCATCCTGGTCCTGGCCGGCCTCTACGTGGCCACGTCGGCCCAGATCCTGCTGCTGGTCATCGCGATCACCCAACTGGAGATGCTGCAGCAGCTGATCCCGATCGTCCGGTTTGACGGCTACTTCATCCTCAGCGACCTGGCCGGCGTGCCGGACATGTTCGCCCGCGTCGGCCCGATCGTGAAGAGCGCGCTGCCCGGCAGCGGTCGCGACCCGCGGGTGGCCGGCCTGCGGCGTGGCATCCGGATCCTGGTGACCGCCTGGGTGCTGGCGGTCATCCCGCTGCTGCTCGCGTTCCTGGGATACCTGCTGCTGCGTCTGCCGGAGATCAACCGGGCGCTGTGGCGCTCCGTCAGCCTGCAAGCCCAGCTCATGACCTCCGCGGCCGCCGGGCACCGCTACGCGATGGCCGCGCTCGACGCGATCGGCGCCGCCCTGGTGACCCTGTCACTGGCCGGCATGCTCTACATCGCCAGCGGGCTGGCGCGGCGCGCGGTCACCGCGGGTCTGCGCTGGTCGGCAGGCCGTCCCGCCCGCCGCCTCGTTGCCGCCGCGGCCGGGCTGGCGTTTGCTGCCGCACTCGCCGCCCTGTGGACCGTTCAGGGCGGATTTCACGGGTGGTAGCTAGCTGCGGAAGATCCTGTCGCAGGCACGGGCCGCGGCCTTGCCGTCGTCCAGCGGGCAGAACTTGGCGGTGAACGCCGCGTACGCGGCGCGGTGCGCCGACGCCACCGAATCGATGTCGGCGATCGCGGACACCACCTCGTCCGAGGTGGCCAGCAGCGGGCCCGGGGCCTCCGCCTCGAAGTCGAAGTAGAACCCGCGCAGGTTGTCCCGGTACTGCTCGAGGTCGTAGGTGAAGAAGACGATCGGCCGCCCGGTCGGGGCGAAGTCGAACATCACCGACGAATAGTCCGTCACCAGCACGTCGCTGACCAGGAACAGCTCCGAGATGTCCGGGTAGGCGGTCACGTTGATGGCGAAGTCCGGCCTGGTGCCGGCCGGCACGTCCTCGGCCATGTGGTGATGTCCCCGGATCAGGAACACGTGGTCGTCGCCGAGCTGCCGCCAGGCGCGCTCGAGGTCCAGCCGGAAGTCGAACCGGTACCGGCCCGAGGCGTAGTACTGGTTGTCCCGCCAGGTCGGCGCGTACAGCACCACCCGCTTTCCCTCCGGCAGCCCGAGCCGCCGCCGGACATCGGCGGCGATGTGGTCGGCGTCGCCGCTGCGCAGCAGGTCGTTCCTTGGGTAGCCCGACTCGAGCACCTCGCCGTCGTAGCGGAACGCGTGGCGCATGATCGGCGTGCTGAACGGGTTGGGCGACAGCAGCAGGTCCCACTTGGCCACGTCGGCGGCCAGCACGTCGAAGTAGCCAACCCCGCTGATGAACTGCGGCTGGGTGATGTCGAAGCCGATTTTCTTCAGCGGCGTGCCGTGCCAGGTCTGCGCGTACACCTGGCCGTCCCGCTTGTGGTAGTTCAGGCCCATGTCGTCGTTCGCGATCACGTACCGCGACCGGCCGAGCGCCTCAAAGTAGTCTTCGGTGCCGGTGAGCACGGTCCTTGCGCCGTCCGGGGCAGGCACCGAGTAGTCCGCGACCGCCCAGACGTGGTCCCGGTCGTCGCCGCGGCGGCGCAGTTCCTGCGCGATCGCGAGCGGGTTGTCCCCGCACTGCTTTCCCTTCCAGCTCACGAACATCACCGCGTCGCGCAGCGGCAGCTTCTGCTGCAGCGGGTAGTACACGCCGCGCAGCATCCGCCGCTGCACCCGGCCGTGCTCGGTGAGCTTGAGCGCGGGGCCGACCGTCAGCATCGGCGTGTCATACCCGGTCGTCGTGAACTGGTAGCTCTTCTGCCCCACGTTGAACTTGCGGCTGTCGAGGTCGGCCAGCCGCGCGTGGTCATAGCCCGGCACGATCAGCTCACCGTCGGCCGCTCCCTCGCGGCGCAGGAACAGGTCCCAGAACCCGTCCCGCAGTGGCAGCCGCAGCCCGAATGACGGCATGGCCGCCGCGCTGACCTCGACCGCGAACCTGTCGCCGTCCCGCCGGACCGGGACCACATGCTGCTCGGTTGATGACCGCCGGAGCAGCACAGCCTCAAAAGTGCCCTCAACGGTAGCCGAGTAGTTGCCCTGGAGCGTCAGCCGGCCGTCGTCCGTCCATGAATGCTCGTCGACGACCGGGCGCAGGCCGCGGCGCGCGACCATGGCGTTGCCGTATCTGGTTCGCTCGACGGCGATCTCCTGGTGCCCGGCCGGGTAACGGTACTCCGCGCGCCCGGCCGGGAACGCCACCCGGATCCGCTGCTGGCCCTCGGCCTGGACGTACAGATCCCATTCGATTCCGGCGTCGCTGATGCCCCCCGCTACGGCCTCGTTACCGGAGCCGTGTGCGGTGCCGCGGTCGGCCCGGCCCACCGCGGTGGCCAGCACGCGCAGCGGCATCTTCCCCCGCACCAGCGCCGTTTCCCCGTCCCGCCGCTCAACCGTGGCCGGGAACCGGTGCGTCGCCGCGCCCTTCGGCCTGGCCAGCAGGATCTCGACGCGGGCCTGCGGATCCAGCGGGGTGACGTCGACGTCGATCACGAGCTCGTTGCCCGCGTGCTCGCACCCGTGCAGCACCGCCGGCGTCCTGGTCACCCCGACCTGCAGCCGCCGCCCCGGCGCCCACCAGGCGCCGAACCTGATCCCGGGTGCCACCTGCCGGAACTCCGGGCGCTCGGCGGGACCGCGGGAGGGCGTGTGCAGCCGGGCCGGCCGCCACACGCCGTGCGCGCGGACCAGCACGTATCCGGCCCACTCGCCGGTGAGCCAGCGACGGCCGAACCGGAACCAGCGGGGGCTGATCTCGCCGCGGAAGCCGGCCCAGTCGTAGTGGTACCTGTGCTGCGCCGAATAGATGTCGGCCTCGGGGTGCCGGAACGAGCGGGCCGGGACGATGACCGGCAGCCTGCCCCTGCTCGCCGGCTTCAGGAATATGATCTTGGACGCGTTCCGGCGCCTGGGGATGTCGACCGAGGGCACGTACGTGCATCCGGTGATGACCAGCCGACCGCGATCCCACTCGATGTTTTCTACCCGCACGAACGGGTCCAGCTCCCGCCAGTAGGGGCGGTACACGCTGGCCGGGATCCCGAGGCGGCGGCGCTGGGTGCGGAACGGGAGATCGGCGCGGATCCTGCCGAGGCTCCTGACCATCGGGGTTGTCTTGATCGGCTGCTCGGCCTGCCAGCCGTTGAACTCAAGCAGCTGCTCCAGCTGCCCCGCCTTGATCAGGTGGTAGGCGAGCTTGTGCGTGGACGGCAGCTTCGCCAGCACCCGCCGGCCGACCTGGTCCAGGTACGTGCGCCCGAGTTCCATGAACTCGGCCTGATACTCGGGGGTGGTCCGGGACAGGTCGCAGACGTACAGCCACAGGTCGTTTACCAGCGCCTTGCGCTGATGCTCGCGCAGCAGCGCGGCCGAGCCCCGTTCGCGGAGGAAGCCGTCGATGTTGAGCAGCGCAGTGATCCGGTCCCTCAGGTTGCCGATGTCGGTCCTGGACTGGGTGATCGACAGCGCGCCCTTGCCGCGCTCGCGCCAGTAGTAGATCGTGTCCGGGATCACGTCCACGGCCCTGGCCAGCACGTGCGCCCTGGTCATGGCCTGCAGGTCCTCCCACGCCCTGACCTCGGGGAAGGACAGCTTGCTGGCGTCCCAGAACGACTTGCGGAACAGCTTGTTCCACACCGAGACGTCCCAGAACAGCTCCGGTGACCGGCTGATATGCGTGCCGATCCGCCTGGTCTTGATCGCCTGGGCGTGCATGCCCGACGGCGTGACCCCCAGCGGGCCGATCCGCTCCACGCCACCGGAGACGAAATCCGAGCCGGACTGCTGAAGGGTGTGCAGCATGATCTCCAGGGCGTGGCTCGGCAGCATGTCATCCGCGTCCACGAAGCTGAGGAATTCCCCGGTGGCCTGCTCGATGCCGCGGTTGCGGGAGTACCCGGGACCCCCGTTCGGGACCCTGATCAGGATGAACCTGGGATCGGACTCGGCGCGGCGGCGGGCGATCTCCACGCTGCCATCGGTGGAGCCGTCGTCCACCATGATGACCTCAAGGTTGGCGTGGGTCTGCCTGGCGATCGAGCGCAGGCAGTCGTCCAGCAAATCTTCGATGTTGTGGAACGGCACAACAACGCTGATCTGCGGAGCCGTCATCGCTGCTCACTTCCCCGAGGGCTCGCCCGCGGCCACGTCCATGCCGGGAAGCCTACGAGATCAGGCGCAATGCAAGTCACAGAAAGCGCCGCGGCGATCACGCGGCGAAGTGCTCACACGCGCACTCATTCACCGCGCCAGACCGGCGCGCGCTTCTCGGCAAAGGCGATGGCGCCTTCGGTCGCGTCCGCGGAGGTGAACACCGAGCCGAGCACTTCGCCCTGCCGGGCGAACGCCTCGCTGGCGTCCCAGTCCGCCGATTCGACGATGACCTGCTTGCTGGCGGCCAGCGCGAGCGGGGCGCCGAGGGCTACCCGTGCCGCCAGTTCCCTGGCGCCGGCCAGGGCCTGGCCGGCGCCCACAAGCCTACTAACCAGGCCGGCCTGGTGCAGCCGATCGGCGGGGAAGTGCTCGCCGGTCAGCACGATCTCCATGGCCAGGTGGTAGGGCACCCGGCGGGGCAGTCTCAGCAGGCCGCCGGCGGCCGCCGCCAGGCCCCGCCTGACCTCGGGGAGCCCGAACTTGGCCGTCTCGCTCGCCACGATGAGGTCGCAGCTCAGCGCGATCTCGAAGCCGCCGGCCAGCGCATACCCCTCGACCGCGGCGATCACGGGCTTGGCCGGCGGCCGCTCGGTGATCCCAGCGAAGCCGCGGCCCGGCACGACCGGCGAGTCCCCGCTCAGAAAACCCTTCAGGTCCATTCCCGCGCTGAACGTGCCGCCGGCGCCGGTCAGGATGATCACCCGGACGTCGCCGGAGCCGTCGAGCTCGTCGACGGCCGTGGCTATGCCCCGGGCGACGTCTCCGTTGATCGCGTTGCGCGCCTCGGGCCGATTGATCGTGATGACGGCGACCCCGCCGTCCACCTCAGTGAGAACCGCGTTCTCGTCCGCCATCCGGCTATTGTCGCATCCCCGCCCGCCTCCCCTGCCCGCTTCACGCGGCGCACCTCGCTTCGCCTTCGCTCTCCATCCCCTGCATTGGCCCTGCGCCGCCTGAGCGTGCGCTGAGTGCGGCGGACGGGCCTGCCGGGCTTTCAGCCGCATGCCCGCGGCTCTCCGGCCAGATCTCAGGAAGCCGCCCGATGATCGGCGGCGTGGCTGGCCACCCCGCTGGGACCAACATGGTCACGGACGTTCGGGCCACCGCGTCCGTGGTAAGGCGGCGGGCCGGCGAGCGCGATCGTCCTCTGTCGCGCGCCCTCTTCGACGGCCGGGTGCTGTCCTGCGCCGGGTACAGCAACTCGGTCCGGTGGCAGGGCGAGCGCCTGGAGCGGCTGTTCGAGCGCTGCTGCGACCGGCTCAGCGAGCTTGGCCTGGCCGATCACCTCGCGGTGGACGCGCTGGACTGGTCGCTGAGCTACCAGGAACTTGACCAGCTGGCAAACCAGCTCGCGCGCTATCTGCTGCTTCGCGGTGTACTTCCAGGTGACCGGATCGGGTTGCTGTCCGACCACTCCGTGGACGGCTACGTCGGCATGCTGGCGGTGCTGAAGGCCCGCGCGGCGTACGTGCCCCTTGACGTCGCGTTCCCGCCGGACCGCCTGTCCTACATCGCCTCCGACGCCGGCGTGCGGATGGTGCTGTCGCGCTCGCACCTGGCCGAGCGGGTGACCCAGCTCGGCGGCACGGCTGAACTCGTGGACCTGGACGAGGCCATGCCCCTGATCGCCGCGCAGAGCACCGACCGGCTCGGCCCCGGCGAGGTCAGCGACCCGGTCGACGGCCTCTGCTACGTGATCTACACATCGGGCTCGACCGGGCGGCCCAAGGGCGTGGCGATCGAGCACGCCAGCATCTGCAACTTCGTGCGGGTCGCGGCCGAGGTCTACCAGATCGCCGGCAACGACCGTGTCTACCAGGGCATGACGATCGCGTTCGACTTCTCGGTCGAGGAGATCTGGGTGCCCTGGATGTCCGGGGCGACGCTGGTGCCCAAGCCCGATGGCGACCGGCTGCTCGGCCGGGAGCTGCACGCGTTCCTGACCGACCGCGGTGTCACCGCGCTGTGCTGCGTGCCGACGCTGCTGGCCACGCTCGACGAGGACCTGCCCGGGCTGCGCTTTCTGCTGGTGTCGGGCGAGTCGTGCCCCCAGGATCTGGTGGCACGCTGGCACCGCCGGGGACGGCGCTTCCTGAACGTGTACGGCCCCACCGAGGCCACCGTGACCGCGACATGGACCGTGGTGGACCCGGGCCGGCCGGTCACGATCGGCGTGCCGCTGCCGACCTATTCGGTCGTGGTGCTTGACCCCGACTCCGGCACCGCCTTGCCGCAGGGCGAGACGGGCGAGATCGGGATCGCGGGAATCGGGCTGGCCAGCGGGTACCTGGGCCGCCCGGACCTCACCGAGCGCGCGTTCGTGCCGGACTTCCTCGGCATCCCGGACAACCCGGCCGGCCGGATCTACCGCACCGGCGACCTGGGCCGGGTGAACGCCGACGGCGAGATCGAGCATCACGGCCGGATCGACACCCAGGTCAAGATCCGCGGCTACCGCATCGAGCTGGCCGAGATCGAGTCGGTGCTGCTGCGGGTGCCGGGCATCGCTCAGGCCGTGGTCAGCACCTGCCAGTCCGGGCCGGACGTGGTGGAGCTGGCCGCGTATTACACCGCGCGCACCGGCACACCGGCCGTCGACCCGTTACTCGCCTACGCGCGGCTGCGCGAGCAGCTTCCCGGGTACATGGTCCCCGCGTACCTGGAGCAGCTCCCGGTGATCCCGGTGCTGCCGAGCGGCAAGGCCGACCGGGCCAGCCTGCCACCGCCGCGCGGTCAGCGGATGGCGGCCGGGGGCGACCACGTGCTGCCGGCCAGCGACACCGAACGGGCCCTGGCCGAGGTGCTGGCCGAGGTGCTGAACATCGAGCGGGTCTCGGTCGACGGGCACTTCTTCGACGACCTCGGCGCGAGCTCGCTGCTGATGGCCAGGTTCAGCGCCGCGATACGCGAGCGCGGCGGCCTGCCGCCGGTCTCGATGAAGGACATCTACCTGCACCCCACGGTGCGGGGCCTGGCCGCCGCGGTGACGGGGCCGGCCGCGGCGGGGCCGGGCGGGGCCGGGCCGAGTTCGCC
>JASHOI010000308.1 GCA_030041195.1 Streptosporangiaceae bacterium | reverse complement strand
GGCGGCCAGCAGAGCCAGGGCACCCTGGCGCTGGTATTCGTGCTCGACACGGCCCGGCCGGCCGCGTGCTGGCGCGCGGGTGGGGCAGCACCGGCGGCGGGCCTGGATGGACGGCTTGGCGTCCACCGAGATGACCTGGTCACCGGGCCGCAGCCGGTTGCCCCGGTAATAGCCCTGGTAAAGATCGAGGATCACGGTGGCCCTGGCGGCAAAATCCGGGTCGCGCGGGTAAACCCACGACTGGTATTGCCACGGCTTGATGGGATGCTCGGCCAGGATCCGCAAGACCGACGATGGCGAGATCTGGGCGGCCAGGCCCGCCTTGGTGATCTCGGCGGCCAGTTCCGGGCCGCTCCAGCGGGCCAGCGGCACCCCGGTGGCCGCGGGCAGCTGGCAGGCCAGCGCGACCACCGCGGCCCGCTCCAGTGCGCTGATCCGCCGCGGCCGCCCGCACCGGGGCAAGTCCGTGAGCCCATCCAGCCCGCGAGCGGCGAACCGGCCCCGCCACTTGCGGACGGTGTCCACGCTGACGTGCAGGTCCGCGGCGATCCGGGCACTGGCCCGGCCACCGGCCGCCGCCAGCACGATCTGCGCCCGCAGCCAGTCCCGGTGTGCGGTCTTGGCCCCGCGGGCACGTTTCTTTAACGCCTTGCGCTCGCCAGCGCTCAGCATCACCGGCACCGCGCGACACCGCATGCCGCCTCCGGGGTCATCACCAGGACGTGACCTTGCCCCCGGGCCGGTGATCATAACCGGCAGCGCAGATCCGGCGCGGCACAATGAGGCCCATGGCCGCCATCCCCGAGTCCACCCGCAACTCGATCACGGTGCGGCTGCTCGACCACGCCGAAGCCAACTGGCCCCAGCTCACCAGGGTGAAGGTCGCCTACCGCGGCGCCTTCGGATACGTCACCGGCGTGCTCCGCAACGGCGAGAACATCTCCCTATGCCGCCTGCGCTACGGCGGCTCCGCCCACTCCTTCGGCTTCGCGATCTACTCCGCCGCCCACGACCGCTACCAAGACGCCGTCCTGATCACCGGGCTCCCCATCGGCACCCCGCAAGAAGCCCTCGACACCGCCTGCATGATCCACCTCGCCGCGCTCGGCCACGAACCAGGTCCGCACCCCTGACCCGACCCCAGACGAACTTCCGGCGCCGACCACTTAGTGCGTAGCCCTGCAAGTTCGTCGGGGGTCCATCAGGCCGCCTTTGGCAGGCTGGTCGGCAGTGTGGCGGGTTCGTGGCGGGCGCTGATCCGGTCGAGCGTCCTGGCCAGGTCGGCTGCGGTGTATTTCCAGTTGAATGGCCTTGCGGTCTGGTTGTAGCGAGCGGTGAAGGCGAGCAGGGTGGCGGCGAGCTGGCTGGTGCTGGCGAAGTCGTTGGGAGATATGACCTTTTTCTGGACGATCGAGAAGAATATTTCGATCTGGTTCAGCCAGGATGCGTGCACCGGTGTGTGGATCATGATGGCGTTCGGCCAGGCGGCGCGCAGCCGCCGGGCGGCTTTCCTGCCGCGGTGATCGGAGCCGTTGTCGACGATGACGAACACCCGGGGCGCGCTGGCATAGGGTTCCTGGCTCATGACCTGGCCCATCACGTCCATGAACGCGGCGATCCCGGTGGTGGGCGGGGTGGCAGCGGCTGGCACCCGCCCGGTGTGCACGTCCAGGGCGGCCAGCAGGGCCAGGGCGCCGGCCCGGTCGTACTCGTGCTCGGCCCGCATCGGCCGGCCGCGCCCGGGCGGGCTGGCGGGGTGGCAGCGGACGCGAGCCTGGATGGAGGGCTTGGCATCCACCGAGACGATCCGGTCGCCCGCCGCCAGCCGCTTGCCCTGGTAGTAGCCCTGGTACAGATCGAGGATGACGGTGGCCTTGGCGGCGAAATCCGGGTCGCGGGGGAAGATCCAGGACTGGTACTGCCAGGGCTTGATCGGGTGCTCAGCCAAGATCCGCAACACCGACGATGCCGAAATGGAGCCAGCCAGGCCCCGGGCTGCCAGCTCGGCGGCCAGTTCCGGGCCGGTCCAGCGCGACAACGGCACCCCGGTGGCCGCTGGCAGCTGGCAGGCCAGCGCGACCACCGCCGCCCGCTCCAGCGCGCTGATCCGCCGCGGCCGCCCGGACCGGGACAAGTCCTTGAGCCCGTCCAGCCCGCGGGCGGCGAACCGGCCCCGCCACTTGCGGACCGTGTCCACACTGACATGCAAGTCCGCGGCGATGCGGGCGCTGGCCCGGCCGCGAGCGGCAGCCAGCACGATCTGCGCCCGCAGCCAGTCCCGGTGCGCGGTCTTGGCCCCCCGGGCCCGCTTCTTTAAGGTCCTGCGCTCGCCGGCACTCAGCAGCACCGGCACCGCGCGATATCGCGGCATGCCGCCTCCGGGGGTAATCACCTGGATGTGACCGGCTCCCCGGGCCGGTGATCATAACGGGCAGCGCGAGTCCCGCGCGGCACAATGAAGCCCATGGCCGCCATTCCGCCATCCACCCGCGACTCGGTCACCGTGCGGCTGCTGGACCACGCTGAAGCTCACTGGCCCCAGCTCACCCGGGTGAAGGTCACCTACCGCGGCGCGTTCGGCTACGTCACCGGCGTGCTCCGCAACGGCGAGAACATCCCGCTATGCCGCCTGCGCTACGGCGGCTCGGCTCATTCCTTCGGCTTCGCGATCTACTCCGCCGCCCACAACCGTTACCAAGACGCCGTCCTGATCACCGGGCTCCCCACCGGCACACCGCAAGAAGCCCTCGACACCGCCTGCATGATCCACCTGGCCGCACTCCACCACGAACCAGGCCCATAACCCTGGCGCACCCCAGACGAACTTATGGAGCCGACCACTTAGTCAGGAGCGCGAACAGGCTGAGCGACGTCTACAGCAAGAGCATCACGATGAGGAGAGCAGGCTCAGGCTGGATGCGGCGATGAGAGCAGGTGCGCTGTTCTCGTCGCCTAATTCAGAACCGGTCGACCCCGCTTCCATAGCCTCGAGTTTGCTTGCACTCACGAAGCTGGATAATGCCGACCTGGCTGTGGC
>JASHOI010000307.1 GCA_030041195.1 Streptosporangiaceae bacterium | reverse complement strand
GGCCGGAACCGCCAGGTTCCGGCTGAGCGACACCCGCGGCCGGGCCGGCTGGCACGACGCCCGTTCCGGCCCCGGCAGCGCCATTGGGTGCCGCGCCATTGGGGATCGCGCTGAGGACGGCGCCGCCAGCGGCGGCCTCCTCGACGATCGGGCTGTCCTGCCGCTGCACCTGCAGGTTGAACAGGTTGCCGACCGATTCCTCCTTGATGCCCTCCATCATCGCGCTGAACATGTCGTAGCCCTCGCGCTGGTATTCCACCAGCGGGTCGCGCTGCCCGTAGCCGCGCAGCGTGATGCCCTCGCGCAGGTAGTCCATCTCGTACAGGTGCTCGCGCCACTTGCGGTCGAGCACCGAAAGCACGACCCGGCGCTCGAGCTCGCGCATCACCTCGGGGGTCAGCTCCTGTTCCCGGCGCTCGTAGGCATCCTGGGCGTCCTGCTGCACCGTTTCGGTGATCAGTTCGGCGGAGAGGTGGGACCGCTCTCCCCCGGCCGCCTCGATCGTCTCGTCGACCGATATCCCGCCCGGGTAGAGCTGGCGGAACGCCCGCCATAGCTGATCCAGGTCCCATTCCTCGGGGAATCCCTCGGCGGTCGCGCCCGCCACGTAGCCGGCGACGACCTCCTCGAGCATGCCGCGGATCTGCTCCTTCAGGTCCGCGCCCTCGAGGACCTCGCGCCGCTCGCCGTAGACGACCTGCCGCTGCCGGTTCATCACGTCGTCGTACTTGAGCAGGTCCTTGCGGATCTCGAAGTTCTGCTGCTCAACCTGTGTCTGGGCGGACCTGATCGAGCGGCTGACGGTCTTGGACTCGATCGGGACGTCCGGCGGCGTCTTGAGCCACTCCATGATGTGCGCGACCTTGTCGGCGTTGAACATCCGCATCAGGTCGTCCTCGAGCGACAGGTAGAACCGCGACTCGCCGGGGTCGCCCTGACGGCCGGACCGGCCGCGCAGCTGATTGTCGATCCGCCGCGACTCGTGCCGTTCGGTGCCGAGGACGTAGAGCCCGCCGACGGCGACGACCTCCTCGTGTTCCTCGGCCACCGCCCGCTTCGCCTTTTCCACCGCTTCCGGCCAGGCGGCCTCGAAGTCCTCGGGCGTGTCCACCGGCGACAGGCCGCGCTGGTGCAGCTCCAGGTCCGCGATGAACTCGGGGTTGCCGCCAAGCATGATGTCGGTGCCGCGGCCCGCCATGTTCGTGGCCACGGTCACCGCGCCCTTGCGGCCGGCCTGAGCGATGATGGCCGCCTCGCGCTCGTGGTACTTAGCGTTCAGGACCTCGTGTGCGACGCCGTTCCGCTTCAGCATCTTGGACACGAGCTCCGACTTCTCCACGCTGGTGGTGCCGACGAGCACCGGCTGGCCTGCCTCGTGCCGCCGGGAGATGTCCTCGACCAGCGCCTCGAACTTGGCCTGCACGGTCTGGTACACCACGTCGGCCTGGTCGGCGCGGATCATCGGCATGTTGGTCGGGATCGGGACCACGCCGAGCTTGTAAGTCTGGTGGAACTCGTTCGCCTCGGTCATCGCGGTACCGGTCATCCCGGCGAGCTTGTCGTAGAGCCGGAAGTAGTTCTGCAGCGTGATCGTGGCGAGCGTCTGGTTCTCGTCCTTGATCTGCACGCCCTCCTTGGCCTCGATGGCCTGGTGCATGCCCTCGCTGTACCGGCGGCCGTGCAGCATCCGGCCGGTGAACTCGTCCACGATCAGGACCTCGCCGTTCATCACGACGTAGTCCTTGTCCTTCTTGTAGAGCTCCTTGGCCTTGATCGCGTTGTTCAGGAAGCTGACCAGCGGCGTGTTGACCGACTCGTACAGGTTGTCGATGCCGAGCCAGTCCTCGACTTTCTCAACGCCGGACTCCAGGATGCCGACCGTGCGCTTCTTCTCGTCGACCTCGTAGTCGCCCTCGCCGTCCTCGCCGCGCCGCAGCCGCGGCGCGATCTTGGCGAACTCGAGGTACCAGCGGCTGTTCTGGTCCGCGGGGCCGCTGATGATCAGCGGGGTGCGTGCCTCGTCGATAAGGATGGAGTCGACCTCGTCCACGATCGCGTAGTGATGACCCCGCTGGACGCACTCCTCCAGGCCCCAGGCCATGTTGTCCCTGAGGTAGTCGAAGCCGAACTCGTTGTTGGTGCCGTAGGTGACGTCGGCCGCGTACTGCTTGCGCCGCTCGTCCGGCTCCATCTGGGCCAGGATCACGCCGACCTCAAGGCCGAGGAACCGGTGGATCCGCCCCATCCACTCCGAGTCGCGCTTTGCCAGGTAGTCGTTGACGGTGACGACGTGCACGCCCTTGCCGCCCAGCGCGTTCAGGTAGGCGGGCAGCACCGCGGTGAGCGTCTTGCCCTCGCCGGTCTTCATCTCGGCGATGTTGCCCATGTGCAGCGCTCCGCCGCCCATCAGCTGCACGTCGAAATGCCGCTGGCCCAGGGTCCTCCTGGCGGCCTCGCGGACGGTCGCAAACGCCTCGGGCAGCAGATCATCGAGCGACTCGCCATCCGCGTGCCGCTGCCGGAGCTCGTCGGTCATCGCCCGGAGCTCGGCGTCGCTGAGCGCCGCGAAGTCCTCTTCGATCGAGTTGACCTGATCAGCTATCCGCTTGAGCTTGCGCAGGATCTTGCCCTCGCCTGCACGAAGGACGCTGTCGATGATGGCTGGCACTTAGGTCGCGCTCCTCGCGGATCGTCTGGCTCTATGGCGTGGTGTGCCGCGCTCGCCACAGCCACGCTAGGCGGTAAGACGCATGGCAGCGGCGGGCTCCTGGCACCGTGCCTACAGCCATGGTAGGCGAGACCCGGGGTGAATCCGAGCCCTCGCCATCGGGCCGGTACCCTGGGGTCCGGGTGCCGCCCGGCTGAAAGCCCTGGCCACAATGATAGGCGGGCAAAGCAGGCGGGACGAGCGACTCGGCGGGACGAGAGGAGCAGCAGGCATGTCGAACCAGGTGGAGCCCGGCACCATCGGCAGCGCTGCCGCCGGCCCGGGACCCGCGGGCTTGGCGGAGCAGACGGCGTTCGTGCCCCAGACCCCCGGCACCCCGGTCGAGTATCCGGCCGCGTTCCACGGCCGCAAGGTGTCCTGGGTCGCGGTATCGACCGTCATGGCCGGTTTTGCCTGCGGCGGCCTTGGGCTGGTCTTCGGCCCGACCTGGTGGGCGTTCTGGCTGGGCCTGGCCATGGCGGGGGTCGGCGCGCTGCTCGCGCTCGTGACCAATATCTTCGAGGACTGGTACTAAGCACGGGGCCTGAGGATTTCCCGGGCCGGCGCCCCGTGGAGCCGGCCCTGCTAGCCACCTAAGGCCGACGGCACTTCTCCGGCCGCTAGCCACCTAAGGCTGACGGCAGCCAGGAATGTCAGAGGGCCCGGCTACGCTCAGGCTCGTGGCGAGCCTTCCCCATCCCGCACCCCAGTTCACCCTGTCGCCCGACGACGCCCGGCTGCTGACCCTCCAGGCGCAGGGATTCGTTGGCACCGAGGGCCGCCGGGGCGGCGTGCCCGGGATGCTGCGCCGGATCGGCGCGGTCCAGCTGGACACGATCAGCGTGCTGGCCCGCTCGCACGAACTGGTCGCCTACGCCCGGCTGGGGGCCGTTCCCCGGGCCCGCATCGAGCGGGCCTACTGGAACCCGACGCGGCCGGAGGCGTTCGAATACTGGTCGCACGCGGCCTGCGTGCTGCCGATCGAGGAATGGCCCTACTACGCGTTCCGCCGTCGGGCACTGCAGGCCCGGGGCATGCGCTGGCACGAGGTGCCGGAGAACGTCTGCGGCGAGGTCCTGGCCCGGCTCCGGGCCGAGGGCCCGCTGAACGCGACCCAGCTCGGCGGGGCTCGAGGCGGGGGAGAGTGGTGGGACTGGTCGGAGACGAAGGTCGCCGTCGAGTGGCTGCTCGACACCGGCCAGGCCATCTGCGCACGGCGGACCGGCTGGCGCCGGGTGTACGACCTGCCCGAGCGGGTGCTGCCGCCGGAACTGCTGGACGCCGACCCGTCGGACGCTGAGTGCGTGACCCACCTGGCCGCGGTGGCCGCCCGTGCGCTGGGCGTGGTCACCCGCGCCGACCTGACCGACTACCAGAGGCTGCGGTGGGGTGGAGCAGTGAAGGGGGAACGGGGAGGTGGGCGGGGGCAGGACGGCCAGGCGATCACGGTGGGCGACGCCGCGGCCGCGGCCGGGCTGATCCCGGTTGAGATCGCCGGTCCGCCGCCGGGTCCCGCGACCCCGGCCTGGGCCGATCCGTCCGCCCTGGCCCGGCACGGCGAGGCCGGCCGGGTCCGCGGCAGGCACCGGGTCACGCTGCTGTCGCCGTTCGACTCGCTGATCTGGGACCGCAAGCGGACGTTGCGCATGTTCGGCTTCGAGCACTCCCTCGAGGCCTACGTGCCCCGGGCCAAGCGGGTGCACGGCTACTTCACGATGCCGCTGCTGGCCAAGGGCCGGCTGCTGGGCCGGGTGGACCCGGTGCGCAGCGGCCGGACCCTGGTCGCCAGGAAGATCTCCCTGGACAAGGCGTCCGCCACCGAGCCGATGGCCCGGGCGCTCACCGAGGCGGCGGCCTGGGTCGGCTGCGACAACGTCGAGCTTGGCGAGGTGGCGCCGGTCAACCTGGAGCCGCGGTTGCGCAAGGCTCTCGCCGACCTGGCCTAGCGATCAGCTGAACTCGATCAGTTTCTCCCGCACCGCGACCATGACCGCCTCCATCCTGGAGTGGATCTGCAGCTTCTCCAGGATGTTGCGGACGTGGTTCTTGACCGTGTTCTCGGAGATGAACAGCTCCTTGGCGATGTCCCGGTTGTTCATCCCCCTGGCGACGAGCTTGAGCACCTGCATCTCGCGCTCGGTCAGCCGGGGCGCGGGCAGCTCCTGGGCGCGCTCCTCGTCATCTCGCTTCGCCAGCACGGCGAACTCGGTGAGCAGCTTGCCTGCCATGGACGGGTTGATCAGCGACTGACCGCCGTGCACGGCGCGCACCGTGTCGGCGACCTCGTCCAGCGGGATGTCCTTGAGCAGATACCCGCTCGCGCCGGCCCTGATCGCCTCGAACAGGTCTTCCTCCTCGTCGCTGATCGTGAGAATCACGATCTTCGCGCTCGGGGCGGCCTCTTTCATGGCCCGGCACGCCTCGATCCCGCTGCTGCGGGGCATGCGGATGTCCATCAGGACGACATCGGGCAGCGACTCGGCCGCCTTCTCGACCGCCTCGGCGCCGTCGCTCGCCTGGCCGACGAGCTCGATGTCCGGCTCCTCGTCGAGCACCATCTCCAGGCCGCGGCGGAACAGGGCATGGTCGTCAACGATCATCGTGCGGATCGGCTCTGCGTGCAGCGACGTATCCCGCGGTGCCGCGTTGGTGCCGGGGTGGCCGCTCATGACGCCTCCCTTCCTGATCGGTCCTGCGATGGTTCCTGACCCCACCGCCGCGCAGGCATGAATGCTGCGATCCGCGATGCTGTGTGATCAAACTCTTGCCGACCGGCGCCCACAACGCAAGCGACGCTACCGGGCGGCCAGTTGCTCAGCCCGGCTGGCCTGCCCGTTGGCCAGGTTGGGCGCGGCGTCCCCCTCTACCAGGCGGATCACCCCGTACTGGTACCCGCGGCGCCGGTACACCACGCTCGGCCGGCCGTCCTCCGTGTCCCGGAACAGGAAGAAGTCATGGCCCACCAGTTCCATCTCAAACAGCGCCTGGTCGATGGCCATCGGCCTGGCGACGTGGTACTTCTCCCGCACGACCAGCGGCCCGTTTCCCTGCGTCGGGATCGGGACCACGTCATCTGCTGCGTGGCTGTCCGCCGCGACGGCATCCGTCACGTTCGGCTCATCCTCCGGCGTTTCGCGTTCCGGCTGCGCACCGGGCTGCGCGGCCTCGGCATCGCCCGCTGCGGGCAGATCGATGACCCGGACCGCCGCGTGGGCCCCATGCCGGCACTTGCGGCGGTCGGCGGCCCTGCGCAGCCGCGACTCCAGCTTGGAGAATGCCATGTCAAGGGCGGCGTAGCGGTCCTCGGCCGCGGCCTCGGCCCGGATCGCCGGGCCGCGCGATGAAATGGTCAGCTCGACTCGCTCTCGCCGTGGCGACTGGCGCGGATTGCGCTCAGCGGAGACCTCCACATCGATCCGGATAGCTCTGGAGTCCAGTTTATCGAGCTTGGCGAGCTTTGCTGTCGCGTGCCTGCGGAACCGATCCAGCACGTCCGTGTGCCGACCCTTGAAGATGATGTTCACTGCGGAACCCCCTTCTGCCCGGACTTGAACGCGGCACCCGCCCGGCCGACCTGGTCTTCGACCCCACATCCGCCTGCTGAGGGGTTCGCAGCCACGTGTGCCACTACTGCCCTTCTCCCTGCCCGGAAGACGTCCGGTCCTCCGGCGGGGCAGGACTTACTTCTAAGCCGCACCGTGATCAGTCGACGATAAGTCGCCTTACGTGGGCCGTTTCGCCTGCGGCTGGCATCGGCTTGCCGCGGCAGGCTTCCCGCTGGTGGGGAAGCCAGCGCGGCGCAACCACGGACCCGGGCGGGTGCCATGACACGACGCTAGCCCGACGCCAACCGAATGTCAGGAGGGGGGATGCCCGCAGTATTCGGCGGCTCGTTCGGGCGTGACTACATTTCGGGATATCGAGACCTACGCAGCACCGACACTCTTCGGTAACCCGTGGCGCCCGACCTGCCCCGATGGGCCCGGAGGAGGCCAGGCAGGACCGGGTTGCCCCCCGCCGGCCCCGGTCAGCCCGGATAGGCCGGTGCCTGGCCGGATGCGCGCGTGGGCTGGAAGGCGCCGAGGTTCGTCGAAACCATGATCTTGCCGCCGGGCAAGCCGATGGCGATGTCAGCGGCGGAGCCTTCCGGGCTCGTCGCGGTCACCGACACGGGGGAGCGCGGCGTCGCGATCATCGTGGGCGGACCGCCGTTCAGCGGGACCTCATAGAGCTGCGCGCTGGATGAGCTGCCGGCCAGGACGATGACGTCGTCGGTCCCGTACCAGGCGAGAGCGTCGGGCTGAGGGATACCAGCGCCGATGGTCACCGGCTCCTGCTGCACCGCGACGGCCTGGCCGTTGTGCGTGATGGCGCCAACCTCCACATTACTGCCCGACGGCCCGTGGACGATCATGACAACCCTGACGCCATCCGGCGCCACCTGGAAGTCGGTGACGTTGTAGCCGGGCTGCACGGCTACCGGGACGAGGGCCGCCGAGCCGCCGTTCCGCGGCAGCATCCATACGAAGCCCCCGGCGGCGATCCAGAGATTGCCGTGCGAGTCCCAGCTCACCGACGTACAGGTGCCGTTCGTTGGCTGCCACTCCTTCAGCGTGGCGCCCCGGCCGAGCTCGCCGAAGTAGATGGCGGCGCCGCCCGCGGCGATGCCGGCCAGCGAGTGCCCATCCGGCGAGATCGCGATCGAGGTGAGCGGCGGGGCGCTTCCTGAGCCGGCCGCGCCGGGCACCGTGGTGACCTGCCCGGTGCCCGGCTGGCTGGCGCCGGACAGGGCCTGCACCGCTGAGTTGCTGCCGACGAAGTACAGGCTGGACCCGGCGACCTGGGTCGGCAGCCACTGATAGTCCTGCGGCTGCTGGTACAGGCGGCCCGCGACCTGCTCCGGCTGGTTGTTGAGCTCAAGCTCGACCGTCTGGATCGGGCTGTTGGGTCCGCTGGCGAGCGTCCAGGCCAGCTGGGCGGCGATCTGCTTAAGCTGCTGTCTATCGGCGGTAAACGGCTTTCCGTGCTCCCCGCCGAGGTCGACGGTCGCGTTCTGGCCGTCAAGCCGCACCTGCCCGATCTGCTGGGCGTGTGCGGGGAATCCGGTGACCGCCGCGCTGGCCAGCCACCCGGTCGGATCCTGCAGCAGCGCGTTCACCAGGCCGGTGGCCAGTTCGGTGTTAGTGGCCTGCTGCGGCACGAAGACGGGGTCGGGCACCAGCGTGTTCCCCGACTGGGACAGGAAGTACAGGTCGCGCGGCTGATACACGTGCTGGAAGTCGGCCTCGCTCAGCAGCAAACCCTGCGGCGAGGGCAGGCCATCGATCCGCCATTGGCCGTTGATACTGAGCAGGGAGAAGTAGTAAGACTTCGTCGACGACCCCGAGTAGACCTGGTACTGGCCGGAGCCCGTGATCGTCGCCACTGGCCGCCCGGTGACCTTGACCTCGTCGCGCAGGACAGTCCCATTGGACACCGATCTGGGCAGCTGGACGGGGGTCGTTACCGGCTGGCCGCTCACCACGGTGACCGCCCATCCCGGCTGCCAGGCTGCCTGCGCCGCCGAGTCCAGGTACTTCCTGGCCACCTCGGGATCATTGGCAAAGCTGGCGCTGGCGGCGAGAAAGCCCTCCACGATCTCCTTGGGGTTCCAGCCCGGCTCGGGCCCGACGGGGATCGGCTGCGAATATTCCTGCTCCTGGCTGAGGCCGCTCTGGGCGGAGCCAACCTGCTGAACCGGCCCGTTTGTCGGCACCGTGGCGCATCCGGCGGCCGCGACGGCGACGGCAACGGCCGCCACGGCGGTGGCCCGGCGGCTGCCTACCGTCCGGCACCGCTTGGCGACCGCCCATGGTCGGCTGAGCATCGATGTCATCGGACCCCGGCTCACCTGTGTGCGGCAGGCCCGGCAGCGCCTGCCGATGTCTCGATCGTCGCGACCTCGTCCCGGGCCGCGGTCGCGGGGGCGGGAGGCCCGTTGCCGCCCGGCTGGCCGGCGGCCGCTCCGTTGGAACCGGCGGCACCAGACGGCATCGCCCCGTCAGCCCCGGCCGCGCCCGGCGCCACCGCACCGTCGGCACCGAGACCGACCGGGACGGCGGCGCCATCGGTGTCCGCCAGGCCGTCCGTCGGTCCATCCGCCTCGTCGGGGGCAAGCGGCAGCGGCGACCCGGCCAGCTCGGCGCCGACCGCCCGGGGCAGAGTCAGCCGGAACACCGATCCGCGGCCGATCTCGCCCCACGCCTCCAGCCACCCGCCGTGAAGCCTGGCGTCTTCCAGCGCGATCGCCAGGCCCAGGCCGGTACCCCCGGTGGTCCGGGCTCGTGCCGGGTCCGCCCGCCAGAAGCGATCGAAGACCAGCCGCTCCTCGCCGACGGCGAGCCCGATCCCGTAATCCCTGACCGCGACCGCTACCGCGGCGGAGTCCCCGGCGACGGTCACCACCGCGTCCTTGCCCTCGCCATGCTCGACGGCATTGACCAGCAGATTCCGCAGGATCCGCTCCACCCTGACCCGGTCCACTTCGGCTATGCACGGCTCGGCAGGCAACCGGAACTCGATCTTGGCCCCGCGACGCTCGGCAAGCTGCTGCGCCACGTCGGCCGACTGCCTGGCGAGGTCACAGATGTCGACCGGCTCCGCGTCAAGGACCGCGACGTTCGCGTCGTACCTGCTGATCTCCAGGAGGTCGGTGAGCAGCGACTCGAACCGGTCCAGCTGGCTCTGCAGCAGTTCCGCCGCCCGGGAGACGGGGCTGTCCATCTGCTCCCGGTTGCCGAACAGCACGTCGGAGGCGATCTTGATCGTGGTCAGCGGAGTGCGCAGCTCGTGCGAGACATCGGACACGAACTGGCGCTGCACCTGCGACAGGCCCTCCAGCGCGGTCATCTTCTCCTGCAGGCTGGCCGCCATCTCGTTGAAGGACGTCGCGAGCGCGGCAAGCTCGTCAACGCCGCGCACCGGCATCCGCTCGCCGAGATTGCCGGTGGACAGTCTCCGGGCGCCGAGTGCCGCGTACCGGACCGGGGTCACGACCCACCGCGAGACCAGCGCGGCGATGGCCGCGAACAAGAACACCAGCACGACACCGGCCACCAGCAGCGTCCGCTGGATCTGGATCAGGCTCTGCTGTACCTGTGTCAGCGGGAAGAAGTAATAGAGCTGGTAGTACTGGCCGACGGGGACGCCGTAGACCAGACCGGCCACGAGGTTGGTCGGATCGGAGGGCGAGCCCATCTTGGCGAACGTGAAGCTCGCCGTCTTCTCGCCCTTCTTCTGCAGCGCGTTCACCCTGCTGGTCAGCTTGGCCGGGATTTCGGTGGTGACGACGCCGGCCGTCTCGCCCGCGCGGAAAACCCATGGGCCCGAATAGCTGCCCGCGAGCAAGATCGCGACGCCGTAGGAGCTCTCCGCCTCGGCCGGCGCCTGCAGCTTGCTGACCATCGTGTCCATCAGGTTCTGGGCGGTCGCGCCGTTCGGGTGCAAGTTCACGCCAGCCTGGGTCTGCGCGGTGGTCGAGCCGCTGCTGACCACGTTGCCAGCCTGCAGTTCCTTGGCCTGCAGCTGGTCCGAGGTGATCTGCTGCATCAGGAAGAAGCCGAGGACCGCGACCACCATGGCCGAGATGACCAGCGTGGTGGTGACCACGCGCAACTGCAGCGACCGGAGCCAGCGCGCGCGCAGTACCCTGTGCGCGGTGGCGAGCCGGCGGCGCA
>JASHOI010000031.1 GCA_030041195.1 Streptosporangiaceae bacterium | reverse complement strand
AACGACTGGCCCGTCGTGGTCAGGGTTGCCTTCGCGCGTATCTCGACGATGACCACCTCCGGGTCCTGGGTCTGGTAGAGATCTGTCACCTCGTAGTCCTCCAGGCGCAGTGGCAACGCGGTGACGTGGCGCGAGTACTCGCGGATGGCCTCCCGGCCCTCCAGGCGCGCAGGCGTGCCCGGCGGCGCGAAGGGCGTCTCGATCACCGCATCGGGCGCGTACAGGTCAGCAAGACCGTCGGCATCCCCGCTCAGGGTCAGGCGGCGGCGCTGGGCCAGGACTTCGGCGGGCGTGGCGGATGGCATGCGGTCTTCCCTTCATCCGGGCCTTCATTCAACATGCGTTGATTGAACAACCATAGAATGAATAAGGCCGCTTGGTCAACGCCCGTAGAATGAACCAATGACCACTCCCCGGCCCGGTTCACGCGCTGAGCAGCGCCGCCGCACCGAAGCACGCATCCTCGACGCCGCAGCCCAGGCCTTCGTCGCCGCCGGGTATGAGCGGACCACCATCCGGGCCGTCGCCTCGGCCGCAGGCGTGGACGCGGGCCTGGTCATGCACTATTTCGGGTCCAAGCAGGAGCTATTCCGGCGAGTGATCGACACCGCCCCGGTCCTCGAGGTCAGCGCAACGGCCGAGGAGGCGGCCGAGCAGATCCTCGACTCGCTCGCCGACCGGCTGGCGCGCGAGTCGGCAGGGTCGCTGACCGTGTGGCGCTCGATGCTGACCAATCCCGAGGCCGCCAGCGCCGCCAGCATGGCCATGGGCCGCTACGAGACGGAGATCGCGCGGGCCATACCCGTCAGCGACGCGAGCCTGCGGGCCGCGATCATCGGCGCGATCATCCTCGGCGTCATGGTCTCCCGGCACTTGATCAAGTCCGACGAGCTCGCCACCGCCGACCCGGCGCAGGTCATCAGCCTGCTGCGTCCGTGCGTGATCTCGCTGGCAGCCCAGCCCCCGTCGCCGCCCGTTAGCCATCGCTCTTGACGCGGTCGCCCGGACGGCTGCCCGCCTTATCGCGTCAGGTCGCCAGGCCCAGACCCTGGGCAACGCGCGCGCCGAGGTCCGGGTCGACCCTGGCCCAGTAATCGTTGACCGCGCGCTCCTGGATGAAGCGTTCCACCCCCTGGCTCAGGTGCCACACGATGTTTCCGGCCAGATGGTCGCGGTCGGTTGGCGTCATCACCTGGCGGTAGAGCGCCCTGGCCTGGACGAAGTCATCGTCGTCTTTGTGTTCCTCGTAGGCTGTGCGCGCGATCTCAGCGCCTTCGACGAACCAGCCGGGATCGGAGTAGCGCTCCTGATCAGCCTTGGGCCCGCCGTAGCTGTTGGGGGCGTAGACGGGCTGGCTCCCGCTGTCGTGGTACCGCATCGGCCCATCCTTGTTGTAGTTGTGCACCTCGCTGGCGGGCCGGTTGACCGGAAGCTGGTCGTAGTTCGGACCGATGCGGTAACGGGCCGAGTCGCCGTACGCGAACATCCGCCCCAGCACCATCCGGTCGGGGCTGGGCCCGATGCCCGGAACCATGTTCGATACCTCGAAGGCGACTTGCTCGACCTGGGCGAAGAAGTTCTCCGGGTTGCGGTCGAGCACCATCCGGCCGATAGGGATCGGCGGGTAGTCCCCTTGCGGCCAGACCTTGGTGATGTCGAACGGGTTGAACCGGTAGCTGGCGGCGTCCTCGAACGGCATGATCCGCATCTCCAGGCGCCAGGACGGGCAGTCCTGCCGCTTGATCGCCTCCCACAAGTCACGCCGGTGGCAGTCGAGGTCTTCGGCGCGCATGGCCCTGGCCTCCGCATCGGTCATGTTCTGGATGCCCTGCTCGGTCTTGAGGTGGTACTTGACCCAGAACTTCTTGCCGGCCGCGTTCTCCCACAGGTACGTGCTGCTCGCGTAGCCGTTCATGTGCCGCCAGGTGCGCGGCGTCCCCCGGTCGCTCATCAGGATCGTCACCTGATGGGCCGACTCCGGCGACAGGGTCCAGAAGTCCCACTGCATGTTGTTGCTGCGCAGGCCGGTGTCGGGCATTCGCTCCTGGGAGTGAATGAAGTCAGGGAACTTCATCGGGTCGCGTACGAAGAAGACCGGCGTGTTGTTACCGACGATGTCGTAATTGCCCTCTTCGGTATAGAACTTGATGGCGAAGCCGCGGACGTCGCGGTCTGTGTCCGCGGCGCCTTCCTCGGCGGCCACGATCGAGAAGCGCACGAACAGCGGAGTGCGCTTGCCCACCGGGCTGAGGAAAGCCGCCTTCGTCCACTGGCTGACGTCGGCCGTCACCTCGAAGTAGCCGAAGGCGCCGCCGCCCTTCACGTGGTACACCCGATTCGGCACGCGCTCGCGGACAAAGTGGGCCAGCTTCTCGTTCAGGTAGTAATCGTGCAGCAGCACCGGCCCGGTCTGGCCGACGGTCAGTGCGTGCTCATCGCTGGCCACGGGGATGCCGGAATCCGTTGTCGTGTTGGGTAGCTGGTCGCTCATTCCTCTCTCCCCCTACTCGGATCGGCCCGGACGCGTATGCGCCGCCATACCCGTTGCCCCCAGCACCACACCAGCGGACGAGGAGGGCAGCGCTGGGACCGGCTCCGGAACAGCGAAATCACCCAGACAGCGTGATCCCAGTTCACCCTGCTACGTACGACACTGGATTAGATGTGAGGTGCGGAAGAGACGGAAGGCTGACGCCGGTGACGAATAGGCATCAAGACCGCGAACGGGGCCGGGTGCCTGCCGCACTTTTGCTGCGCCGGGCCAGAGACGAGATAGACACGGCCCTGGCCTATATCACCGACACCCCCCTCGCACTTCAGGCGCGGGATGAGATCGTGCAGGAAACCGCGGCTCTGGTCGTCCGGCTGGAAAGGCTGCAGAGCCTGCTGTCCCGGGAGGGGCACCTGCGGGCGATGCCAGCGAGCAATCCGGTGCGCAGCTGACCGTGGAATAACCCTGTCCTGCCGGTAAGCTGCCTGAGCCACGGCGCCTTAGCCCGGGCGACACGAACGGAGTTCACCGTGCCACGGCACCTTGATGCCGAGCGATCATTCGCCGCCCTGATTCTGGACATGGATGGGGTGATGATCGACACCGAGGTCGTCGAGTTCCGTTCCTGGCAGCGCGCGGCCGAAGAATTCGGCTGGTCGTTCTCCAGGGAGCAGCACGCGCAGTTGCTCGGCAGGACGAACAAGGATTGCTGGACGCTCATGACCGCGTGGTGGGAAGAGCGGCCGGCCAGCCGCGGCAGTCTCACTGAGGTCTGGAACCACGCTGCGGCCTACTCGAGCGCGGAGCCGGTTACGGTCAAGAAGGGCCTGTTTGACCTGCTTGACTGGGCAAAACAGGAGCAGGTGCCAGTTGCGGTGGCCAGTTCCAGCGCGCGTGCCAACATTACGGCCCGGCTGCGGGACGCCGGAGCGGATGAGGCTGTGGACGTCATCGTCGGTGGAGACGAAGTCGGTCATGGCAAGCCCGCGCCCGACATCTTCCTGGAGGCTGCCCGGCGCCTCGGCTGCGAGCCGCGCGTATGCGTGGTCATCGAAGACTCCGACAA
>JASHOI010000306.1 GCA_030041195.1 Streptosporangiaceae bacterium | reverse complement strand
GCTCCGCGATCGTGGCCAGCGAGTGCGCACTGGCGGCGCTGCCCAGGGTGCCGTCTGCGATGCTCTCGCGGATCCAGAGCACCCGCGCTCGTTCCGCTGGCCGCAGGTCGAGCGGCTCGGCTTGCCCCAGCAGCTCAACGGCAAGGTCGTGCCGGCCCAGCTCGAAGGCCAGCTGAGCGGCACGCAGAAGCCGGCCGATCTGGGCCCGGCCCTTGCTGAGTGACGCTGAGCGCTGGAGGGCTGACACGGCCGCGGCGGTGGCGCCGCGGCGCTGCGCCTGGTCCGCGGCCGCCTCCAGCTCGCTGGCCACATCTTCGTCCGGCCCGACGATCGATGCCGCCCGGTGCCACACGCAGCGCTCGGGCTGGCCTGACAGGACCTCGGCCAGCGCGCCATGCGCCATGTGCCGCTGCGAGACACTCGCCGCCTGGTAGATCGCCGCGCGCATCAACGGGTGGCGGAACCGGAGCTCGCTGCCGTCGATCTCCACCAGCTGTGCGGCGACGGCTGGGGTCAGGACGTCGAGGGCCAGTCCTGGGCCCGTCATGAGCGCCGTCGCCGCGAGCACCTCATGGAGCAGCGAGCCGTCGTCGAGGGCGGCGACCAGCAGCGCGGCGCGCGTCGCGGTCGGCAGATCGGAAACCCGGGCGGTAAAGGCCCGTTCCAGGCGCGTCGTGAGCGGCAGCCACGCCGGCAGACTCGCCCCGTTTCCGGTGTGCCCGAGGGTGGCCGGCAATTCCACCAGTGCGAGCGGGTTGCCGGCCGCCTCGTCGAGCAGTCGTTCGCGCACCGTGGCCGGAAGCTCGGGTGCCCGGCTGTCCAGCAAGGCCGCCGCCTCTTGTGGGGACAGCGCTTCGAGATGCACCGATGGGAGCCCGTCGTCGTTGATGGGGCTCTCGAAACCATCGCGGATCCCGGCGACCAGGAGTATCGGCTCGAACTCGAGCCTTCGGGCGATGAACGCCAGCACGTCGCTCGTCGGGCGGTCGAGCCACTGCGCGTCGTCCGCGACAATCAGAACCGGGGTACGGTCCGCCGTCGCGGCGAGCAGGTTCAGCGCCGCGAGTGCCGTCAGGAACAGGTCAGGGACAGCCGTATCAGTCATGCCGAACGCCGCGAGGAGCGCATGGCGCTGCGGTGCGGGCAGCCCGTCCACCTCGCCCAGGATTGGCTGCAGCAGCCGGTGCAGTCCGGCGAAAGGCAGTTGGGTCTCGGACAGCACCCCCGTGGCTGCCAGCACGAGCATCCCGCGGCCTTCTGCGCGCGTGCTGGCCTCTTTCAGCAGCGCCGACTTGCCGATGCCGGGTTCCCCGTTCACTATCAGCGACCCGCCGCGGTCGTGTACGTGATCAAGCAGATCGACCAGCAGGCCGGTCTCGGTCTCGCGCCCGACCAACGAGGTGGTAGCCGGCATCGCCATCCGTCCGATGAGGGATCTCGGCGGTCATTGTCACACGCTCGCGCACCCCGGTCCAGGTGAGCCGCAGTCACCTGGCCCAAGCGAACCGGCCCGCACTTTCTTACGGTCATCGCATGGTCAACCCACGAACGCCGAGTTCCTTCAGGAACGGGAGCACCCCGACCGTGCTTCTGATCCACGGCGCCTTTGCGGACGGATCGATGTGGTCGGGGGTGATCGCCGAACTGAACGCAGCCGGAATCGGGGTCATCGCTCCGGCCAATCCGCTGCGCAGCCTCAAATCCGACGCCAGCTACATCGCCAGCGTCGCGGGCCAGATCGACGGTCCGGTGATGCTGGCGGGTCATTGCTACGGCGGCGCGGTTATCACCGCGGCCGGATCCATGGTCGGCAACATCACCGGCCTGGTGTATGTGGCTGCGTTCGCGCTCGACGAGGGGGAAAGCGCCCTCGACATCTGCGGCCAATTCCCCGGCGGCCAGCTGGTTTCCGCCCTGCGCCCCGCCACCTTTCCCGGCGTCGACGGTGATCCGGACGTTGAACTGTACATCGACAGGGACATCTTCCCGCGCGTCTTCGCCGCCGACCTGCCGTACCGCACAGCCGCCGTCGCAGCAGCCGCGCAGCGTCCCATCACGGCCACAGCATTTGCGGCGAAGCCGCTCTCCGCCGCCTGGAAGACGACACCCAGCTGGTACGTGATCGCGACCGCCGATCAGCTGATCCCGCCTGAGGCCCAGCGCTTCATGGCGCGGCGCGCTGGCGCGCGCACTACGGAGATCCGCGCGTCGCATGCCGTCGCGCTAACCCAGCCCGGCGCCGTCGCCGAGCAGATCGCAGCGGCCGCCCGCGCGCCGGGCGGAGCAGTCAGCTGACTCAAGCGAGGCTGCAGGACCGGCCGTCAGGGTTACAGCCAGAAACGCGCAGGCGGTCTGTTCGTGCAGGAGTGGCAGCGTCTGCGCCCACTGCTACGGCGGGGTCTGAGCGCTCCGGCCGTGCGACACCAGCACCCGGGCTGCCGTTACCTGACGCGCTGGGTCATGCGGCAGGCCGATTGAGTTTCAGCAGCGCCTGGGCGTTCTGGTGTTCGATCTTCGCGCGGACGCGCGGGTCGAGTTTGGCTGCGCCGAGCCATCCGGCGGCCTCGGTCATCGATTCGAAGGGGTAGTCGACCGAGTACATGACGCTGTCCTCGCCGAGCGCGTCCAGGGCGCAGCGCAGCGGCTGGTCAGAGAAGGCGCCAGCAGTCGTGACCCGGATGTTGCGCCGGACCAGCTGCGACGGCGTCACCTCGGGAGCGTGATCAGTGAATGCGCTGGCCCGCTGGTCAAGGCGCCACAGGAAGAACGGCAGCGTCTCTCCCATGTGTCCCAAGATGAGCCGCACCCGCGGGAACCGCTCGAACACCCCGCCGAAGACGATGCGCAGCGCGTGCGTCGCGGTCTCGGCCGTCCAGCTCCAGGTGGCACCGCTGAGCTCGGGCCGGCCGGCCTGGCTGGCCGGCAGCGCGGCAGCGTCCGCAGCGTGCAGGTAGACCGGGACAGCGAGATCTTGGGCGCGCTCCCAGAACGGGTCGAAGAACCGGTCATCGAGGTAGCGCCCGCCGGTGTGCCCGAACAGCATGGTTCCCACCAGCCCGAGCTGCT
>JASHOI010000030.1 GCA_030041195.1 Streptosporangiaceae bacterium | reverse complement strand
CTGGTGGAGTCGATGCTGCGCCCGGTTCCCGCGGCGTTCGAGCACCTGGACGGGCTGCGGGCCACCGGCGCGGCCGACCTCGGCCCGGTGCGGATCACCCGCCGCGGGCGGGCCGGCGTGCTGGAGATCACGAACCCCAGGCACCTCAACGCCGAGGACGACCTGACGCTCGACCTCACCGAGTGCGCCGTGGACATGATCCTGCTCGACCCGGACATCGAGGTCGGCGTGATCCGCGGCGGCGTGGTCGAGCACCCCCGCTACCCGGGCACGCGCGTGTTCGGCTCGGGCATCAACCTCACCCGCCTCTACCACGGCCGCATCGACTTCCTGTTCTACCTGGTGCGTGACCTGGGCTACGTGAACAAGATCTACCGTGGCATCACGCTCACCGATGCTCCCGATGGCCGGTCTCACGACCGCCCGGAACGCGACGCGATCGAGAAACTCTGGGTCGCGGCCGTGGAGCGGTACGCGGTGGGCGGTGCCTGCCAGCTCCTGCACGTGATGGACCACGTGATCGCCGCCCAGGGGGCACGATTGTTCCTGCCCGCGCGCAAGGAAGGGATCATCCCGGGAGCCTCCAACCTGCGGCTGCCGCGGTTCGTGGGCGACCGCGCCGCGCGCCAGGCGATCTTCTCGGGGCGGGAGTGGACGGCTGGCGAGCCGGACGCCGCGCTGCTGGTCGACGAGGTGGTGCAGCCCGGCGAGATGGACTCGGCGCTCGACGCGCGGATCGACGCACTGACCAACTCCGGGCTGGTGAACGCGGCGGCCAACCGGGCTGCGCTGCGGGCCGGCCAGGAGCCGCTGGACCTGTTCCGCGAGTACATGGCCACGTTCTCGGTGGAGCAGGCACGCTGCCACCTCAGCCCCGCGCTGGTCCGCAACCTAGAGGTGTTCTGGAATGCCCGCCAGCGCACCCTCTGACCCGGACCACGGCGGGGGGGCCAGCACCGAAGCGATTGTCTGGGACCGCGCGGAGACGCTGCCCCGCGAACAGCTCGAGGTGCTGCAACTGCGCCATCTCCGATCGACCGTCGCGCGGGTGCTGCGCAGCCAGCCCGCCGGCGCCGAGCGGCTGGCAGCGGCCGGGATCGCGGCCGCCGGTGACGTCGGCTCGCTGGCCGACCTGTCCCGGGTCCCGTTCACCACCAAGGCCGACCTGCGCGCGCACTATCCGTTCGGCCTGCTGGCGGTCGACCGGGAGCAGCTCGTGCGGGTGCACGCGTCGAGCGGTACGCACGGCAAGCCGACCGTCGTCGGCTACACCAGGGGCGACCTGGAGACCTGGACCGAGCTGATGGCGCGGTGCATGACGATGGCCGGCGTCAGGCCCGGCATGGTGATCCACAACGCCAACGGGTACGGGCTGTTCACCGGCGGCCTCGGCTTCCACCAGGGCGGCGAGCGGATCGGGGCCACGGTGGTCCCGGTGTCCGGCGGCTTCACCTCCCGGCAGGCGATGCTGCTGCGCGACCTGGGTGCGCACGTGCTGGTCTCGACGCCGTCGTACGCGCTGGCGATCGCGCAGGCCATCGCCGACGGCGGTGACGGCGGTGACGGCGGTGAGCCGCTGCGGCTGCAGCTCGGGCTGTTCGGCGGCGAGCCGTGGACCGAGGGGATGCGCGATCAGATCGAGCGGGCGCTCGGGCTGCGGGCGGTCAATTTCTACGGCCTGTCCGAAATGTGCGGCCCCGGGGTCGCGGCCGAGTGCCCGGCCCGCACCGGGCTGCACGTGCAGGAGGACCACTTTCTCGTCGAGGTGGTCGACTCCGGCGACGGCCGGGCTGTGGCGCCGGGGACCGAGGGAGAACTGGTCTTCTCCACGCTGACGAAGGAGGCGCTGCCGCTGCTGCGCTACCGGACCGGTGACATCGGGCGCCTCGTGGACACGCCGTGTCCGTGCGGCCGCACCACGGTCCGGCTGACCGGCCTGCGCGGCCGCCTCGACGACATGCTGATCGTGCGCGGCGTCAACATCCATCCGTCCCAGGTGGAGCACATACTGCTGGGCGCGGACGGCGTGGCGCCGCACTACCGTCTGATCGTCGAGCGGCCAGGACCGCTCGACGAGCTCACGCTGGAATGCGAGCCCGACGGAACCGGCGAGGATCCCGCGGCGCTGCGCACGCGCCTGGAGCAGCTATTGCGCGAGCACACCGGCCTGCGGATCACGGTGACCGTGGCGCGGCCAGGAACCATCCCGCGCAGCGAGGGCAAGGCGGTGCGCGTGGTCGACCGCCGCCCCGGCGGGTAACCGCCGGGATGAACGTTCACCTGCGGGACGGTTGTGAACGCGCGGCCGACCGGGCATCGTGGGGGGAAAGGCCGAGAGGAGGCTGTCATGGCGAATACCCCGGACCCTGGTGTGCTGGGCGGCCCGGAACCCGACGAAGAGGGCACCGACCTGCTCGGTGGGCCCGAGCCAGGAGAGGACGTTCTCGGCGGTCCCGAGCCCGGTGACGACGTTCTGGGCGGTTCCCAGCCGCCAAGCGACGAGTTCGGCGGCCCGGAACCCGACGAAGAGCACACCGACCTGCTGGGAGGGCCAGAGCCTGGCTGAACTGGCCCGGACCGATATCCGGCGCCCGCGCCCGCCGCCCTGAGCGCAGGCGCGGCCACTGGGGCAGGCGCGGCCACTGGGGCAGGCGCGGACGCGCCTCCTCGGGTGCCGGGCGTCGTCGATGTACCGTTGGGCCTGTTAGATGCGGCCCTTTGGTACATCGATGACCGGGCCCATGTCCGGGTGTGGCCGCTCTTGGTGCGGTCAAGCAGGGCTGCGTCGTGGCTGAGTTCGTCCGTGCTCGCCGACAGGGCCATGGTGGCGGTCAGCGCGAACGAGATGACCCACAGCAGCCATAACCCTCTGGCCCCAGCTGTCCCCCTAGCCACCGCAACCACGCCCTGGCCGGTATGAATGTACCGTTCAGTGACCTATAGGCCATTTTGCGCTGCCCCTTGACCGGCAGCTGCGGGCTGGCTTGCTCGTTCTGTCGGCGGCCCGGAGTAGGCAAGAAGCATGAAATGGGCTGAGATAGCGACCCGCCAGCCAGCACTGGGCGCGATCGCGCACGAGAGGCTGATCAAGCCGGGCGCGCTGCTGGTGGGCACGATCACACGCGACGGGTCGCCGCGGATCAGCGGGGTGGAGCCGCTGATCATGGACGGTGAGCTGTGGCTTTCGATGATGCAAGCCTCCACGAAGGCCCGCGATCTGGGCCGGGATCCAAGGGTTCTGCTGCACAGCCTCGTCACCGGGCCGGAAGCCGCGGCCGAGATCAAGCTGCGCGGCGTGGTACGGACGGAGACCGACCGACAGGTGCAACAGCGGTATGCGGAGGCGGCAGGAGCCGAGTTGGGCTGGCGGCCCGTCGTCGGCCACTTCGTGCTGTTCGCCGTCGACGTCGAGGACGTCAGCTACATCGGCTACGACCCCGATACCGGGGCGCAGCACGTGGCCCGCTGGCCCGCTGGTGTCGAGTACCTGCGTCCCACCACGACACCCACCAGCCTCGGCCCGCGGCAGCCCGTGACACGCCTGCTGAGCTGAACGCGCCGGGCCCCGGGAACCAGCGTGCCGATCCGCCTCGCCGACGGCTGGCTGACATGTGATTATCCGCCCAGTCAGGCTACCGTTCGGGTAGCCGCGGATGCCGGAGGGGAGGCAGCGTCCCAGATGCCAGTTCTTGTCGGTACTTCGGGCTGGCAGTACCGGGACTGGCGGGGCGTGCTGTATCCATCGGGCCTGGCCCAGCGTCGGTGGCTTGAGTACTACGCCAGTCAGTATCGGACCGTCGAGAACAACGGCTCGTTCTACCGGCTGCCCAGCCAGGAGACCTTCGCCAAGTGGCATGCCAGCGTTCCCACGGACTTTGTGATGGCGGTTAAGGCCAGCCGCTACCTGACCCACGTCCGGCGGCTGCGTGATCCGGCCGAACCGGTCGGGCGGCTGCTGACAGCGGCCGGCGGGCTCGGCGACCGCCTTGGCCCGGTGCTGCTGCAGCTCCCCCCGAACTTCCCTGCCGATCCTGGCGCCCTGGACGCCTCCCTGCGCGAGATCGCGGGGTTCCCGATGACTTCCGTGGCCGGCGGCGCGTGCAGCCGAGTACGGGTCGCGGTGGAGTTCCGGCACGACTCGTGGTGGTCCGACGAGGTCCGCGAGCTGCTAGCCCACCACAACGCGGCCCTATGCTGGGCGGACCGGCTCGGCCGTCCGATCACGCCGTTGTGGCGGACGGCAGACTGGGGCTACCTGCGCTTCCATGAGGGCGCGGCGGAGCCATGGCCCCGATACGGCAAGCGCGCCCTCTGTAGCTGGGTGCAGCGGCTGACCGGTACCTGGCCGGATGACGCCGATATTTTTGTCTTCTTCAACAACGATCCGGGCGGTGCCGCCATCTACGACGCAGCGGCCTTCGCGTCCATTGCCCGGCAGGCTGGGTGCGAGGTAAGCCGCACGGCGGACCCATGCACGCCAGCAGATTCATCGTGACCAGCCGTTTCGCTGCCCAGGCTCGTTACTCACCGGTCCGGCCGTCGGCCAGCTCGACCACGATATCGAGCTGGCCGATATGGCGCGCGTACTCCTGGAGCAGGTGGAACAGAACCCGCTCAAGCGTCGCAGGTTCGGCGCCGTCCCACCGTTCGCCGGGCTTGCCGACGTCGGCAAGATCGTGGGATCCGACGATGACCCTGGTGCGCTCGGCCTGGGCCTGGAGAGCCGCGACCAGCTCGTCCAGGGTCTCGTCGGGCGCCACGTACCAGCGACCGTCCCGGGCATCGGCCCACGGCTCGGCGATGTCGCTGCCCTCGAAGCCCCAGTCGAGCCACCGCATCTCCACGTAGCGGAGGTGCTTGAGCAGCTCGATCGGCGTCCAGCCCGAGGGCAGCCGACTGCGGCGCACCTCATCGGCGGGCAGGCCCGTCACCTTATCGGCGAGCCGGTCGCGGAAGAAATCGAGGTACCTCAAGAAGACCTCGGCCCGCGAAGACGCGGCGGCAGTGGGTTCGGGGAACGGAAGGCTCACGGTCTAAGCCTGCCGCAAGGCACTGACAGTTCTGCACGATGGATGGCGTCAACTTCGTAGGTAGTGAGGGCCCGGCGGGGTTGCCGGAGGGTCCCTGTTCACGGTCAGAGCCAAATCGGCCGGTCATCCCCAGCAGCTCCGCGGTGGGCTGATGCTCACCAGACCGCTGTAACCGGTGTTCGTGACGAACCCGAACACTTGCCGTGCCGTGCCGCCTGCCACGAGCAGCCCGCCTAGCTGCGCCGACTGCGACGTCACCGTCTCCGACGCCCGCACCTGGCCGGTCGCGGGGTTCACGCAGGCCACGAGCCCGGTCAAGGTCGTCACCCACAGCGCGCCTTCCGCGTAGACCGAGGAGCTGAACATGGGCCAGTAATAGACACCTTCCGGCGTCCGGGGCGGGACCGGGGCGATCACGGTGGCCAGAGCCCGCTCGTCCAGCAGCACGCTGAGGCCCAGGTTCCCGGTGCGGAACGAGACCCAGACGCCCGCTGGCAGGGCAGTCAGGTCCGCTCCCGCGACCGAATAGCTGATCGGCGTGCGGTCCGTTTTTGCCAGTAGCTTGCCCGTTCTGGCCGAGTACTCGAGCAGGACGGCGCCTTCCTCGGCCCCGCCCGCGACCAGGTGCGCGGCGGACACGTACAGAAACGCGCCGTCCGCACTGGCGGCCATGTCAGACAGGCCGAGGCCGGGAGGCAGCACCGTCCGAGCCAGCACGGCCCCGCTGCCCACCGACATCCGCAGGAGCATCCGGTACGCGCCCACCCACACCGACCCGGCCGGGCCCGGCGCCACAACGGAATCCCACGACACCCTGGACGGCGATACCAAACGGACGGTGCGGAGCGTCTCGGGATCGACCTGTCCCAGCACGGGCGGCGTTCCGGCGCTGGGCCACCCGGACACCCACAGGTAACCAGACACTAGAGAGAGCCGAGCGAGAGGATAGGAATCTCCCCGCCGCACCGCGCCGGTGCGGAGATCGGTGGCCTGCAGGACATACGAGCCGTTGGCAGACGCCTGAGTCCTGGACACCAGCGTGTAGAGCACGTCGGTGTCCGGGTCGAACACCTGGCTGACGATATGGACGCTCTCCGGGAGGATCCTGCGTTCCGGCCACGGCGCCCGCAGCGCCACTGTGCGGGCCGGCGTGCTGGCTGTCGTCGCCGGCTGGGCAGCGGCCGGCCGCGTGCTACCCGCCTCCGTCACGTGCCCACCGCACGCCGTGGCGGCGATCACGCACGCTGCAACCGACAACGGCCCGGATACCAATCGCAGCCGCATCCAGATCACCTGCTCAGGACAATCGCATACTCATCCCCCTAGACGCCGCGGCACGGTTCGCGGTTGTGGGGTCCTGACGCGCATCCAGGCGTACGTCAAATTTGCAAGAAAACCAAGATCGTTTAGCCGGGCCGGCTGGTCAGACGGCCGGTGTCTGGCGCGGCGCGGCCCGGCACGACGGGGCTCGGGTGCGGCGCGGCACGACGCGGC
>JASHOI010000305.1 GCA_030041195.1 Streptosporangiaceae bacterium | reverse complement strand
CCCAGCCCGCCCCGCGGGTCGGCTGCACCGGGCCACGCGGACCGGATCAGCGCGGGCGTCGCGCGCGCGGCCAGCAACGCCTCCGCCGCGTCGCGCAGCGCGGCGGCGTCCTCGGCGACGGCGAAGCGCATCGGTCCCGTTCCCTCCCGGTCAGCCGCGCGGCAGCCCGAGCAGCCGCTCGGCGACGATGTTGCGCTGGATCTCGTTGGTGCCCGCGTAGATCGGCCCGGCCAGCGAGAACTCAAAGCCGCGGCTCCACGGCCCGTCAACCTCGGCGTCGGCGCCGAGCAGTTCCATCGCGGTCGCGTGCAGCCGGACGTCCAGCTCGGACCAGTACAGCTTGTTCAGGCTGGACCGGGCGCCGGGGTTGTTCCCGGCCACGATGCCGGTGACCTGCTCCAGCGTGAACAGGTGGTACGCCCGGGCCTCGATCCAGGACTGCACGACCCGGTCCCGCAGCCCCGGGTCAAGGCCGCGGGAGCGGGCGAGTTCGGCCAGCCGGCCGGCGGCGGTCACGAACCGGCTGGGCGATCGCAAGGTCAGCCCGCGCTCCGAGCCTGTCGTGGCCATCGCGACCGGCCAGCCGCGGTTGACCTCGCCGAGCACGTCCCGTTCCGGCACGAACGCCCCATCGAAGAACACGTCCGCGAATCCCTCGTCACCGTCGAGGCGCTCGAATCCGCGCACCTCAACGCCGGGTGACCGCAGGTCCACGAGGAAGTAGGTCAGCCCGCGGTGCCGCTCGGCCGCCGGGTCGGTGCGGAACAGCCCGAACAGGTGGGTGCAGAACGCGCCGCGGGTGGTCCACGTCTTCTGCCCGTGCAGCCGCCAGCCGCCGGCCGCCTCGTCCCGCTCGGCGCGGCTGGTGATCCCGGCGAGGTCGCTGCCGGCCCCGGGCTCGGACCAGCCCTGTGCCCACAGGTCCTGCGCCGCGGCCATCCGCGGCAGGATGCGATCCTGCTGCTCGGGCGTGCCGAACTCGAACAGGCTGGGCGCGAGCAGGAAGATCCCGTTCTGGGTCACCCGTTGCGGCGCGCCGGCCCGGTAGTACTCCTCCTCGAAGATCAGCCACTCCCACAGCGACGCGTCCCGGCCGCCGTATTTTCCGGGCCAGGAGACCACCGACCACCGCGCGTCGAACAGCGCGCGCTCCCAGTCCAGGTGGGCGGTGAAGCCGGCCCTCGTGTCGCCGGAGGGCAGCGGCGGGCGGGGCACGTTCGCCTCCAGCCAGGCGCGGGCTTCGAGCCGGAACGTGTGCTCCGCGGGTGACTCGGTCAGGTCCATGTCATTGGTCTCCGGCCGGCGGTTCCTGCCCGTCCTGCCCGAACGAGGCGCGCAGCCGGTCGGACACGCCGGAGAGGTTCAGCTCGAACGTGTAGCCCTGCTCGTACCGGTAGCTGCGCTTGACGTCCCACGGGTCGATGCCGTTGAACGCCTCCTTGGCCAGCCGGATCACCGCGGGGTCCTTGGCGGCAACTTCGGCTGCGAGCTCCAGCGCTTCGGCGCGAAGCCGCTCGCGCGGCACGACCCGGAGCACCGAGCCGAACGCGTGCAGCTCGGCCGCTGTCGCCGTGGCCGACGTGTACATCATCGCCCTGGCCTTGTGCTGCGGCACCAGCCGGGACAGGTGGGTGGCGGCGCCCAGCGCGCCGCGGTCAACCTCCGGCAGCCCGAACGTCGCGTCGTCGCTGGCGACGATCACGTCGGAGTTGCCGACCAGCCCGATGCCGCCGCCGAGGCAGAAGCCGTGCACGGCCGCGATAACCGGCACGGCGCACTCGTAGACGGCGGCGAACGCGGCGAAGCAGCCACGGTTGGCGCCGATCAGCGCGGAGAACCCGGGGTCGGCCTGGATCTCCTTGATGTCGACGCCGGCGTTGAAGCCGCGGCCCTCGGCGCGCAGCACGACCACGCGGGTGTTTTGGTTGGCTCCGGCCGCGCGGATCGCGTCGGCCAGCTCGAACCAGCCGGCCACCGGCAGCGCGTTCACCGGCGGATGATCGACGACGATCTCGGCCACGGCGCCGGTCAGCGTACTGGTGATCATGGGTTTGGCCATTCGCACCTCCGTCACGGGTGCTGGCTGGAGACCGAGACGACCTCGCCAGTCATATACGACGAATAATCGCTGGCGAGGAACACGATCACGTCGGCGACCTCCCACGGCTGCGCGGCGCGGCCGAACGCCTCCCGCGCCGCGAGCTCGGAGAGCAGCTCTTCGCTGGACACCTTCGCCAGGTGCGGGTGCATGGCGATGCTCGGCGACACCGCGTTGACCCGGACTCCGGCCGGGGCCGCCTCGATCGCCGCACACCGGGTGAGCGCCATCACCCCTGCCTTGGCGGCCGCGTAGTGCGCCTGCCCGGCCTGCGCCCGCCAGCCGATCACCGACGCGTTGTTGATCACCACGCCGGCGCCGCGCGGGATCATGTGCCGGAGCGCGGCCCTGGTGCACCGGAAGGTCCCGTTCAGCGTCACGTCGAGGACCGCGCCCCATTGCTCGTCGGTCATCTCGGCCAGCGGCGTGTCGCCGCCGAGCCCGGCGTTGTTCACGACCACGTCGAGGTGCCCATGCTCGGCGATCGCGGCCTCGAACAGGTGGTCCACCTGTGCCTGCGAGGTGACGTCGCAGGCCACGGCCAGCGGGGGCTTTCCGCCGAGCCCGGCCAGCCCTTCCGCGGCCTCGCCGAGCCTTCGCTCGTGCTTGTCGCTGATCACGACCGTGGCGCCCTCCTCGGCGCAGCGCCGCGCGGCGGCGAACCCGATGCCGGTACCGGCGGCGGCGGTCACCAGCACGGTCCGGCCGGCCAGCAGGCCGTGGCTCGGATGTGGCCTCGGCCCGGGCCCGGTCACTGTGCCGCCTCGCGCCGTGCTGCCTCGCCCTGTGCCGCCCCGCCGCTGGGCGCGCTGCC
>JASHOI010000304.1 GCA_030041195.1 Streptosporangiaceae bacterium | reverse complement strand
CGCCGCCCGCGCCCGGCGCAGATGGCCCGCGCCCGCGCCGCAACCGCCACGGGCGCGCAGCGGCAGGCCGGGATGAACGCGGCGCCGGGCGGGAGCGTCATCGCGCTGTTCCGCGTGCAAGGTGGCTGGCGGGACAGGCTCCGCCGCTATCAGGTGATGATCGACGGGCAGCAGGTGGCGATGATCAAACACGGGCAGCGGATCGACGTGCCCGTGACACCGGGGCGGCACACCGTATTCCTCCAGATCAGCTGGGCGCGCAGCCCGCGGCTCGAGGTGGACCTGGACCCGGGCCAGACCGTGGCGCTGGAGTGCGCCCCGACGGACGTCCCGCCGTTCGGCCCGGGCGCCGACGCCTACATAGAGCTGCGGCGCAGCGATTAATGCACAGCGCGCCCGGGGCCAGGCGTGACCTCGGCGGCCGCGGAGTGCTCACGGCGTGGCGGGCGGCAGCACGTACAGGCCGGCCACCCGGCCGGCAGAGTCGAACGCGACCCGGCCTTTCATGAGCCCGACCTCGAATTCCAAGGGCACGTCGGCCACCGTGTAGTTGCCCAGCTGCCGGACCAGTGGATCGTTGTCGCCCAGTCGCCGGTATTGCCCGGCGGTGCCGGTCAGCCGGTCCCGGGCTGCAGCCAGGCCGGCGGCAGGAAATCTCTGCGCCATGACCGGGTCGAACGTCTCGGCGACCGCGCCGTAGCGCTCCTCGAACCAGTCGGCCAGCACAGCGATGGCCCGGTCGGCCGCGTCCGTGATCACCGGAGCGACGGCTTCGGGTTCACCGGGAGCCGACGCCGCCGGGCGGCCGAAGCGCTGGAACGCGGCCTGCGGGCTGATACCCAGCACTTCGCCGATCTCTTCCCAGGTATGCCCGCTCGCGTAAGCGTCCGCAACGGCGAGCCGAAGCACCGACCCTGCTAACGCACGGGTCTCTTTGGCCAGTAGCACGGTGGCGAGACCTGGTACAGGCGCGGAGGCCGCTCCTTGCGCAGTACCGGCCGGCCATGCGGCCTGGCCGCGAGCCGTTGCGTCTCCCTCTTCCCCGAAGGCAGCCTGCGCAGCGAGCTCCCGTGCCCGGTCTGCCAGCAGGCCCGACACCGCCGCGAAATCGCCCGGTCCGCGGTTCATGGGCGTAAAGCCTAAGCCTGGCCCGGGCAATCCGCGACCACTCGCTCACTCGGACGTGGCAGGAGCGTGCCGGTGCTGGTGGTGCCGGCGCTGATCAGGGCGACGGTCCATGTCGGCCGTCCAGGGCCCGCAAGGGCTCGGCCAACGCCTCGTCATCCCACAGTGCTGCGGGCCCCTCCGGGGCGGCCCACTCGGTACGGGTGATCCTGAACCGTGGTCGGATCAAAGTGAGGAAAACGCTATTGGTCAGTGAGTCTGCCCGCACGGCGCGCGATTTTCTGCGGCATCATTCGCTCTCGAATGTTGTGTGTGTCGTCAAGATCAGATCAGCTCGAGCTGGCGGGCCCGGCGAACTGCCTCGCTTCGGCGAGCCGCCGCGAGCTTGCGGAAGATGCTTTTGAGATGTGACTTCACGGTGTTGGCCGAGATGAACATCTCGCTGGCGATTTCCTCGGTGCTCAGCATGTCCGAAAGGTGACGCAGCACCTCTTGCTCGCGTTCGGTGAGCGGCTCGACAACGAGCGGCACGGTGGTCTCACCCGAGTTATGCGACGAAGCCGGGGCAGCATCGTGACGGTGGGCTGACATCAACGGCCGCTGGTTGATACTCACGGCTGCGGCCACCTGCGACTCGACGGCCATGAGTCGTGAGTCGAGCCAGGCCGGTACGCTCCACCCGGATCGTGCCTTGGCCAGATACCGTTCAGCCATATCAGCGTCACCCTCGAGAAGGGCGCCTCGGGCCGCCACGGAGCAAGCCAGCCCGCTGAGGAACCTGTCCGGGCTTACGGTCAGCATGACGTTCATCTCCTTGAGCGCTCGGCCGGCTTGGCGCAGATCATGTTGCTCCAGGTGTACCCAGGCGAGGGCGATGAGCGCTGCGGGGTTCGGGCGCGGAGCAGACGACAGCTGCTCGTCGGTGGTCACGGCCGACTGTGCCCGGGCAGCCAGGTCCGCTGCGCTGCCCAGTCGGCCCCGCAAGGTTTCTACGAGAGCGAGATATCCCAGGCAGTCCGCTCGTTCGTAGCTTCCGCCCGCCTCCGCCGCAGTGGTCAGGCCAGCGTTCAGGGCGACGGCCGCGTCGTCAAGATTCCCAGACCAGAGTTCTACAGCGCCGCGGGCGGACAGCAGCCGCGTGTGCGTTCTGGGATGCTGAGCGAGCGTCCCGGCCGGAAGCGCGCGAGCCATCGTCTCGGCACTGGCGACCGCTCGGATCGCGCCGGCGAGATTCCCGGTCCGGCGAAATATCGCGAGGCGGAGCATGGCGGCGGCGAGTCGGCATGTGGCTTGGTCGGTGTGCAGTCGCTCGAGGCAGCCTTCCGCGACATCGAGCACCGCAGCTGAAACCTGGGGCCCGTGCCGGACCAGCGCAACCGCTGCGGAGACGAAGTACGGCTGCGGCGCACTCCACGTTTCCCCGTCCGGCATTCCCGCGAACTCCTCGGCCAGGGAATGACCTCGTCCCGGGTCGATGATCTCGCTGACCGCCAGCCCGTCGATAACCATGCTGGCAGCAAGCTGCCAGTCGCCGGCCTGGGCGGCATGCCGCACGGCGTCGGCGAGCCGACCGTTCCGTTCGTACCAACGAGCGGCGCGCAGATGCAATGCGGCGCTCCGGTCCGGAAACTGATGCCTCAGCTTGAGACGCAATACCTCCGCGAACAGGGTGTGGTAGCGGAACCACCCACCGCCGATCGGCTGGACAAACGTATTTGTGCGCGCCAGGGCCGTTAAGATTCCCTCGGCCCGCTCATTGCCAGTCATGTCGCTCGCCGCTTCAGCGCTGACCTGCTCGAGGATCGAGGTGCTCAGCAGAACCTCCCGAACCTCAGGCGGCTGGGCGTTAAGCACCTCCTCCACCAGGAAGCTGGTCAGGGCGCTGTCCTCGTTGATCAGTTCTTTGACGAATTGGTCCGGGTCGGGATGGGCGTCCATGGACAGCGCGGCCAAGCGGATGCCAGCCGCCCATCCCTCGGCCCTGCGGGTGAGGGATTCCAGCGAATCTGGCGATAGCTGGCTGCCGTGCTGGCTCATGAGCTGGCCAGCTTCACTGACGGTAAACGCGAGGTCACTGGTCCGGATCTCGGTCAGTTCGCCGGCCAGCCGGCGGCGGTGCAGCGGCAGCAGTGGGTCCATCCGCGAAGAGATCACCAGGCGCAGTCCAGGTCCCGCATTCCGCAGCGCAAAGTCGAGCCCGCTGAGGACTTTTGGCTCCGTCAGCAGATGGAAGTCATCGAGGATCAAGGTCACCGGCGGGTCCTGGGCAGTCAGCGCCGACAAGAGCCGCAGCAAGAACGCATGCTGGGCAGCGCGCCCCCGTGCCGCGGCCGACAGTGCCCTCGGCAGGGCCACCCCGGATCTGCGCAGCGAGCTGACCACGTAGGGCCAGAAGACCCCTGGACGGTTGTCGTACTCATCCACGGAGAGCCAGGCAACAGTGCCGGGTTGCGCCGCTGCCCACACCGCCAGGGCCATTGTCTTGCCCGCGCCTGCGGGACCGGTGACGACGGTGAGCGGGCACCACCGGGTTCCCTGGGTGATCAGCCTGGTGATCCGCGGGCGCAGTACGGCCCATTCCGGTACGCGCGGCACCGTGATCTTGGAAAGCAGAATCGGATCTCCAACCGAAACCGCGGACCGCTTTGCCCGCGCTCCCGCTTCTTGGGTCGCATAGGTCGCCATCGGTACCCGCCGTTCCCGTCGCTCGCGTACCTCACCCACGCAATCACCCCATCCCGGTCGAGGGCGGCGCGCATCCCACGATTCGTGGGAAACGCTCAGCCGATTCGTGCCTGAGGCGCACGCTCCGACCTGCGGCGGAACCCTCCGGGCACACGTTTAACTGAGGTTGGCCCTGGGACAGCCGCCCCATGCTTACGGCCATCCCTCGGGGCACCCGCATGGGTCCGGGGACGGGAAGAACTTCAACGGGGCAATCGGCAGGAAGCCCGGTCAGAAATTGAGTCTCGCGGCACGTGCTGAAGAGTTGCCAATCAAAGCGAAGACCAGCGGAGGGTGATCAGTAATCATCCGATGCCTCCAGCGCGGCCTCCACGTCATAGCCCAGCGCGCTCGCCACTTCGGGAGCAGCCGAGACGACCCGGCCGAGGCCGGCCACCGGGACAATCGCCAGCAGCACATCGGCGATCTCGTCTTTAGCTGCGCCCGCGGCTAGCGCCCGTGCCGTACCCCATTCCAGGCAGACCGCCGATGACCCCGTGGCCACCAATGTCCCCAGCTGAATCAGAGCTGCAGTCTTGGGATCCAGGGCAGACGTCTCAATCATGTCCAAGCCCAGGCTTTCCTCGACGAGCCGCCCGTCGAAGATCGCCAGCCTGCGCAGGGTTTCCTGGAATCTCGCCATGAGACTCATGCGCCTCCCGTGCTGTCCGACCTCAGTTCACCTTGCGCCGGGAGGAGTTTCATCCCACGAATCGGGGGAAACAGCGACCCATCGTCCGCCCAGAACCGAGATCGTGGGCCGCGGCACCTGGCATGCCGCCACTTCCTGCGAACCCGCCACCGGTTTGCGGCATAGGGTGGGCTGGTGAGCTCGGGCCAGGTTGTCGTAGATGCCCACGACCCTGCTGCGCTCGGCCAGTGGTGGGCGCACGCCCTGGGCTGGGTGATCGTAAACGACTCGCCTGAGACATTCGAGATCCGCCCCTCGGCAGATCAGCTTCCCAGGCTGATCTTCGTCCCGCTGCCTGAAACCAGGCAATCCAAGAACCGGCTTCCGCTGTACTTCCGGCCCCGTGATCAGCAAGCCGGAGTCGAGCGGTTCCTCCGCGCCGGTGCCCGCTATGCCGATACCGGACAGGGGGTACCGACGTGGGTCGTCCTCGCCGACCCCGAGGGCAACGAGTTCCGCGTGCTATCCGCCCCGAAGGCCTGACCCTTACCGGCACCTGAGAACGACCAGAGCCCCGGCCATCCGGCTTGCCGGGAGGTGGGCCCCACCCCCGCGAGTGCGCCGCTGAATGAACACTGCCGCGACGGCCTGGTCTGGGGCACGCCGGCGCTGGCCATCCTGGCAATCAGGCCTGCGTCGACCACCCGGCGCCTGGTCAATCCGGTACGCACCGGAGCTCGGAACTGCTGTTGTCGATCGCCGCCTGTTCCGCGGCCACGTCGAGGCTGCGGGTCAGCAGCAAGTAGACGACCGCGGTCACTACTGCACCGACGACCCACACGATGTCCACGCCGTGCAGGACCTTGGCCAATGGACCGATGTAGTAAGGGGGGAGCACCATGAACGGCATCTCGGCGGCGAATCCGGCCCCGTAGGCGATCAGCCCGCGATACGACCACACCCCATAAACACCGCTGGGCCGGAAGATATCCACGATGGCATAACGGCCACGACGCACGAAGAAAAAGTCAGTCAGGCTGATCACCGTCCACGGAACCAGCAGGTACAGGGTAAGCGACAGCGCGATATCCACGACCGCGACCGCGCTGGTCGTCGTCAGTGTGCCGATCACGAACCAGATCACCGACAGCACCAGGATGGTGATCACGCGGGCGCTCCTGGTGGGCTTGACCTTGTGGAAAGCGTCCACCCCGGCCAGCGTCGTCAGCATGGCGCTGTAGGCGTTCATGCCCATGCCCGCGGCTAGCGCGACGGACAACAGGAAACCGGTCGCCCCGCCGAGATGGGTGATCACGTTGTCGCCCGCCCGCTGCAGGCCGACCAGTGGGTCCGTCGCGTTCAGCCGGATGGCCAGCCAGGCGCCCAGGGCGATCAGCCAGACCGCCGGCGTCGCGGCTCCCGCGAACACGCAGCCAATGAGCTTGGCGCGGGGAATGGCACGCGGCAAATAACGCGTGTAGTCGGATACATACCCTGCCCACCCGAGGTTGTAGGACATCGCCGCGGTGAACTGTGCCATGAAGCCTGTCCAGCTGAACCCGTAAACGTGGTGGCTGACCACGCCCCCTGCCCGTCCGGCGAACACGCCAATGGTGACGACAGTTACCAGCGGCAGGCTTATCCACAAGATCCAGCGGAACACGCGGTGCACCCAGTCATAGCCGTAGATCGCGAGCAGCGCTGCCCCTGCCGTGACCACGATCGCCACTGCACTGGCGTTCCAGCCGAAGGCCCCGTGCAGGCCCTGGGCGAGCAGTACCTGGACGACCACGTTGGCGGCCATGTAGGTGACCAGCATCGCCAACAGCACAATGATGACGCCACGGCTACCGAACTGGGCACGCGACTGAATCATCTGCGCCAGCCCGAGCGTGGGCCCCTGGGTCGCGTGCAGGGCCATGAAGCAGGTGCCGACGAGGATACCGGCCGTGCCTGCGACGGTCGTCCACCCGACCGACAGGCCAAGCAAAGGCCCGATGAAGCCGACCGCGATCGTGCTGTACTGGAAATTGCCCAGGAACCACAGCGGCGTCTGCTGCCATACCTTGCCGTGACGCTCAGTGTCCGGGATCCAGTCGATCGAGCGCCTCTCGATACTGCGGTTGCCCCCGCCCGCGTCGTGCGTTCCCGATGTGGGGGAGGACCAGTCAGTCACCACCGCTACGCGCCAAGCAGGCCGATCGCCGTGGCTTGCTGCACGGCGTCGTGGCGCGTCGAGACGCCCAGCTTGCGGTAGATCGACTTGAGCTCGGCCTTGACGGTGTGGCTGGAGACGAACAACCGCTCGGCGATGGCATTCGCGGTCAGGTGGGTCTGCAGGTAGGGCAGCAGCCGCAGTTCGGCCGGGGTCAGCGGCGACGAGGCGGCGGCTGCTCTGGCGGCCTTGGCCGCACGGGTGCGGAACTCCTCGACCTGTTCGGTGAGGGTCCCGAGCGCGGGACGCTGTTGCAGGATGTCATCGATCTCGCGCACCAGCTGACGGGTCGCCCCCGGATCGCCGATTGCGAGATACACCTTGGCCAGCTGCAGCCGCAGCCGGACAGCTACCCACGGGAACGCGTAGGTAGCTGACGGGCGGCCCCGCATCGCCTGGGCGAGCTGGCGGCGGGCCTTGTCCATGTCACCTTGGTGCACGGAAAGCCGGGCTGCCTCGGCAAAGGCCAACAGACACGTGATGTAGTCGTGCATCCGGTTCGATTCGATCGTGGCCAGCGCAAGGCCGAGCCGGCCGGCCGCCTCGCTCCACTCGCCGCGATCCATAGCCAGCATCGCGAGGTCCGATTCACAGACGACGACGGGTTCGGTGTTACCCATTGCCACAGCGGCGGCGGATGCCTCAGTAAGAAGGCCGCGGGCCTCTTCGAGGTTTCCTGCGAGCATGTTCGCTTCGCCGAGCAACCAGAGCGCAGTGTCGCGCCAGCTGCTCCAGGCGGGTTCCTGGGCGACAGCGAAGGCTGCGTCGGCCATCATCGCCTGCGGACCGCTGGCACACAGCAATGCCCGCAACACGGCCCGAGCCGAGTCGAACGAGGCCGACCCATCTGTGGGCACACCGTCGAACGACGCATCGTCAAGGAACGCTGCCCACCGCGCGGTCCCGGCCGTATCGCCGCTTGCCGCGGCAGTCCCGCAGACTTGCACGGCAAGCGGTGGGTAGCGTTCGATATTCACCTCGCCGATAGTTCGGTACCAGCGCTGGCTGGTCGTCATCTGCCCGGCCATGTAGGTCGGCAGGGCCAGCGCGGTCGCCAGCCGCAGCGAGCGGTCCCAGTCGGTCGTGTGCAACAGGTGCTCGAGGGCCAGTGCCGGCGAACCGTTGGACTCATACCAGTTGGCGGCGCGCTGGTGCAGCGTCGTGATGATGCCCGGTTCGGTGCGGACCAGCTCCCCGAGCAGGAACTCCTGGAACAACGAGTGGTAGCGGTACCACTGCCGCCGCCGGTCGAGCGGGATCAGAAACAGGCCGGCACCCTCCAGGTGACGCAGATGTTCAGCTGCGCCGGATGAATCGAGTGTGGCGTCGCATAGTGGTCCGCTGAGCTGGTCGAGCACGGCCGTGCGGCGCAGAAACCGCTGCATGTCCTCGGTCTGGTGGAGCAGGGCCTCACGATACAGATAGTCAGCCACGTACCGGTCGTCACCGGTGACCGTCCACTCTTGGCTGTTGCCCTCCTTCGCGATCAAGGCGGCGAGATAGAGGCCGGCCGGCCAGCCTTCTGTCCGTTCGGTCACCGCGCTGACCTGCTCGGGGGCCAGGCTGACCTGCGCCTGCGAGAAGATCTGCTGAGTGCCAGCCGCGTCGAGGGCCAAGTCACTGGCGCCGAACTCCATCGCATCACCCGATGCCCGCAGCCGAGGAATGTGCGGCTGCTCGGAACGACTCGCGGCGACGAGCTGAGATCCCGGGGGGATCCCCGAAATCACCACGCTCAGCACGTCATGGCATTCCGGCGACTGTAGTTCGTGAAGATCGTCCAGCATGAGCACGAACCGGACTTGGCTCGCGTGCAGCGCGGCGGCCAGCCGCGGCGCGGCCCTGCCCAGCACCGACACGCCGGGACCGCGCATATCGGCCACAAGATCAGCGCCGCACAGCCCGGCCCGATGGTACGCGGACGCCAGCGAGAGCAGCAGCAGCGCCGGATCATCGTCGAAACGGTCCAAAGACACCCAGGCCACGCGGCGATCCTCCGCTCCGGCCCACTCCGCCAGGAGCGTCGACTTTCCGTAGCCCGGCGGCGCGGTGACCGCGACAACACGGGAATCGGACGACCGGCCAGCGTCGATGAGCTTGGCGCGACTTACTGCATCGGGACGAGGCTTTGGGACCGAGAACTTGGTGTCCGGCAGCGACCGGCTCGGTTCCGGGCTCGGGGCCACCCGATGAGAGCCGAGGGTCATGATCAAGTCCTAATGATGCTTGAGCAACTCTCGAAAGAGCGCTCGATAACTCCCCAAGAGAGCGCTCAAAGGGAATCCTAGGCGTCACTACGCCAACCGGCCACTAGCAGCCTGGAGCGCGCGATAGGAAGATCGCGTCGGAATTTCAAAAGGTGACGCGGACCGCCTGTTGCCGGAGACCGGCAAGCCGATCGCGCAAGTGGCCTGGGAACATGGGGATCAGCGAAGGCCCCGTTTGGTCGTGCGGGGACTCAGGCGGTGGGGGACGCGTCGCCTGTGGGGATTGGCCAGCGGCTTGGGGGTCGCCCTATCGCCCGCCAAAGAATCAATGGTTAGCGCCACGGCCGGGTAACAGTGCCGGGCGTGCTACGCGGTCCTCGACTTCGACGCCGTGTGGCGCGATCCCGAGGACCCTGCCCCCGCATTGCGGCCGGCTTCGACCCCGGGCTGTTCGGCTGACGGCGCGACTCGCTGCCCGGCCTTCTCCGAGGACTTGTGCGCAGGGGAAATCGGTTCAGCTCGCGGTGGAAGTGGCTGACCGCCCGGCTGCCTCGGTGCGGGGGGCGACGGTGGCCATGGCGCGGTCGATGTAGCTGGCGAGGGAGTCGCCGGTTGCGGAGGCCAGCCAGGTGTGCTGGGCGGCGAGCAGGCATCCGAAGGCCGCGGCGGTGAGGGCTCGGGGGGCCGGGTCGTCGGGGGCGTAGGGGGTTCCGGCTGCCTGGGCCCGGTCCCGGAGCACGTCGGCGGCCGCGGCCGCGATGTCGTGCAGTTTCTGCAGGTAGACCGCGAGCAGCGCCGGGGTTTCGAAGACCACCCGCTGACCACCCCAGAGAAGGGCGCGGACGAGCTGGTCTGGCTCGCCGAGAGCCAGCCCGGCGCCGACTGGGAACCCGGCACCTATTACGAGAAGCGTAAGCCCGCCCGGCGCGTGAACCCGCAGGCGTTCGACGCCAGCCTCGCCTACAGCCTCTGGGAACGCTCCGAACAGCTGATCGCCCCCAGCCACGCCCGGTAAGGACCTCTGGTCGCGCCGGAAGGTCGGAAGGTCGGCGTAACCGCTGGTCAGCGGCGCGTCTTGGGGCATCGGGATACTGTCCGAACAGCGGGCAGATCGACCGGAAGGCTGGCGCGTTGTTCGTTTGCCGGCTCATCGGCAGCGATCGGCCAGGTGCCGCACCGGCCGGCCAGCAGGCTGCTGCGGATGCTGTCAGGAGCGCGGACGATGGCTGTGGCGAGCGGGGAGGTCGGGCGCGAGGTGCCCGTGATGCCGGGCGGGAGGCGGGTTCTCGGGCACGTGCTGGAGTTCGGCCGTGACCCGCTGGCGCTGTTGCAGCGGGCGAGGGAGCACGGCGACGTGGTTCGGGTCCGGTTCGGGCCATTCTCCTTTTACGTGCTGAACAGTCCGGCGGTCATCAGGCAGGCGCTGGTCGGCGAGGCCGGGAAGCTGGGCAAGGGCCTCAACTTCGGCCGGGCCAGGCGGCTGATAGGCAACGGGCTGGTGATGGCCGAAGGCGAAAGCCATCATCGGCAGCGGCGCCTGATGCAGCCGGCGTTCCGCCGCGCCGAGATCGCCCGGTACGCGGGAACGATGCGGGATGTCGCGGTGCCGCGTATCAGCGCATGGCCAGACGGCGGGACGCTCGCGTTCGACCGGGAGATGCGGTCGATCACGCTCACCGTGCTCACCAGGACGCTGCTTTCCAGCGGCATCGGCGCTGATGCGATCGACGAGATCGAGCGGCTGCTGCGGGTGCTGCTGTCCGAACTCGTGGCCCGGGGCATCACCGCGAACGTTCCAGGGCTCGCGTGGGTGCCGACCAGGTCCAACCGGCGGTTCGGCGCGGCCAGCCGGCGCCTGGATGCCCTGCTGGCAGGCATCATCGACGGCTACCGCAGCGCGGGGGCGGACCACGGTGACCTGATCTCGATCCTCATGCGCGCCCGCGACGACGACACCGGCGCGGGGATGACCGGCAAGCAACTGCGCGACGAAGCGACAACCCTCGTCATCGCGGGCTCGGAAACGACGGGGAACACCATCGCCTGGGCCTGCTACCTGCTGGCTCAGCATCCGCAGATCCAAGAACGGCTGCAGCAGGAAGTTGACCTCGTGCTGAACGGCACCGATGCCGGCTACGAGACCCTCGGCAGGCTGCCGTTCACCCGCGCCGTGATCACCGAGGCGTTGCGCCTCTACAGCCCGGTCTGGATACTGCCCCGGCGGGCGCTGATCGACGTCGAGCTCGGCGGTTACCTGCTCCGGGCGGGAAGCCGGATCTTCTTCAGCCCGTACGCGCTCAACCGCGACGCGCGGCTGTACCGCGATCCCGGCCGGTTCGATACCGGCCGGTGGGCCACCGAATACAGCCGAAGCGACATGCGCGCGGTGTTCTTCCCGTTCGGCCAGGGCATCAGGAACTGCATCGGCGAGGGGTTCGCCTGGACCGAGTCAACCCTGCTGCTCAGCGCGATCGCCGCCCGCTGGCAGCTGCGGCTCGCCGACGGAGCCGCCGTACACCCGGTGACCAGCAGCACGCTGGTGCCGAGCGAGCTGCCGATCATCGTGACCCGCCGCCCATGAGGCCGCGGCACGCCCGGCGCTGACCTCACGTTCCGGTGCTGCCGGCCGTCTACCACATGGCAGCACCGGAACGAGGAGAACGGTCATGACAACCCACACGATCACCGACTCGCCGATTGGCGAGCTGACCCTGGTCGCCGACGGGGGCAAGCTGACCGGCGTGTACTTCCCGCATCACTGGTATGCGCCGGACCCGGCGACGTTCGGCCCGCGGTCCGACGCCGGGTTCGAGGAGGTCACCGAGCAGCTCGCGGAGTATTTCGCGGGTGACCGCAAGCGCTTCGAGCTGACCGTGGAACCCCGGGGCGTCCCGTTCCAGGCCCTGGTCTGGGGTTTGATTGGGGAGATCCCCTACGGCCAGACCGTCACCTACGGCGACCTGGCCCACGAGGCGGGCGGCGGGGCCACGCCCAAGGACGTCGGCGTCGCCGTGGGCCGCAACCCGCTCAGCGTGATCGTCCCGTGCCATCGCGTGGTCGGCAAGGACGGCAGCCTGACCGGTTACGCCGGCGGGCTGGCGCGCAAGAGGTTCCTGCTCGACCTGGAGGAGCGGTCCGCGAGACTGTTCTGAACCGGGCACCGGGCCCGAGATTAAGCTGACCCCGGGCGCGACGATCAGAGGAGCTTGCGATGACGGACGACCCGGTGGCGGAGGAGCCGGCGCTTCCGGCCGGGATCGATACGACCCGGCCGCACCAGGCACGGGTCTACGACTACTGGCTCGGTGGCAAGGACAATTTCGCCGTCGACCGCGAGGCGGCCGAGCGGGCGCTCGCGGCCTACCCCGGACTGCGCCGCGGCGTGCGGGCCCAGCGGGCATTTCTCGCCAACGTCGTCGACTACCTGGCCCGAAGCCAGGGCATCCGGCAGTTCCTCGACATCGGCACCGGAATCCCCACGGCCAACAACACGCACGAAGTCGCTCATGCGGTCG
>JASHOI010000303.1 GCA_030041195.1 Streptosporangiaceae bacterium | reverse complement strand
GGCTTCGCGCCGGTGCTCGGGCCGGCTTCGCGCCGGTGCTCGGGCCGGCTTCGCGCCGGTGCTCGGGCCGGCTTCGCGCCGGTGCTCCGGCGCCTCCCGCGGACCCCCTGCCCTGACCCGCACCAATGGGCGGAAGATGGGATGGGCACGGCCGGCGGGGCGGGTGCACGACGCAGAGAGGCGGGCCACATGAAGCCTCGGGAGATCCGGGAACTGGTGCGGCTGCGCGGTTTCGAGGCGGATCGCGACCGCCGGATCCTGCGTCAGTGCCACGACCTCGATGACCTGAGGCGAGCCGCGCAGCGCCGGCTGCCCAGGCCGGTTTTCGGCTACGCCGACGGCGCCGCCGACGAGGAACTCACGTTGCGCGCCAACCGGGCGGCACTGCGGCGGTGGCGGTTCCGGCCCCGGGTGCTGCGCGATGTGTCCCGGCCGGACCTGTCCACGTCGCTGTTCGGTTCCGGCCTGTCGGCGCCGGTCGGGCTGGCCCCCACCGGCTTCACCAGGGTCTTCCACCCGGACGGGGAACTGGCGGTGGCCAGGGCGGCGGCATCCCGCGGCCTGCCGTACGGCCTGTCGACGTGCGGGACGTACACGATCGAGGAAGTGGCCGAGACCGGGCACCCCAACCTGTGGTTCCAGCTCTACGTGCTGCGTGACCGCAAGCTCACCGCGACGCTCGTGGACCGCGCTGCCGCGGCCGGCTTCGGGGTGCTGGAGATCACGGTGGACACCGCCGTCGGCGGCCGCCGGACCCGGGACCTGCGGACCGGGTTCACGGCGCCGCCCATGCTTACCGCCCGCGCCCTGCTCGACATCACCGTGCGTCCCGGTTACTGGATGTCCATGCTGCGCGCCCCGGCGCTCAAGTACGCCAGCTTCAACGCGCCGGGCAACGGCGGCGTGAGCACGATCGCCGACATCACGGCGATGTTCGACCCCGCCCTGAGCTGGGACGATCTCGACGGCTTCCGCGCCCGCTGGCCGGGCAAGCTCGTGCTCAAGGGCCCGCTCGGCCCGGACGACGCCGTCCGCGCGGTGTCGGCGGGCGTGGACGGCATCCACCTGTCCAACCACGGCGGCCGTCAGCTCGACCGTTGTGTCCCGGCGATCGACCTGGTCCGGCCGGTCCGTGAGGCGGTCGGCGATCAGGTCGCCGTCATCCTCGACTCGGGCATCCGCCACGGCGCGGACATCGCGGTCGGGATCGCGCGCGGCGCGGACCTGTGCATGGTCGGCCGCGGGTACCTGTACGGTCTCGGCACTGCCGGGCAGCCGGGCGTCGAGCACGCCATCGACCTGCTGACCGGGCAGCTGCGCCGCACAATGCAGCTTCTCGGAGTCACGACCATCCAGGAGCTGAGAAAGCACGGAGACGAACTCGTAGTGCCGTCCGGGGATCACCACCGCGGCGCGTAACGGCCCGTCTTCAGCGGCCCGCCATGGTTGCCACGATCGGGCTCGCCGGGCATTTGCCTGCGCAATGCGGCGACGCCAATGGGGCAAATGTGCCAATGGCGCGAATGCCGGTAAGGCCGGCCGGACTGCCCGCCGGCGCTGCGATGCGCCGCCATCCCGGGCGGCACGCGCCGCTGCGGGATCATCCGGGAACCGGGCAGCCTAGAGCTTGGTCAGCTTGTTGTACGGGGAAGTGATCCGTTCCTGCTGGGTGCCGAAGTCGACGAGGACAGCGATCTCCTCTTCGACACCGATGACCACGCCGAGCCCGTACTTGTCGTGTGTGACCTGATCATTCAGCGCGTACGTTTCGACGCGCCTGACCGGCTCTGGGATGTTATTGAAAGGGCTTCCTGGGAGGTAGCGCCGAGTGGCGGCGCGAGCTGCTTTCACGAAATACCAGTATGACCCCCCTAAGGGGTTTTTGGGTGCGGCTCGCCTAGGTTCGGGGCGGCAACCTCGATTTCGCCGGCCTCGGCGTCGGGTGCCACGAACGCAAGAAGCGCGGTGCCCTCGGCGGTCACCGCCGCCGTCTGCCCGGCTGACAGCCGGGTAAACGGTTCGACTCGCAGTGTAACGGCGCCGCCACGCGCGCGACGGGTCTTCCGGATCGCTCGCCAGAATCCGTCGATCAGCACGGTGCCGGTGGTGCCGCCCAGACCCGGGGGCAACGGCACGCCGCGGCGGCCGGGGATGACCCGGGTCCGGTCGGATGTTGTCGTACCCGGCTCAGCCGCGCGCCGCCGATCCGTCGGTCGCCAGCAGGTGCAGCCCGGCCTCGACCAACGCGTACCCAACCTGGCGCCGCATCCGCGGCCAGCGGTGGGCCGCCGGCGCCGGCGGCACCCCGGGGCAGCGGCGGAAGCCGCCTTCACGCCGGACGGCGGCGTCCTGCCGCATCTCGCGGCAACGGGAATCGGCCAGGGCGTTGAGCAGCCAGGGATTCATGACGCGCTCCGCGGGGTGTCGGTCGGCGGGTTTAGCGGATGGGCGAGCACTAGCATCTCCACCAGCGCCGATCCCGGCGGTCGCGTCGTCGGATCGGTGAGGCGCTCCGGAAAGCGGGACCGCAGCAGGGCCGCCAGCTCGGCACCGATCTGCTCAAGTTCCTCGGCGGTGAGGTAGAAGCCGTGCTGGCTGTCGATTGCGGCTTCCCGCCACTCCAGGGGGTAGGTGGTCCTTGTCTCAAGCCATGTTTGGTACCGGTCGAACTGGCGCTCGCGGAACATGCGGCTAAGCGCGCTCAGCGCGATTTCCGCCTCCGGGTCGTCCTGGGCGGAAACCGAGAAACCGTGGGACGTCATGCGCCACGGCCGCGCCCGGCCCTTCCCGCCGCCTGCCTCCTCCACGAACCCGTACTTCGCCAGCTGGCGCAGGTGGAACGAGCACGTGGTCGGGGACTCGGCGATGAGCTCGCCGATCTCGGTGGCGGTCTTGGGGCCCTCGGTGCTCAGCACCTCGATGATGGCTATCCGGACCGGGTGCGACAGCGCCCGCATGGTCTGCGCGTCGGTGATCTGCCTCAGCTCGGCCGGCCTTGGCTCGGCGGGCGGATGGGCCGGGCGAGAGCCGGAATCATCTTCGAGAGTCACATCTCGATAGTCAACTCTCGAGAGAATATTGTCAAGAGAAAACTCTCGAAGAACGCGAAATTCGGCGGAGCCGTGGCCGGTTCCGCCGCTGTCCGGGCCGGGCCAGCGTCACGACGGGCGATGGATGTACCGATCGGCTGCATAGAACAAGCCCTTTGGTACATCGATAGCCCCGCTCGCCCGTTGGAGAACGGCACATTCGTCGGCGGCGGCTATTGGCCGCGGCCGTTGCAGCGGGCGGCCAGCACCTGGAGCAGGATCGCCCGCTGCTCCAGCAGCGCCATCCGGAGCGGGCCGCCGAGGCCGTCACGGTTCAGCGCCGCGTCGGTGGCCGCGATCGTGTCCGCGTCGGCGAGCGTTGCGGGGTAGAGCAGCCTGGCGAGCCGTCCGGCGACGCTCACCTCGCGGCCGCTGACGGCCGGCAGAACCTCGGCAAAGTAGCGGTCCCGGTACGGCGCGAGGATGTGCTCCTGGCCCGGCGCCCAGATGCCCCTGGCGTGCGCCAGCGCCATCCGCCGGGACTGCCCGCCGGCCAGCGCGGCCGCCCACGCCGCGTCCTTGGCCGCCGGATCCGGGCGCAGCGCGCGGCAGGTCGCCCGCTGCGCCGCACCGCCGACCGGGTCGGCCGCCGCGAACGCGTCGAGGTCGTCATCGCTCGCCAGCCCGCTGGCCGACAGCGTGGCCAGAACCTGGCCGCGCAGCTCGGTGTCGGCATCGACGCCGGCGGGCAGAGAGCTTCCGTTCAGCCAGGACCGCAGCAGGCCGAGCTGGTCCTCGCCGGACGCGGCGGCGGCGAAGCCGACGGCGAGCGCGCGCTGCGCCCGGCTTCCCGGCTGCGCCAGCCGGGCGCCGTCCAGGGCGGCGGCCGCGGCGCGTTCCCGCAGGCCCGCCCGTTCCCCGGGAACCGCGTAGTAGTCGGCGCCGGTGCGCACGTGCTCCAGCAGCTCGGCGACGCCGGAGGGCGGGGACCCGCCGCGTATCCTGCGCGCGACCAGGTCGGCGAACTCGGCTACGCCCAGTTCCGCAGAGGTGGTCATATCCCAAAAAGCGTTCCAGCAGACCGCCTCGGTCAGCGGGTCGTCCACGTCCACACCGCAGGCGAGCAGGGTGCGCAGCGTGCGTCCGTCAAACCTGATCCTGGCGAACGTCAGGTTGCCGTCGTTGACGACGAGCGCGTCCGGCGCCGGGATCCCGGCCAGCTCCGGCACCACGGTCCGGCCCCCGGCGAGCTGCGCCGCGGTCACCTGCCGGCGCCGCAGAATGCGGCCGTCCCGGTCGTACACGCCGATCGCGATCCGGTGCTCACGCAGCGCAGTAAACCCCGCAGCTGGCTCTTGCGTGATCGCGAGGGACCGCACGGTCCCGTCCGGCGCCAGCGTCAGCTCGGGCCGCAGCGTGTTCACCCCCGGGGTCCGCAGCCACTGCTCCGCCCACCCGGCCAGGTCGCGGCCGCTGGCCGCCGACCAGCAGCCGACCAGGTCGGTGAGGGTCGTGGCCGCGCCGCCGTACCGGGTCAGGTAGTCGCGCAGCCCGGCGCGCAGGGCCTCGCCGCCGATCAGCGCGGCAAGCTGGCGGATGGCGCTCGCGCCCTTGAAGTAGGTGATCGCGTACGGCCTGGCCAGGGCCTCGGCCGCGTCCGGCACCGGGGAGGACACCGGCTCGGTGCTGGGCAGGCCGTCCGCGCGGTAGGCGGCCTCCTGCTCGCGCATGCAGAACGCGCGCCACGGCGAGTCGGTCCCGACCGCTTCTTCCCACGCGGTGTAGCTGAGGTAGGTGGCCAGGGCCTCCGCCAGCCACGTGTCGTCCCACCAGCGCCCCCCGACCAGCGAGCCGAACCACAGGTGCGCGACCTCGTGCGCAAGCACCAGGGGAGCGAAGTCATCGCCCCGGTCGGTGAGCCGCTGCAGCATGGTCTCGCTGACCATCATCACCCCGGGAATGGACACGGCGGCCGCGCCGAGTTCCGGCGCGAACACGACGTCGTACTTGGGGTACGGGCAGGCCACCCCCAGCGTCCGCTCGTACCAGGCGAGCGCCTGGCGCACCAGGCCGCCGACCCGCCCGAGGCCGGCCGCGCCGGCCGAGCCAGCCAGCGAGCGCCGGCACCGCACGCTCAGCCGGACCGCACCGCCGGTGCCGTCGTACTGTCCTTCCGCCGCCGTGACGTACGGGCCGGCACACAGCGCCAGCTCATACGGCTTCATCGAGCGCACCGTGGCGAACCGCCACGTCCCGGCCTCGCCCGGGGCGGGCCGGCCGGTCACCGCGCCGTTGGCGACGCACTCCCAGCCAGCGGGCGCCGCCACGCTGAGCGTGAGGTCCGCGCGCAGGTCCGGCTGGTCGAAGCAGCAGAACAGGCTCGGGGCGCTGGTCGGGAAGCAGTTGCCGAGCAGGTACGGCGCGCCGTCGGCGGGATCGGTGAACCGCGCCAGCCCCAGGCCGTCGGGCGCATACCGGAACTCGGCGTCGACCGTGAGCTCGTTGCGCGCGGCCAGCCGGTCCAGGCGCAGCCGCCCCCCGGACACCGCCGCGGCGGGATCCAGGTCCCGTCCGTTCCAGGTGACCCGGTGCACCGCGGCGGCGCGCAGGTCGGCGAATGTCGCGGCGCCCGGCGAGCGGCACCGGAACCGGATCTCGGCGCGGGAGCGGACCGTTCCGGGATCCGCGGCCAGGTCCAGGAACACCGTGTAAGACTCGACGTCCAGCAGCCGGGCCCGGGCCCTTGCTTCCGCCTCCGTGCATCCCGTCGCCAAGATCGCTGCCGCCGTCACGCCAGCATCCTAGGGTTGGCGTCCCGCCGATCGGGCGGGGGGTCGGTTCGGGTCCTGTCGATCTCGCCGGGGGCCGTTCGTATAGCGGATGAGAGGGCCGGCTCGGCGCCGGCCCGCGGGCACGAGGAGGATCTACCGATGACGTACTACCTGCTCAGCGTGTACCAGCCGGACGGGCCGATTCCCGCTCCCGAGCGGATGCAGCAGATCACCCATGACGTCGAGGCGCTGAACCAGGAGCTCAAGGATGCCGGCGCGTGGGTCTTCGGCGGCGGCCTGCAGCCGCCGGACGCGGCCCGGGTGCTCCGCCAGGCCGACGCCGAGGTGCTGAACACCGACGGCCCGTACGCCGAGGGCAAGGAGCACCTCGGCGGGTTCACGATCGTCGACGTGCCCGATCTCGACGCCGCCGTTGCCTGGGGTGCCAAGTTCACCAGGGTGATCGGACTGCCGATTGAGGTCCGCCCGTTCGCCCAGTTGGGCTGAGGGCCGTTACGCAACGCCCCGGGGCGGGTCCGGCCTGATCCGGCACAATTGACCCGAGCGGCAGCCGCAGGGCTGCGAGCCGACGGACAGGGAGGGGCCCCGATGCCAACGGTGCAGGCGAACGGCATTGAGATCTACTACGAGGTGCAGGGCGAGGGCGAGCCCATGGTGCTCATTCCTTATCTCGCCGCGGACCAGGCGTGCTACGCGTTCCAGGTGGCCGAGTACGCGAAGCAGTTCAGGTGCTACAGCGTGGACCTGCGCGGGGCCGGCCTGTCCGGCAAGCCGGAGGGGACCTACACGACCGAGCTGTTCGCCGACGACGTCGCCGCGTTCATGCAGGCGGCCGGCGTCGGCGAGGCGCACGTGTTCGGGCTGTCGCTTGGCGCGGCGGCCGGCATGTGGCTGGCGGCCAAGCACCCGGAGCTGGTGAAGACGCTGTCCCTGCACAGCGCGTGGGACCGCACCGACCCGTTCCTGCGCGCGATCGTCGAGGTCTGGCAGATCGTGGCGCAGGGCCTGGGCAGCGTGACCGACATGGTGATCAAGGGGATCTTCCCGTTCTGCTTCACCGCCGACACGTACGCCACCAGGCCCGAGTACCTCGGCTCGCTCGCCGACTTCGTCCGCGGACGGCCGATGCCCCCGGTCGACGCGTTCCTGCGGCAGTCGGAGGCGGTGCTGGCGCACGACGCCCAGGCGGTGCTGGGCTCGATCCAGGCGCCGACCCTGATCACGTTCGGCAGGCACGACATCGTCACCTCGACGCGGTTCGCCGACCCGATCACCGACGCGATAGCCGGCAGCGAGGTCATCGTGTTCGAGGACTGCGCGCACGCCCCGATCTACGAGAACGTCGAGGAGTTCAACACCAAGACGCTGGCGTTCCTGGACCGGCACTCGAGATAGCGGCTGGATGCCGGCGCCGTCCGACACGCTCACCCCGCGCGCGCTGAACCGCGCCCTGCTCGGCCGGCAGCTGCTGCTGCGCCGGGACCCGCTGCCCGGCGCCGCCGGCCCGCGCGCCGACCGGGTGATCGAGACCGTCGAGCACCTGGTCGGCCTGCAGGCGCAGGCGCCGTTCCCGCCGTATTACGGGCTGTGGTCCCGGCTGGACGGGTTCCGCCCGGGCGACCTGGCGGAGCTGCTGCTCACCCGGAGGGCGGTCCGGATCGGTCTGATGCGCGGGACCATCCACCTCGTCTCGGCCGACGACTGCCTGGCCCTGCGCCCCGTTCTGCAATCCGTGCTGGAACGCGGCCTGCGGGCGAACTTCGGCCGGCGGCTCACCGGCGTGGACCGCGCGGAGCTCGCCCGGGCAGGCCGGGCCCTCGTGGAAGACCGGCCGATGACGTTCAGCGAGCTCGGTGCCGCGCTGTCGCGGCAGTGGCCGGAGCAGCAGCCCGCGGCGCTGGCCCAGGGCGTCCGCGCCCTGGTGCCGCTGGTGCAGGTGCCGCCCCGGGGCGTGTGGGGCGAGGCCGGCCGGGCCGCGCACACCTCGGCCGAATCATGGCTCGGCAGGTCCGCGGCGGCGGCCGCGTCGCCCGAACAGGTCGTGACCAGGTACCTTGCGGCGTTCGGCCCGGCCACGGTCGCGGACGCGCAGGCCTGGTCCGGGCTGACCGGGCTGCGTGAGATCACCGAGCGGCTGCGCAAGCGGCTGCGCGCGTTCCGCGACGAGCAGGGCCGGGAGCTGTTCGACCTGCCGGACGCACCCCGGCCGGACCCGGACACGCCGGCCCCGGTGCGCCTGGTCGCCGAGTTCGACAACCTGCTGCTGTCCCACGCCGACCGCGCCCGGATCATCAGCGACCCGGACCGGCAGCGGCTCTACACCAGGAACGGCATCTTCCCCGGCACCGTGCTGATCGACGGGTTCGCCCGCGGCATGTGGCGGGTCACCAGGGCAGGCGGCGCGGCCGTGCTGGCGGTCGAGATGTTCCGGCCCGTCGGCGGCCGGGACCGGGACGCGGTCACGGCCGAGGGGCGGCGGCTGCTCGAGTTCGCGGCGCCGGGCACCCCGGACGGGGAGATCCGGTTTGGCCCGATCACGTGAGGGGCGTCGCGTAACGGCCCCTCGGATGACTACGGCTCCGCGATGACTCCTGCTCCGCGGTCGTAGTCGTACGCGTAGATCTCGGCGCCGTCCTGGTAGGCGCGCTCGGCGCGGCTGGTGACGTCCAGCGGGTCGCCGGACCAGATCACCAGGTCGGCGTCCTTGCCCGGCTCGAGCGAGCCGATCCGGTCGGCGACGCCGAGGATCCGCGCCGGGTTGATCGTCACCGCGCGGATCGCGGTCTCGGCGTCCAGGCCCTCCTTGACCGCGAGGCTGGCCTGGTGGATCAGGAAGTGGATCGGCACCACCGGGTGGTCGGTGGTGATCGCGATCGTGATCCCGGCCGCGGCGAGCCGGCCGGGGTTGGCCAGCGACCGGTTGCGCAGCTCGACCTTGGACCTGGCGGTGAACAGCGGGCCGATGATGACCGGGATGTCCTGGGCGGCGATCAGGTCGGCGAGCAGGTGTGCCTCGGTGCCGTGGTCGATCACGAGCTGGTAGCCGAACTCGCGGGAGATCCTGATCGCGGTCGCGATGTCATCGGCGCGGTGGCAGTGCTGGCGCCACGGGATCTCGCGGCGCAGCACCCGGCCGAGCGCCTCGAGCCCCAGGTCCCGGTCGACCGGCTTGCGCTCGGACTTCGGCTGGTCCTCCGCGGCGGCCAGCTTGGCCAGGTAGTTGCCGGCCGCGGTGAACGCCTCCCGGATGACCGCGGCCGTGCCGAGCCTGGTCGACGGGGTCTCGTGCCGGTCGCCGAAGGTGCGCTTCGGGTTCTCGCCGAGCGCGGATTTCATGCCGGACGGCTCGCGCAGCACCATCTGGTCCACGATCCGGCCCCAGCATTTGATCGCCACGGTCTGGCCGCCGATCGGGTTGCCGGACCCCGGGTTGACGTTCACGGCCAGCACCCCGCCGCCGATCGCGTCGCGGAAGCCCTGGTCGGCCGGGTTGATCGCGTCGAGTGCCCGGACCGACGCGGTGACCGGCTTGGTCGACTCGTTGCCGTCCCGCCCGGCCCATCCTTCGGCCTCCTCGACGACGCCGACGTGAGCGTGTGCGTCGATGAAGCCGGGCAGGACCCATTTACCCGCCGCGTCGACGGTCTCGGCGCCGTCTGGCACGGCGAGATCCGGTCCGCCGACGGCGACGATCTTCCCGTCGTCGAGCAGAACCGTTCCGTTCTCGATCGGCTCACCTGTCACCGGGACGACCCGGGCACCAACGATTGCCGTGCTCACCCGGCTTACGGTACAGGTGCCCGGATTTCGTCAGCCGTGGAGCATGCTGTGGTACACCGCGAGCAGCGCGGCCTTCTGCTCCTCGGCCAGCCGCGCGTCGGCGTTGATCGCCGATTCGACGGACGTCGCGGGCGCGTCGTGGTCCGCGGCCCCGTCGCCGCCGGTGACCGCGTCGAGCAGGCCGGCCTGGGTGAGCAGCGTCTCGGCGGACACGTTCAGCGCCCCGGCGATCAGCTTGAGCACGCGGACCGACGGCTGGTGCAGGCCCCGTTCGATCTGGCTCAAGTAGGGGTTGGAGAGCGTGGTCCGCTCGGCGAGCTGGCGCAGCGATAGGTTGGCGAGCTTGCGCTTGTTGCGGATGAAGGCGCCCAGGTTCTCCATCTGCGCGTTCCAGGTCTCGGTCACTGTCGCCTCGGTAGGTAAGTCCGGCCGTGCCTGCTCAGAATGGTAAGCAAACGTGTGGCTAGATAGTAAGCAAAACCCGTGGCGAGCCGGCCGGCCCGCCACGGGTTCATGCGGCTGCGCGGGTTACTTGCCCGAGCTGCCCGAACTGCTCGAGCTGCCGCCGTGCCCGGTCTTCTTGGCCGTCCCGCTCGTCCCGGTGGTCCGGGTCTTGGCGGTCGTGCCGGTCGTGCCGGTGGTGCCGGTGGTCTCGGTCCGCTTCGCGCTGGACCAGTTGTTCCCGGGAAGCAGCTGGCCGGCCTCGTGCAGCACGCCCTCGGCGAACTTGCGCTGGTCGGCCAGAACCCGCATGGCGAAGCTGTAGGCGTTGCCTGCCAGTTCCTCCGCCTTCGGCAGCTTGCTCGCGAACGGAAGGTTCAGGTCGGACAGGCCCGGCGCCATCGTCCGGACGCTCTTGATCGCCCCGGCGACGGTCTCCTGCCCCCTGCGAACGGTCTCCTGCCCCCTGCGAACGGTCTCCTGCCCCCTGCGAACGGTCTCCTGCCCCTTGCGGACAGTCTCCTGCCCCTTGCGGACGGTCTTCAGGATCTCGGCCTGCACTTCCTGGCCCACGTTGCGAATATCGGTCATGGCTCCTCCTCTTGCTGTCTGCTAACTATACTAAGCAAACAGATAGATTTGTCAAGCGAAGCCTTTCATCGGCCATCGGGCGCATCTCCTGGGGCGCCGGCCGGGCGGTAGTACGGCTCGTTCCATGATCTGGGTGGCAAACGTCGTGTATTTGGGTCGTTATCAACCCAGATCATGAAAAGCAGCCTTACTCGGCCCGCATCGAGGACGCTTCAGATGAGGCCCGCCCTCCCGTGCAGCGGGTGCCGGGCCTGGCCAGACAGGAGGGAGGAGTGAGGCCTGAGGAGTTCTAAAACAGTAAATTTCATGTGAAATCAAGTCAGTGAGCTACTTAAACTCGCATCGTGCCTCTTGCGCTGACAACCTCCTCCCGGGTTTAGTGTCATCTGGTGGTGCCCGCCCCCGCCCAGGTCACGCCAGCCTCCGCCAGGTAACAGGAGCCGGTTGGGAGGTCCCCCATGTCGGTTGAGCACAGCGGCGGGTCCACTGAGGATCAGCGCACGGGCGAGGCGCTGCGCGACTCCGGTCTGCACGTGTTCGCGCACCTGTACGAGTCGTATGCCGCCTCCCTGTTTGACTACTGCGACGGGCTGCTCAGGGACACGGTTGCCGCCGTGGACGCGGTGCAGGACGGCCTGGTCGCCGCCGATGCGCAGGTTGGCAGCATGCCCGAGCCGGACAGGCTCCGGCTTTCGCTCTACTCGGCGGCGCGCCGGGAGTGCCTGGGCCAGTTGCCAGGCGCGCGGACCAAGCTGAGCGGCCACGCCGAGACGACCAACCTTGACGAGCTCGGCGCGGCCGTACCCGACTACGAGGTCGCGGGACCCACCGGGGAGCGGGTGCTCGTTCTGCAGGCCGCCCTGGACCTGCTGTCCGACCGCGACCGAGAGGTGCTCAACCTGGCATTTCGGCACCGGTTCAACGACGCGGACCTCGGGGCGGTGATCGGCGTTTCGGCCCGCCGGGCCCGGGCGCTGCTGTCCGAGGCGACCACCAAGTTCGACCAGTCGGCGCCCGTTCTCGCGGTCCTTCGCGCGGCCATCCGCGAGGGCCGGCCGCGGTGCGCGGAGCTCGCCGGCATCGTCAGGCGAAGGGACCTGGCCACGTTGCCGCTGACGCCCCAGTTCAGCGCCAAGCTTGCCCGGCACATCGAGTCGTGTGCCGCCTGCGCGCTGAGCCGTGGGGACCGGGGCTTCAAGGCCGAGCAGATCAGCGAGATACCGCTGGCCATTCCGCCCGGCAGGCTCCGGCTGCGGATCACCCGGACCGCGCTCGCTCTCGGCTCGTACCGCCGCACGGTCGCGAGCCGGCCCGACAAGCCAGACAAGCAGCGCAAGGGCGGCCAGGGCGGCCCGGCGGTACCGATCCGGCCGCGCCGCGGTGTGCCCAAGGTGATGGCGGTCTCCTCGGTGGCGCTCGTGGCGCTCGCGGTGCCGACCGCGATCCTGTACCGGCTCACCGCAACGTCGGGGCAAGCCCCGCGGCCGGCCGCGGCAAAGACCGTCATGGCCAGGCAGAGTCCGACGTCGGCGAGCACGACGGCGATCTCGCCGAAGCTTTCTGCGCCCGCAGGGCCGCAGCCGCACCATCGGCATCGCCCGCCGCTGCCGGGCACGCTCACCCCGAATCAGCTCGGCGAGCTGCCGGTTCCGCTGACCGGAACGGGCCATGCGCCGAGGCCGTTAAGCTCCGGGTCTCCGGCGCCAACCGCGACCGGCACGTCGGCTCCGCAGCCCTCGCAGACGCCGACCACCTCCGCCCCGACGCCCACGCCGACGCCGACGCCCACTCCGGCGCCGACGACTCCGACCCCCACGCCCACGCCCACGCCGACGCCGACCACCCCGGCTCCCACGCCAACCCCCACCCCCACGACCTAGGCCGCGACGGCCGCGCCGATCTGGGCGAAATGCCGGCGGGCCGGAGTGTTACGCCGGCCTTTGTCGGTGCCGCTGTCTAGGCTGCTCCGCAGCGGTCACAGGCGGGACCCCGCGACATGAGCGTGCGAAGGAGCGTCGTGACGGATAGCTTCACTGCCGGTCAGGTGACTTCCCCGGCCGACGGCGCTGCTGACCAGGTGGGGCGGGTGGCGGGAACCGAGGACTCCACCCCGCTGCAGTTCGCCGTCGCCCTGGACGAGACGTCCTATCTGCAGCTTGACGACGTCGTGGTCACGCTGCGGCAGATTCCGGGGCTGGGGCCGATCCTGACCAGCGGCGTGGTGACGCAGGTCCGCGCCAGGCACGAGGGCGCGAGCTTCGGCTCGGACGTGTTCCTGATCTCCGACGGCGTGCTGCCCGCCCGGGTGCAGGAGATCGCCGAGGTCAGCACCACCAGGGTCGAGCCCGAGGTGTACGTGCCGCCGCGGCCGGGGGAGATCGTGCGCCGCGCCACCGGGCCCGAGCGCGCCCAGGCCCTGTATTTCGACCAGATGACGTCGCGGCTGCCGGTCGGGCTCGGCCGCGACGGCGCCCCGATCTATGTGAACATGGAGTTCCTCGACGGCACCCGCGGGGCGCACGTGTCGATCAGCGGCATCTCGGGTGTGGCGACGAAGACGAGCTTCGCGCTGTTCCTGCTGCACTCCATCTTCAGGTCCGGCGCTCTCGGCGCCCGCGCGCTCAACGCCAAGGCCCTGGTGTTCAGCGTCAAGGGCGAGGACCTGCTGTTCCTCGACCAGCCGAACGCACGCCTGGACGACGATCTGCGCACGCAGTACGCGGAGCTGGGGCTGCCGGCCGAGCCGTTCGCGTCGGCCGGGTTCTGGGCGCCGCCGATCCCCGACGACCAGACCGGCCGGCCGAACGTCACCGGGCGCACCAGCGGGGTGGAGGCGTTCTGGTGGACGGTCGAGGAGTTCTGCGGCCGGCAGATGCTGCCCTACGTGTTCGCCGACGCGGAGGACGAGCGCAACCAGTACACGATCGTGATCCACCAGGTCGCGACCCGGCTGAAGCTGGACGCGGTCGGGTACGGCGACACCGGCGCCGTGAAGATCGACGGCGACGTCGCGCGCACCTACGAGGAACTCGTCGACATCGTCGCCGCCCGGCTCACCGACGACGAGACCCGCCAGGACTGGGCCGGTCCGGTTACCGGCGTCGGGACGATCAACGCGTTCATCCGGCGGCTGCGCTCGTCGCTGCGGCCGCTGCGGCCGATCATCCGCGCGGACCTCACCGGCGGCAGCCGGCGGCTGATCTCCACCGAGAGCCAGCAGGTGACCGTCGTCGACTTGCACAACCTGCACGAGCGCGCGCAGCGCTTCGTGGTCGGCGTGGTGCTGGCCGCCGAGACCGCCCGCAAGGAGGACGCCGGCCCCGGCGGGCTGCTGTTCACGATGATCGACGAGCTGAACAAGTACGCGCCGCGCGAAGGCACCTCGCCGATCAAGGAAGTGCTGCTGGACATCGCCGAGCGCGGCCGGTCCCTGGGGATCATCCTGATCGGCGCGCAGCAGACCGCGAGCGAAGTCGAGCGCCGCATCGTGTCGAACTCGGCCATCCGGGTCGTCGGCCGGCTCGACGCCGCCGAGGCCGGGCGCCCGGAGTACGGGTTCCTGCCGCCGTCCCAGCGGACCCGGGCGACGCTGGCCAAGCCGGGCGCGATGTTCGTCTCCCAGCCCGAGATCCCGGTGCCGCTGGCCGTGGAGTTCCCGTTCCCGGCCTGGGCGACCCGGCTCTCGGAGTGCGCCGCGCCGCCGCGCCCCGCCGCGGCCGCGCAGGCCGATGTGTTCGCCCGCCTGCCCAGCACCGACGAGGACGACGTCCCGCCGTTTTGAGAAATGCGAGGAAACGGAACGCCGTGAAGTTCTTGCACACCGCCGACTGGCACGTGGGAAAGGTCCTGAAGGGCCGCGACCGGCTGGACGAGCAGCGCGCCGTGCTGACCGAGATCGTCACGATCGCCGAGCAGAATCAGGTCGACGCGGTGCTGATCGCCGGTGACATCTACGACGCCGCCGCGCCGTCCGCGCAGGCGCAGAACCTGGTGATCAAGACGCTGCTGCGGCTGCGCAGGGCGGGGGCCGAGGTCATCGCGATCGCCGGCAACCACGACCACGGGCCGACCTTCGAGGCATACCGGCCGCTGATGGGCCTGGCCGGCATCACCCTGGCCGGGGAGGTCAGGCGGCCGGACCGGGGCGGGCTGGTCCGGTTCCGGGCCCGGTCCGGCGGCGAGGACGTCCAGGTGGCCGTGCTGCCGTTCCTGAGTCAGCGTCACGCGGTTCGCGCCGCCGAGATCGTCAGCCAGACGCCGTCGGAGAACGTGCGTGCCTACGACGAGATGGTCCGCCAGGTGGTCGCGGCCCTGACCGCAGGGTTCACCGACAACACCGTTAACCTGCTGATGTCGCATCTCACCTGCATCGGCGGGGTGCTCGGCGGCGGGGAGCGGTCCGCCCAGTCGATCTTCGAATACAGCGTCCCGGCCACGATCTTCCCGGTATCGGCGCATTACGTGGCGCTCGGGCACCTGCACCGGCGGCAGTCGCTGCCCGCGCACTGCCCGGTGCACTACAGCGGCTCGCCGATCGCCGTCGACTTCGGCGAGCAGGACAACACGAGCATGGTCTGCCTGGTCGAGGCGTCCCCGTCGGTCCCGGCCCGGATCACCGAGGTCCCGATCGCGTCGGGCCGGCGGCTGCGGACGGTCCGCGGCAGCCTCGCCGAGCTTGAGGCGCAGGCGGGCTCACTCGGCGACGACTACCTGCGGGTGTGGCTGCGCGAGCGGACCCGCGCCGGGCTGCGCGACGACACCACCGCGATCCTGCCAAACGCACTCGAGGTGCGCATCGACCCCGAATTCGCCGCGCCGTCGCGCACCCCGGCGCGCCCGGACCCGGCCGGGGCGGCGATCCCGACCCCGGAACAGCTCTTCGCAGAGTTCTGCGCCACCGAGAAGGTGCACGTGAGTGACGAGCGGGTAACGGCGCTGTTCGCCCAGTTGCACGACGAGGTCACAACGGCCGTCGGCGGAGCCTGAGGGAGGCCACCATGCGACCGATCGTGCTGGAGATGAACGGGTTCGCGTCGTTCCGCGAGCCGACCAGGATCGACTTCACCGACGCGGAGTTCTTCGCGCTGGTCGGCCCGACCGGGTCCGGCAAGTCGACGGTCATCGACGCGATGACGTTCGCGCTCTACGGATCGGTGCCGCGGTGGGGCCGCAAGGGCATGGTCTCCCTCGCGCTCGCGCCGACCACCACCCGCGGCACCGTCAAGCTCGTTTTTGAGGTGGCGGGCCAGCGTTACGTGGTGGCCCGCGAGCTGCGCAGGGCCGGCAGCCAGGTGAGCCAGAAGTCGGCGAGCCTGGAACGGCTCGCCGACCCGTGCGGGCTCGCCGACCTGGGCGAACCGCCGTCCGAGGTGCTGGCCGGGGACCTGGCGGGCGTCACCGACGCCGTGCAGCAGCTGCTCGGGCTCAGCTACGACGACTTCTGCCAGTGTGTCGTGCTCCCGCAGGGCCAGTTCGCGAACTTCCTGCACGCTAAGGCGGCGGAACGCCAGGAGATCCTGCTGCGCCTGCTCGGCGCCGAGCACTACAGGCAGATGATGGTGCTGGCGAACCAGCGGGCCAGCGACGCGGGCAGCCGCGCCGAGGCCCTGGAGGCGACGCTGGCCACGTTCGGCGACGCTACCCAGCAGGCTCAGGACGCCGCGGCGGCCACCGAGGCCGCGCTGGGAGTGCTGGCCGCGCGGGTCGCCGCGGTCACGCCGCTGATTCACGCCGCCGAGCAAGGCCTGGCCTCGGCCGAAGCCGAGCTGGAGCTGCTGGACGCCGACCGCGCCGCGCTGGCTGCCGTGCGCATCCCCGACGACGTCGCCACGCTGGACGCCGACCTGGCCGGTGCCCGTGGCGCCCTGGCCGGGGCCGAG
>JASHOI010000302.1 GCA_030041195.1 Streptosporangiaceae bacterium | reverse complement strand
TTGGTAAGGAACGCGTCGCTCTTGGTCAGCACCGGCCCGCTGCCCTGGACCTCGGTCTTGATGTACAGGTTTTTGCCGGCCTTCTTGGCCGGGATCTTGACGGTCGGCGCCTTGCCGAACGTGCCTGCCGCCGTGACCGACTGGTTGGGGCTTGGCGGCGGCGATGATGACGAGCCGCAGCCGACCAGGGCCAGCGCGGCGATCAGGGGTAGCAAGAGCGCAGCAGCGATGCGTCGCATGGGAAAATCCTCGTAGTCGGGTCGTGAGCGCAGCCAGCCTACCCGCCGCCGGTTCAGGTAAGGCGGCGCAGCAGGTTCTGGCGCCAGACCAGCACCGTGTAGCGGCCAAGGTCGTAGGTGTGTTCCGGTGGCCCGAAGGTGGCCTTGATCTGGCTGCCCGGGTCGAACGGCGTCAGCCCGGCCTCGCCGGTGAACCCGGGCTTTCCGGAGAACAGCAGCACGAAGGTGGCGTCGTGCAGCCGCGGGTCGTACCACGAGGCGTCCGACTCCCAGTGGCTGGCGCTGACGCTGTCCTGGTTCACCTGCAGCGCCCTGATCTGGACCTGGTTCCCGCTGGCCAGCGTCAGCGCGTCGGCCTGCCAGTAGCCGCTCAGGCCGTAGCGCAGGTGATGCCCGGCCAGGAACGAGGCGAGCTGCGGGTTCTCGGACGGCGCGGGCTGAGCCAGGGCGTTGCTGCCCAGGGTCACCACGTAGCCGAGCAGGATGGCCGCTGCCACCGGGACCAGGCGGGCCGAGATCAGCCGGCCGGCGAGCAGCCTGCCCGCCAGCACCGCGGCGAACGGCAGCGCCGGGGCCATCTCGTGCGAGTACCCGATGCCCGGGACCTGCCGGGCGAACAGGTAGGCGGCGACGATGATCACCGTGCCGGCCAGGAGCAGTTGCTCCACCATGTCGCTGCGCAGGAACCGCCTGGCCGCGGCGCAGACCGCCCACGCCGCGACGGCCACGCCGACCAGGTGCAGCAGCACCAGGGCGGTCCGCAGACCGAACCCGAGGCCGGTGAAGTCGGCGCCGAAGAGCAGCAGCAGTCCCTGCGCCGTGAGCCGTACCCGGCCGCCAAGCTGGCCGATCGCCGCGAGGCGCTGCGGCGCCGGCAGCACGCTGTACCCGCCGAGCGCGTGGATCAGGTCCGGCGCTTTGAGGCCTACCACCAGCGCCGCCAGTGCCGCCCCGGCCAGCGACAGCTCGTACCAGCCGGCGGTGGACGGTCGCTGGCGCCGCCGCACGATCTCCGGGCAGGCGCGAACCAGGCTCACGGCGAGCAGCGGCGCGATGCCGACATACAGCACGATCGCGTCCGCCACCAGCGCCCACGCCAGCAGCAACCCCACCGCGGCCGGCACCCACCGCCGCCGCCCGAACCGGTCCAGCAGCAGCCACGCCAGCAGCACCGGCACCGTGGTGCCGACGTGGTCCGGCGACGACAGCAGCACCTGTGTGCCGACGCCGAGCTGCGGCGCCAGCAGCAGGCCTGCCGCGATCAGCATCCGGACCGAGCCTTGTCTGCCGGTGGCCTTCCCCTTGGCCAGCAGCGCCGCCAGCGCCACCATCAGGGTGTAGGTCAGGGCCGACCCGATGTGCACCACGTCCGCGTTCAGCCCGCGGGTGATCTCGACCAGCATGTACTCGGGCAGCTCGGTCGTGTAGAAGGACACGTCCGACAGCCACCAGCCGTGCAGCAGCAGATTGCCGTGCAGCATGTCCCACGCCTGCAGCGCGTTCGACGCCCCGTCGGAGTTCGTCGCCACCGTCATGGACATCCGCAGGTAGCAGAAGAAGGCCACGACGCAGGCCGCCGACAGCAGCCCGGGCCCGGCCCAGCGCCGCAGCCGCGATTCCGGCGGCGGCCCGCAGCCGCGTTCGGCGTCCTCGACCAGCCCGGCGTCGGCGCGATCCGAAACCGACATCAGATATCCCGTCCGGTCATCACATGCCGGCGATGAGCTTCTCCACACGCTCGTCGACGGAACGGAACGGGTCCTTGCACAACACGGTCCGCTGCGCCTGGTCGTTCAGCTTCAGGTGCACCCAGTCCACCGTGAAGTCCCGCCGCCGTTCCTGCGCCCGCCGGATGAACTCGCCGCGCAGCCGCGCCCTGGTGGTCTGCGGCGGCACCGACTTGGCCTGGAAGATGTCCAGATCCCGGCAGGCGCGCTCGACGGCGCCACGGCGCTGCAGCAGATAGTACAGACCCCGGCCGCGGTGCACGTCGTGGTAGGCGAGGTCGAGCTGAGCCACCCTGGGGTGGGAGAGCTGCAGGTCGTACTTGGCCCGGTACCGCTCGATCAGCTGGTACTTGGTGACCCAGTCGATCTCCCGGGCCACCAGGCCGAGGTCCCCGGTCTGCACCGCGCGCAGGGTCAGCTCCCACAGGCCGAGGACCCGCTCGGTGATCGGGTCGGGTCCCCTGCGGTCGGCGAAGTCCCTGGCCTTGGCCAGGTACTCCTGCTGGATGTCGAGCGCGCTCACCTCACGCCCGTTGGCCAGCCGCACCTTGCGCCGCCCGGTCATGTCGTGGCTGACGTCCCTGATCGCCCGGATCGGGTTTTCCAGCGTCAGGTCGCGCATGACGGTGCCGGCCTCGACCATGCGCAGCACCAGGTCGGTGGCGCCGACCTTGAGCAGCATCGTGGTCTCGCTCATGTTCGAGTCACCGACGATCACGTGCAGCCGCCGGAACCGCTCGGCGTCGGCGTGCGGCTCGTCGCGCGTGTTGATGATCGGGCGTGACCTGGTTGTCGCCGACGACACGCCTTCCCAGATGTGCTCGGCACGCTGGCTGACGCAGTACACGGCGCCGCGCGGGGTCTGCAGCACCTTGCCGGCCCCGCAGATGATCTGCCGGGTGACCAGGAACGGGATCAGGATGTCGGCCAGCCTGCCGAACTCGCCGTGCCGGCCGACGAGGTAGTTCTCGTGGCAGCCGTACGAGTTCCCCGCCGAGTCGGTGTTGTTCTTGAACAGGTAGATATCGCCGGCGATGCCCTCTTCTCGCAGCCGCCGGTCCGCGTCGACGAGCAGGCCCTCCAGTATCCGCTCGCCCGCCTTGTCGTGCGTGACCAGGTCGATCAGGTTGTCACACTCCGGCGTCGCGTACTCGGGGTGGCTGCCCACGTCCAGGTAGAGCCGGGCGCCGTTGCGAAGGAAGACGTTGCTGCTGCGGCCCCAGGACACCACCCGGCGGAACAGGTACCTGGCCACCTCGTCCGGGGACAGCCGCCGCTGCCCGCGGAACGTGCACGTGACGCCGTACTCGTTCTCGAGTCCGAAGATCCGCCTGTCCATCTGCTTCCCTGACTACCAGTCCACCGCGATGTACTTGGTCTCCGTGAACTCCAGCAGCCCTTCGTGGGCGCCCTCGCGGCCGAGCCCCGACTGCTTCACCCCGCCGAACGGCGCCGCCGGGTCGGACACGACGCCGCGGTTGATGCCGACCATCCCGGCCTCAAGGGCCTCGGCTACCTGCAGCGCGCGGCGCAGGTCGCGGGTGTACAGATAGGACACCAGCCCGTACTCGGTGGCGTTGGCCAGCGCGATCGCCTCGCTGGTGCCGGTGAACCGCACGATCGGCGCGACCGGCCCGAAGATCTCCTCGGACAGGATGCCCGCGTCGGCCGGAACCTTGTCGAGCACGGTCGGCTCGTAGAAGTAGCCGCGCCGGTCCGGGACGTGCCCGCCGGTGACGACCCGGCTGCCCGTCTTGGTGGCGTCATCGACCAGGTCGGCCACCTTGGTCCGGGTGTCCTCGTTGACCAACGGGCCGAGGTCGGTCCCGTCGTCCAGGCCCGGGCCGACCTTGAGCCCGGCCAGCCGCTCGGCGAACCGGGAGCTGAACTCGTCCGCGACCGCCTCGTGCACGTAGAACCGGTTGGCGGCGGTGCACGCCTCGCCGCCATTGCGCATCTTGGCCAGGAAAGCGCCGTCGAGCGCGGCGTCGAGGTCCGCGTCATCGAAGACGAGGAACGGTGCGTTGCCGCCGAGCTCCATCGAGCAGTTCGTGACGGTCTGCGCCGCGGTCGCCAGCAGCGACCGGCCGACCTCGGTGGAGCCGGTGAAGGACAGCTTGCGGACCCGTGGGTCGGCCAGCATCGCGGCCACCAGCGGGCCGGCCTTGACCGTGGTGAGCACGTTCACGACCCCGTCGGGAACGGCCGCCTCGCGCAGGATCTCCGCGACGGCGAAGGCCGACAGTGGCGTCTCCTTGGCGGGCTTCAGCACCACCGTGCAGCCCGCGGCGAGCGCTGGCCCTATCTTGCGGGTGGCCATGGCCGCGGGGAAGTTCCACGGCGTCACCAGGACGCTGACCCCGACCGGCTGGTGCTGCACCATGATCCGGTTGCCCCCGGCGGGGGCGGTGACCAGCGAGCCGTCGTTCCGCACCGCCTCCTCCGCGTACCAGCGGAAGAACTCGGCAGCGTAGGTGATCTCCGCCTTGGCGTCCTTCAGCGCCTTGCCGTTTTCGAGGACCATCAGCCGCGCCAGGGCGTCGGACCGCTGGATCATCAGCTCCCAGGCGCGGCGCAGGCACTCGCCGCGCTCCCGCGGCGGGGTTGCGGCCCAGCGTGGCAGGGCGTTGTGGGCGGCGGTCACCGCTTCCAGGGCGTCCTCGACACTCGCGTTAGCGACCTCGGCCACCGCGTCCTCGGTGGCCGGGTCGACAACCGGGAGCACGCCCGCCCGGCCGTCGGTCCACTCGCCGCCGATCAGCAGCGAGGTCGGCACTCGCATGCCGGTGACGCTCGCGAGGTCAACCGTCACGTTACCTCCCCATGCCGGGCCGGCCTGGCGGCCCTCCGCATGCCTTTGACATTACCCCGCCTCCCTGCCCGCCCCGGCCGCCCGCGCTTCCGCTCCACTGCCGGCGCGGGCAGGCTAAGCCTCGTCCTCGGTGTTCCCCGCGCCTTCGGCGTTCTCACCAGGATCGGCCTTTGTGTCGGCGATGGCCTCGGCCTGCTTGCCGGGGATGGCCTCGTTCAGCAGAGCTTCCAGGCGGGCGCCGGTCAGCCTCCGGAACATCCGGTGTGCACGCCCGCGGTCCAGCAGGGCCACTTCGAGCTGGGTAGCCGTGATGTCCGAGCGATCACCGTTGCCCTGCCCGGCCAGCGCCGCGATCGCGACGTCGAACGCCTCGGCGAGCGTCATGCCGTCCCGGTACTGGTCCTTGAGCACGGCGGCGACTTGGTCGGCCTGGCCGCCCATGACCACGAAATTGCGCTCGTCGGCCACGGAGCCGTCGAAGGTGATCCGGAAGATCTCGTCGTCATCCTGTGTCTTGCCGACCTCGGCGACGACGATCTCGACCTCGTAGGGCTTGGGGCTGTCGGTGAAGACCGTGCCGAGCACCTGGGCGTAGTAGTTGGCCAGCCCGCGCGCGGTGACGTCCTGGCGGTCGTAGGCGAAGCCGGTCAGGTCCGCGTAGCGGACCCCCGCCTTGCGCAGGTTCTCGAACTCGTTGTACCGGCCCACGGCGGCGAACGCGATCCTGTCGTAGATCTCGCTGAACTTCCGCAGCGCGCGGGACGGGTTCGGCGCGATGAACAGGATGCCGGCGTCGCAGTCGATCACCACACCGCTGCGGATGCGCGTGATGGCCTTGCGCGCGTAGTCCGCCTTGTCCTTCATCGCCTGCTCGGGCGAGACATAGAACGGCATCGTCACCGCTGGAGTTCCCTTCGGGTGGTGCGGGCGTGGTCGCGGGATCGGGCTGGGCGGGCCTGGCTAGCCCGAAGGCAGGGCGTTCCGGCCCCCGTTCGGCGTGCCCGCCTCGCGCAGCGGGGCCTGCGGGCCGTCGGGGTCGGCCATCCTGCCCTCGATGACCGTACGCGCGTACGCACCGGCGGCCTCGTCGGTCAGCCGCTCGAAGCCGTCGGCCGTGATCGTCGCCACCACCGGGTAGATGCGCCTGCTCACGTCGGGCCCACCGGTGGCGGAATCGTCGTCCGCGGCGTCGTACAGCGCCTGCATGCACGCGAGCACCGTGTCCTCGGCCGACAGGCCGTCCCGGTAGAGCTTCTTGAGTGCGCCGCGGGCGAAGACCGAGCCGGAGCCGATCGCGTGGAACCGGTGCTCCTCGTACCGGCCGCCGGCGACGTCGTAGCTGAAGATCCGCCCGATGCCGGTGTCCTCGTCGTACCCGCAGAACAGCGGGACCACAACCAGGCCCTGCATCGCGGCGCCGATGTTCCCCCTGACCATGCTGGCCAGGCGGTTGGCCTTGCCGTCAAGGGAGAGCGCGTGCCCTTCGAGCTTCTCGTAGTGCTCGAGCTCGACCTGGAACAGCCGGGCCAGCTCGATCCCGGTCCCGGCCACGCCCGAGATGCCGATACCGGAGAAGTCGTCGCTGCGGAACACCTTGTCGAGGTCCCGCGACATGATCATGTTTCCGGCCGTGGCCCGGCGGTCACCGGCCATCACCACACCGCCGTCGCAGGCGGCGGCCACGATCGTGGTGCCGTGCGGCAGGCTGCCAGCGAGCGGGCCCGGGGTGGCCCCGTCGGCCGGGGTGCCGGCGGGGAAAGCCGCGGCCGTCCCCGCCGCCCGCGGCAGCAGATCGGGGGCCGCGGTGGCCAGGAAGTCGGTGAACGAGGAGGTCCCCGCGCCTAGAAACGGCCCAAAGGCCCCCCGTCCGTAGGAATCAGCGCCCACGCGGATCCTTCCGTTGTACCCGTCTGGTAGAAGCGACCCTACTGCCGCGGTGGCCGCCGCGAGAACGCGGCCTTACGTCATTCGCCGCCCTTCTGCACGTACGACCGGACGAACTCCTCGGCGTTCTCCTCGAGCACCTCGTCGATCTCGTCCAGGATCGCATCGACGTCGTCGGTGAGCTTGTCCTGGCGCTCCTTGACGTCCTCGGTTCCCTGCGGCGCGGTGTCCTGCTCCTCCTCCGTGCGCCGCGGAACCTGACGCTGGCCTCCGGTGTCCTTTGTCGCCATGCCGCAACCTCCGTGATCCGCGGGAACGGCCCCGCAGTCTCAACGCTATCCTCGCCCACGCGCGGTCCGGCCAATCCTGCCATCTGGCATTGGTACCGAACCGGGATCTCGCCGCTGGTGTTCCGTGAGCGCGCCAGGGTGGCCGCTCAGCCCTGGCCGGTCAGCGCGGCGACCAGCTCGCCTGCGGTCTCGCAGCGGTCCAGCAGCTCCCCGACGTGCGCCTTCGTGCCGCGCAGCGGCTCAAGGGTCGGAACCCGCTGCAGCGACTCCCGCCCGGGGATGTCGAAGATGACCGAATCCCAGGACGCGGCAGCGACCGCGTCCGGGTACTTGCGCAAGCACCGTCCGCGGAAGTACGCCCTGGTGTCCTCGGGCGGGTACTCGACGGCCCTGGCCACGTCCTGCTCGTCCACCAGGCGGATCAGCCTGCCCCTGGCGGCGAGCCGGTTGTACAGGCCGCGCTCCGCGCGGATGTCGGCGTACTGCAGATCGACGAGCTGCAGCCGGGGATCAGTCCAGGCCAGCCCGTCCCTGGTCCGGTACCCCTCGAGCAGCTCGAGCTTGGTGACCCAGTCCAGCTCCCGCGAGCAGAGCATGGGGTCCTCGCCGAGCCGGGTCAGCACCGAGTCCCACCGGTCGAGCACATCCCTGGTCATGTCGTCGACGTCGGCGCCGAACCGGTCCTCGGTGTACTTGCGGGCCAGGTCCAGGTACTCGAGCTGGAGCTGAACCGCGGTCATCCGCCGCCCGTCGCGCAGCGCCACCAGGTGCCGGCAGGCCGGGTCGTGAGAGATCGCGCGCAGCTCGGCAACCGGGGACTCCACGGCGAGATCGGAGCCGAGGAACCGGTCCTCGATCATCGCCAGCACCAGCGAGGTCGTGCCCAGCTTGAGGTAGGTGGAGATCTCGCTCATGTTCGCGTCGCCGATGATCACGTGCAGACGGCGGTACTTCTCCGGGTCGGCGTGCGGCTCGTCCCGGGTATTGATGATCGGCCGCTTCAGCGTGGTTTCCAGGCCGACCTCGACCTCGAAGAAATCCGCGCGCTGGCTGATCTGGAAGCCATCTTCCCTGCCGTCGGCGCCCCGCCCGACGCGCCCGGCACCGCAGACCACCTGCCGGGACACGAAGAACGGGGTGAGGTGCCGCACGATGTCGGCGAACGGCGTCGCGCGGCTCATCAGGTAGTTCTCGTGGCAGCCGTACGAGGCGCCCTTATTGTCGGTGTTGTTCTTGTACAGCTGGATCGCCGCACCGCCGGGCATGGATCCGGCCCGCGCGGCGGCCTCCGCCATGACCCGTTCACCCGCCTTGTCCCAGATGACGGCGTCCAGCGGGTTTGTGCACTCGGGCGCCGAGTACTCCGGGTGCGCGTGGTCCACGTACAGCCGGGCGCCGTTGGTGAGGATCACGTTGGCAAGGCCGAGATCCTCGTCGGTCAGCTGCGCCGAGTCGGCCGCGTCCCTGGCCAGGTCGAACCCTCTGGCGTCGCGCAGCGGGTTCTCCTCCTCAAAATCCCACCTGGCCCGGCGCGCCCGCGCGGATCTCGCGGCCTGGTAGGCGTTGACGACCTGCGAGGAGGTCACCATCGCGTTCGCGCCCGGCTGACCGGGTACGGCGATCCCGTACTCGGTCTCCGTGCCAATCACCCGACGCACGCTCATGCTTCAGAGCCTAGTGCCGACATACCGCCATCGTGCCCATGCGTGACCGTGCCGGCACATGAACCTCTTTCATCCTCCCCATCGCATCCACCTGTGCAAGCGTGACACGTGCGGATGAAAGGGGGTCATCCTGGCTCCAATTGGCTCTCCGACCCGGCCTTCTACAGGTACTGCCCGGTGTTGGCCACCGTGTCGATGGACCGGCCCGCCTCGGTACCGTGCTTGCCGGAAACCAGAGTCCTGATGTAAACGATCCGCTCACCCTTCTTGCCGGAGATCCTGGCCCAGTCATCGGGGTTGGTGGTGTTGGGCAGGTCCTCGTTCTCGCTGAACTCGTCCACGCACGCCGCGAGCAGGTGGGCGATCCTGATGCCCTTCTGCCCGGTTTCGAGGAACTCCTTGATCGCCATCTTCTTCGAGCGGTCCACGATGTTCTCGATCATCGCGCCGGAGTTGAAGTCCTTGAAGTACAGGACCTCCTTGTCCCCGTTGGCGTAGGTGACCTCGAGGAACCTGTTCTCTTCGGTCTCGCTGTACATGCGCTCGACGACGCGCTGGATCATCTCCTCGACCGTGGCCGCGGCCGAGCCGCCGTGCTCGGCCAAGTCGTCGGGGTGCAGCGGCAGGCCGCCCACCACGTACTTGGAGAAGATGTCCTTGGCCGCCTCGGCGTCGGGCCGCTCGATCTTGATCTTGACGTCCAGCCGGCCCGGCCGCAGGATCGCCGGGTCGATCATGTCCTCGCGGTTCGACGCGCCGATCACGATCACGTTCTCCAGGCCCTCGACGCCGTCGATCTCCGACAGCAGCTGCGGCACGATCGTGTTCTCGACGTCGCTGGACACCCCGGACCCCCGGGTACGGAAGATCGAGTCCATCTCGTCGAAGAACACGATGACCGGCATGCCCTCGCTGGCCTTCTCCCTGGCCCGCTGGAAGACCAGCCGGATGTGCCGCTCGGTCTCGCCGACGTACTTGTTCAGCAGCTCCGGGCCCTTGATGTTCAGGAAGAAGCTCTTGCCCTCCTTGGCCTGGCCGCCCGGCGTGGTTTGCCCCTCGTCGCTGGCCTGCTCGGCGGTCCTGGCCGCGACCTGCTTGGCCAGGGAGTTCGCCACCGCCTTGGCGATGAGCGTCTTGCCGCACCCGGGCGGGCCGTACAGCAGCACCCCCTTGGGCGGCCTGAGCTGGTGCTCCTTGAACAGGTCGGCGTGCAGGTACGGCAGCTCGATCGCGTCGCGGATCTGCTCGATCTGGGGAGCGAGGCCGCCGATCTCCGAGTAGGTGATGTCCGGCACCTCCTCCAGGATCAGCTCCTCGACCTCGGCCTTGGGGATGCGCTCGTACACATAGCCCGACCGGGGCTCGAGCAGCAGCGAGTCACCGCCGCGCAGGGTCGAGTTGCGCAGCGGCTCGGCCAGCCGCGCGATGCGCTCCTCGTCGGCGTGCGAGATCACCAGCGCCCGGTCGCCGCCCTCAAGGATCTCCTTGAGCATGACGACCTCGCCGACCGTCTCATAGCCCTGGGCGATGACGACGTTCAGCGCCTCGTTGAGCACGACCTCCTGGCCGGGCTTGAGCTCGGCGACGTCGATCCCCGGGCTCACGCTCACCCGCATCTTTCTGCCACCGGTGAACACGTCAGCGCTGCCGTCCTCGGCGGCCTCAAGGAAGATGCCGAAGCCGGACGGCGGCTGGGCCAGCCGGTCCACTTCCTCCTTGAGCGCCACGATCTGGTCACGCGCCTCGCGCAGGGTCCCCGCGAGCCGCTCGTTCTGGCCCGTGACGCTGGCCAGGCTCGTCTCGGCCTCGCGAAGCCGCTCCTCGAGCAGCCTTGTCTGCCGTGGCGAGTCCGCAAGCCTGCGGCGCAGAGCGGCGATCTCCTCCTCGAGGAAGGAGATCTGCGTGGTAAGGACCTTGACCTCGTCGTCATATCGTCCGGCGCGCGCGCTGTCGTCGCGAGAGGCCATGCCCCTCACCCCCTCCCGAGAGCCGATTTACCCTTGACCCTACCTATCCGA
>JASHOI010000029.1 GCA_030041195.1 Streptosporangiaceae bacterium | reverse complement strand
CGGACGCCGTGCGCGGCCTGGCCTGAGGGCGCCTGGCCCGCCGCGCGCCTGGCCCGCCGCGCGCCGCAGCCTCCCCAGCCCTCCGGGCCACCCGGCGCCCCTAGGGAGCCTTACCACGACGCGCATCTGTCACTGTGCGCAATCTCACTCGAGCGCGCTGCGCTCGCTTGCGATTTTCTCAGGAATATACCGAATGCCTCCCACGTCACGCACGTAGTGTCTTGTCACGGCCGTACAGCAAATGCGTAGTGGGGAAAGGTGCGGGACATGGGGGCATGGGGCGTCGCTGCGCCAGTTTTCAGCGCCCTTTCGCGGGAGAATCACCCCCGCTCTCACCCCGCTGGCCCAGCACCCGCAATGCCCTGCTGCACAGGCGAAGCGTGGCCGTGGCGGGACACTCAGCGCTCATGCTCGGCCGCTGTGGGTAGATTTCCTCACCCTGATGACGGATGTTCCGGGCTAACGCAGCTGGCACAGTTTTATCGCACGTGCCGCGTAGCGCGTGACGACCGCCATACCGCCAGGGGGATTCACAGTGTCCGTACCCGAGCCCACGCGGCCGGTGCGCTGATGAGCAGCGACAACGCGCGTGCCACCGGGACAACGCCGGCGGTGGTGTTGAAGTTCGACCCGAACGTCATGCATCACGGCGGCCTTGGTGTCATCCGCAGCCTAGGACGACTCGGCGCGCCGGTCTACGGGGTGCACGAGGGGCCGTGGGCGCCAGCGGCGAACTCCAGGTATCTGCACGGCCGGTTCTTCTGGCAGCCGAACCCAGACGACGTCGAGCGAGTCCAGGCAGGCCTGCTGCGGCTCGCGGAGCGGATCGGCCAGCGCGCCGTGCTCATCCCCACCGACGACGCGGGTTCGATCTTCCTCACGGAGCACGGGGACGGTCTCCGCGAGCACTTCCTGTTCCCGGCCCCGCCCCGGGATCTGCCCCGCCGGGTTGCCGACAAGTACTCGCTGCACGAGCTGCTGCGGGAGGTCGGCATGCCGAGCGTGCAGGCCACGATGCCGGAGTCGCTGGACGCGGCGCGCGGGTTCGCGGCTGTGACGGGCTTCCCGCTGATCGCCAAGCTGGCATCTCCGTGGACCGGGCACGGAAGGGTACGCAGCACCTCGATCCTGGCCGACACCGGTGACCTCGATGACATCTACCGTGCGTGCACAGAGGCTGGCGTCGGGCTGATGCTGCAGGAGTTCATCCCGGACGGGCCGGGGCAGGACTGGTTCTTCCACGGCTACTGCGACGCCAGCTCGGCATGCCGCCCGGCGTTCACCGGTGTCAAGGAGAGGTCCTACCCGGCGCATGCGGGGCTGACCTGCCTGGGTCGCTCCGAGCCCAACGACAAGCTGCGCGACCAGATCACCGGACTGCTGCAGAGCATCGGCTACCAGGGGATCCTCGACCTCGACATCCGGTACGACCCCAGGGACGGCCAGTACAAGCTGCTGGACTTCAACCCCAGGATCGGCGCGCAGTTCAAGCTCTTCCGCGACGCCGCAGGCACCGACGTCGCCACGGCCTGCTACCTCGACCTGACCGGGCAGGCCATACCCGAGAGCGAGCAGGTATCCCGCAGGTTCGTGGTCGAGAACTACGACCCGATCGCAGCGTTCCGGTACTGGCGCGGCGGCGAGCTCGACCTGCGGTCGTGGCTGGCGTCGATGCGCACGATCGACGAGACCGCATGGTTCGCTCGCGACGACCTGCGGCCGTTCGGGGTGATGTGCCTGCGCATGGGCTGGCGCGTGGCCACCAGGCCGCTCCGCCTGCCGCAGGGCAAGGCGTCAAGCACGGATTTCCGTTTCTCCGGCGGCCGGGGCGCTGCCAGGGCCGGCCGGGGCGCGCCGCGCTCGCAGCTGGTCACTACCCCAGTAAGTCAGACCGAGAAAGCGCGGCAAACGGAGCCGCGATCTCCCAAGGAGGGGACAAAAGTATGAGCGACGCCGTTGAGGTCGCGATCGTCGGAGCCGGCCCGTATGGACTGTCGCTCGGCGCGCACCTGCGTAAGGCCGGCGTGAGCGTGCGTCAGTTCGGGCTGCCCATGCAGCTCTGGCGGGACTTCATGCCCGAGGGCATGTACCTGAAGTCGCAGGGGTTCGCGTCCAACCTGTCCGACCCCGACCACACGCACACGCTCGAGGCCTTCTGCAAGGCGACCGGCCGGCCCTACCGCGACTACGGCCTGCCGGTGGCGCTGGACACGTTCGTCGCCTACGGCCAGTGGTTCCGTGAGCAACTCGTGCCGGACATCGACGAGGTGCTCGTCACCGACATCGCCAAGGTCGGCGACGGTTTCGAGGTCACGCTGGCGAATTCCGAGCAGGTGCGGGCGCGCAAGGTCGTCGTGGCCATCGGCGTCGAGGCGTTCGCCTATGTGCCCGAGCCGCTGTCCGCGCTGCCGTCGGCGGTGTGCACGCACTCCTCGGCCCACAGCGACCTGGGGGTCTTCTCCGGCCAGGAGGTCATCGTCGTCGGCGCCGGCAACTCCGCGCTCGAGACGGCCGCGCTGCTGCACGAGAAGGGCGCCAAGGTCCAGCTGGTCGCCAGGAAGGACGTCATCCGCTGGAACGGCCTGCCGCTGGCGCTCGACCGCCCGCTGCTGCAGCGGCTCAAGGAGCCCGAGTCGGGCCTCGGCTCGGGCTGGGCGACCTGGTTCTACTCCAACCACCCCGGCACGTTCCGCCGGCTGCCGCGGTCCACGCGGGTCTACCGGGCCAGGACCGCGCTCGGCCCGGCCGGCGCAAGCTGGCTGCGTGAGCGCGTCGAGGGGCAGTTCCCGACCCTGACCGGCCTGTCGATCAAGTGGGCAAGAATGCAGGACGGCGGCGTCCGCCTGGGGCTCACCGGAGTCGGCGGCACGCGTGAGCTCGGCGCCGACCACGTGATCGCGGGCACCGGCTACCGGTGGGACATGACCCGGCTGTCGTTCTTCGGCGAGCAGATGCTGGCCGGCCTGCGCAACGTGCCGGGCACCGGCAGCGCCGCGGTGGGCCGCGACTACCAGACCACCGTTCCCGGCCTGTACATCATGGGCCCCGCCGTCGCCCCGACCATGGGGCCGGTCATGCGCTTCGTCTTCGGCTCCGAGCACGCCGCCACCACGGTGGCGCGGCAGCTCATCGGATCCAGTACGGGCAGCCGGTCCCGGGCAGCAGTGGCAGCGGGCCGGTAATGACCGGAGACTTCGGGCAGCGCAGCGCGGACACGGACCCGTTCGGGCGTGTCCCTGCTGCGCGGCCCGGTGACGGGGGGTTTGACCGGCCGGCCCAGCTCGCGCGCCAGCAGCGGCGGGCGCACCGAGCCGGGCGGGCCAGCCGGATCGTGCCGGTCGTGGCGCTGCCAGCTGCCGACGCCCTCGCGCTGGCCGCCGCCGTCGGGGTGGCAGGGAGGGCGGCAGCGCCGGAAATACTCTACGCGCTCGCCGTCCTCTGCGTCCTCGGCGCACTGGGGCTGCACCGGCTGCGGATCTGCCTGCGCGTCGCCGACCAGGCCGGGCGGATCATCACAGCGGCCGCGCTGCCGTTGCTGGCGCTGCTGCTGTGGATGCCGGCCGGGGCCGCTGTCCGGCTCGCGCTCTGGTCGGCCGGCCTGATGATCGCGTTCCGCATCGCGGTGTGCGCGGTGCTGCGCACCGCACGGCGCGGCGGCCTGCTCGGCGAGTCAGCGATCATCATCGGGGCAGGGACGTTCGGTGCGCACATCGGCGAGCTGATGCGCGCGCACCCGGAGCTGGGGCTCCGGGTGCGGGGCTACCTGGACTACGGCCCGCCCCGCCGAGACCTGGCACTCCCGTCGCTCGGCGTGCCCGCCGACCTCGCGCAGGTCGTCACCACGCTCGGCATCCGCCGGGTCATCGTGTGCTACGCCGCGTGCAAGGACGAGGACCTGGTCAACGTGCTGCGCGCGGCTGGGCCACTGCGCGCCGACATCTGCGTGGTGCCGCGGCTCTACGAGGTCGGCATGGCGGTGCCGCGCGCCTGCCTGGACGAGATCTGGGGCATACCGCTGATCCCGCTCCGGCGCCTGAGCCGTTCGGTCGTGAGCCTGGCGCTGAAGCGCACCCTCGACGTGGTCATCGCGGCGACCTTGCTGATCGCGGCGGCGCCAGTGCTGTTCGTCCTTTCCGCAGCGATCAGGCTGCGGACGGGCCAGACCGCGCTGTTCCGCCAGCAGCGGGTCACCGGCCGCGGCCGGACGTCGTCGGTCGTCAAGCTGCGCACGCTCAGCGGCAGCGCCGACCCTGACACCTCGTGGGGGGTATCCGGGCATCAGAGCAGTGCCCTGGGCCGCTGGCTGCGTGACACGCACCTGGACGAGCTGCCGCAGCTCTGGAACGTGCTGCGCGGGGACCTGTCGCTGGTCGGCCCCAGGCCGGAGCGGCCGTATTTCGCCGATCAGTTTGGCCACGAGATCCTGCGGTACAGCGACCGGACCAGGATGCAGGCCGGCCTGACCGGCTGGGCACAGGTCCACGGCCTCAACGGGGACACCTCGATCGTCGAGCGCGCCCGTTTCGACAACCAGTACATCGAGTACTGGTCGCCATGGCTGGACGTCGTGATCCTCGCCCGCACCCTCGCGTCCACGATCACTCGCCGATCGGAGGAACGATGAGCCCCGCGACCGTAAGCGCCGCACGGTGGCTCGAGGATGGCCAGCTCAAGCTGCGCGAGGCTCCAATGATCTTCATGTACCACGGTGTTGCCGACGTGGACGAGGACCCGAACCAGCTCTGCGTCTCGCCCGCCCGGTTCGCCGAGCAGATGGCCTGGCTAGCCCGCCATGGTCTGCGCGGCGTCGGCATATCGGAACTCGTCGATGCGATGCGCGCAGGCCGTCAGCGTGGACTCGTGGGCCTGACCTTTGATGACGGGTACACCAACGTGCTCGAGACCGCGCTGCCGGTGCTGCGGCGGCACGGCTTCGGCGCGACCGCGTACATCATCTCCGACCGGCTCGGCGGCACCAACGAGTGGGACGAGGGCCCGGTCTGGCAGCTGATGACCGGCGATCAGGTACGCGAGCTCGCGGCGTCGGGGATCGAGATCGGCTCGCACGCGGCCACCCACATGCGCCTGGCCGGGGCGAGCCCGGCCCAGCTGACGGCCGAGATCAGCGAGAGCAGGACCAGCCTCGGCACGCTGCTCGGCACCGAGATCCGCGGGTTCGCCTACCCATACGGGTCGATGGACGCCGCTGCCCGGCGGGCCGTGCGCGACGCGGGCTACGAGCACGCATGCGCCGTGGAGGCCTCGACGGCCGAGATCGGCCTGATGGCACTGCCAAGGCTCTACGTCGGCGAGCAGGACGATGCGAGGCGGATGACTGTCAAGCGGCTGCTCTACCGGGCCCGCATCGCGACGCGTTCCCGCCCGGGGGACCAGACCTCCCAGGACCCCCAGACCCCCCCGCCTGGCGGCTCGGGGGGACGAGCGCCCCGAGCCACCAGCTAAGGAGGAGACGTTTTATGAAAGTGCTTCACGTCATCACCGGTCTCGACGCTGGTGGCGCCGAGCTGCAGCTCGCAATGATCCTGCGGCGCACCCGGCACGAATCGGACGTGGTGACGCTGTACAACCCGGGCCCGGTCGCCGACATGATCAAGGCCCAGGGGACCACGGTCCGCAACCTCGGCATGCAGCGCAACACCGAGCTGCCCGCGCTGCTGCGGCTGCGCAAGCTGATCAAGGACGGCCAGTACGACGTGGTGCACACGCACCTGTACCGCGCGCAGATCTATGCCCGCCCCGCCGCCCGGCTGGCTGGCACGCCGGTGGTGCTGACCACCGAGCACTCGATCGGCGAGACGCATATCGAGCGGCGCAAGATGACCAGGGGCGTTCAGGCGCTGTACCTGAGCTCCGAGAGGTTTTCCGACGCCACGATCGCCGTGTCCGACATCGTCAAGGACCGCCTGGTGCGCTGGGGCGTGCGGCCCGGCAAGGTCACCGTCATCCCAAACGGGGTGGACACCGACGAGCTCGGCTTCGACGCGGAGGCGCGAGACCGCATCCGCGTGGAGTTCGGTATCCCGCCGGACACGTATGTGATCGGCGCGCTCGGCCGCCTGGACCCGAACAAGCGGGTCGACCTGACCATGGAGGCGGCTGCGCCGATGCTCGGCGACAAGTGCAAGATCCTGGTGATCGGGCGCGGCGAGGACCAGCCGAGGCTCGAGGCCACGGCGAAGCGGCTCGGCGTGACCGATCACGTGATTTTCGGCGGCTACCGGTCCGACACCACGGCGATGCTCGCCGCCTTCGACCTGTACGTGGCGGCCTCGCTGCAGGAGACGTTCGGGCTGTCCGTGCTCGAGGCGCTGGCCAGCGGGCTGCCCGTGCTGTACACGACCTGCCCTGCCCTCGACGGCATCCAGACCGAGCGTGCCCGCATGGTCGCGGGCACCCCGGACGCACTGCGGGACGAGATCCACAAGGAGCTTGACACCGGCCCCCGGCCGCGCGTCGCGGACAGCAGGGTGTTCGCCAGGTACGGCATCGATTCCGTGGTCAGCCGGATCGACGACTTCTACGAGAAGATCCTCGAGGCCCGGCCGCGCCGGGACCAGCGCAAGGTCGCGCGCCGCCGGTCGGCGGCCGCGTCACGACGGGCAAGCCCGGCCGCTGCGGCGTCTGCGGCCAGCAGCAACGAAGGGACAGGCTGACAGGAAACATGAGCGGGAGATTGCGGTTCGTGATCACCGTGGCGGCCGGGCCCATTCGGCAAAAGCCATCAACGACATGGTGAACACCCTGGCCGTGCCCAAGGGCAAGCTCGGCTCCGCGATCTCGAGGGCAACGGAAGGCAGTCAAGCAGAGCTTGTTACCCCTCCCCACGCAGCAGACAGGAGCACACAACTTCAAGTCAGGTGACGAAAAATAAATGGATGTCGCGCTAATCGGAGAAGGCACCTACCCGCACCAGTTCGGTGGGGTCAGCGTCTGGTGTGACCAGCTTGTCCGCGGGATGCCTGACTATGACTTCCTGCTGGTTGCACTGACCGCGACGGGTGCCGAGCCGGTTCGGTGGTCGCTGCCGGGCAACGTCGCTTCGGTGCAGAGCATGCCGCTCTGGGGTCCGCCGCCCGCGCTCCGGCGCGGTCGGCGGACTCGGGCGGTGCCGTGCCCGGCCCTCCCCGATCTGATCGATATCTTGCTCGCCTCGCCGTCCGAGAAGCAGGACCGCTTCGGCGATGTGCTGCGCGAGGTCTTCGAGTTCGCCCAGACCGAGAACCTCAGCGCCAGCCTGTCCAGCAACCATGCCGTGCGCCTGCTCAGCGAGACCTGGCGGGACTGGCGGCTCGACTCGACGGAGGCGTCGCCTTCGCTGCACGACACGGTGACCGCGATGCAGTTGCTCGAGCACTCCCTGCGTCCGCTGTCGTACCCGCCGGTGCGGGCAGATATCGCGCACGCGGTGACGAATGGTCTCGGTGCGCTGCCCGCGCTGGCCGCCAAGTGGCGCTACGGCACTCCGATGGTGGTCACCGAGCACGGCATCTACATGCGGGAGCAGTACCTGCACAGCCGTGATGTCCCGTTCCGCTGGCCGGTGCGCGCCCTGCACCTGCGGTTCCTGCGCCGGATGTGCTCGCTCGGCTACGCCGAAGCGGAACTGATCACGCCGGGCAACGTCTACAACAAGCGCTGGGAGGAGCAGCTTGGCGCTGATCTGTCCCGGGTGCGCACCGTGTACAACGGGGTGGATCCCGCCGACTTCCCCGCCAGCGAGACCGAGCCCGATACCCCGACGATCTCGTGGGCAGGCCGCGTCGACCCGGTCAAGGACCTGGAGACCCTGCTGCTCGCGTTCGCGCTGGTGCACCGGGAAATGCCGGAGGCAAAGCTGCGGATGTTCGGTTCTCCTCCGCAGGGCCAGGAGGCATACCTGGAACGCTGCAAGGAGCTCGCGGCCGATCTCGGCCTCTCCGGTGTCGCGACCTTCGAGGGCCGCGTGGAGAAGATCCGCGACGCCTACGACTCCGGGCAGGTCGTGGTGCTCTGCAGCATCTCCGAAGGCTTCCCTTACACCCTGATCGAGGCGATGACCTGCGGGCGGCCGTGCGTTGCCACCGACGTCGGCGGCGTCAGCGAAGCGGTCGCCGATACCGGCATGATCGTCCCCCCGCGCAGCCCGGAGGCGCTGGCCCAGTCCTGCCTGACCCTGCTGCGGGATGCCAGCCTGCGCCGGAAGCTCGGAGCAGCGGCGCGGATGCGTGCGCTGGAGTACTTCACGGTCGACCGCGCGATCAGCGCGTTCGATGAGATCTACACGTTCGTCGGTACGGGCCTCGAGCTGCCGAATGCCGAGCATGAGGACGAGTCGGACGACCGTACCGTGTCCGCGATGCCAGGGCGTGACGAGGAGACCGAACTGCTCGAGGCCGCAGGGTGAGCGGGAACACGGCATGAGCATCAGCAACGGGCACGAGCCAGTGTCGGGGTCGCAGCTGGCGGCCCCGGCTAAGCCGCACCCGGCCAACGGGCAGCACCACCGCGTGCCGCGCACCGTGGCGGCGCTATGCGAGCAGTTCTCGTCGGTGTGCGAGTCCGCCGTCGATCCGCTGGAGATCGCCAGCGCGCTCGAGTTCGAGGGCCTGGGCGATCAGGCAGCCAAGCGGCGTTACGGCTATCCCGACGTGTTCGCGCTCGCCCAGGACATGTACTTCCGGGTAAAGCGCCAGCCGGCCGAGCCGGACGTGCCGTCGGACCCGTGGGCGGCCAACGGCAAACTCCGGCCGCTGCTGCACGGCCTGCTCTACGCCCTGCCCGGAGTCTGCTTCCCCGCCGCCGTCGGCCTGCTCATAGGACCGGGCGTGGAGATCGCGCTGATCGTGGCGCTGGTCGCGGCGTGGTCGATGGGTCAGGGGCTGGCCTACCTTGGCTACATCAGGCTCGGCCGGACGACGGACATGGACCAGACACGGCGGGTGCTGCGGGTCGCCCTGGCCGGAGGGCTCCTGGTGGTGGCCGCGGCGCTGGCCGTCACCGGACGCGTGGTGCACGCGCCACCGTCGGCACTGCTGTTCGGTTTCGGCGAGGGCATCTACATGCTCGGCGCCGGCGCCCTGATGGTGCTCGGCGCCGAGGCGTGGCTCATGGTCGCGCTCGCACCCGGCGTTCTGTACAGTGCCGCGTTCCTGGCCCTGGGCAGACCGGTCTACCTGCAGCACGTGGCGTGGGCAACGATGGCCACCACCCCGCTGCTCGCGCTGGCGCTGGCCTTGATCTTCACGCACCGGGCCGGCCCGGCGACGGGCAAGCTGTTCGATCGCGAGGAGTGGCTGGGGACGCTGCCCGCGATCGGCTTCGGGCTTGTGGCCGCTGGCCTGCTGATCTTCCCCGTCGCGGCGGGCCCGCACGGCCACGGCGGCATCAACTTCGCGGCGCTGCTCGCCGGGGTGCCGCTGTCCTTGAGCATGGGCGCGGCCGAGGTGAGCCTGCTCTGGTACCGGAGGCGAACGCAGCGGCTGCTGCGCACGACCAGGCAGATGCGCGGGTTCGGGACCCGTGCGCGACTGATCCTGGTGGCGGCGGTGCTCCAGTACATGGCCGCTGCCGCGGTGCTGACCCTGGCCGCGGCGGAGATCGCGAGCAAGACCGGGCTGCTGCACCCGAACCTGACGTTCCTGCCCCAGCTCGCGGCGTACGGCGCGCTGGGCGCGGCGATGTTCATCGCGCTGACGCTTCAGGCACTCGGCTCGCGCATCTTTCCGCTCGTCGCCTGCGCCGTTGCCCTCGCCATCGAGATCATCTTCCGCGGCCTTGGCGTGACCGCGCAGATCGTTGCGTGCGTGGAGTTGCTCGTCGTCGTCGGCGGGTTCGCGCTCATCGTGCTGGGGAGGGCGGTGCGTCACGCCTACTAGACACAGGGCCGCGACGCGCGGCTGACAGCGAAGTTCGTAAATGCAGATTCGGAAGGAAATACCCATGACGGAGATCGCTGCGGTCACCGGGGCCGAGGGGTTCATCGGCTCCCACCTCGTGGAGGGACTGGTGCGACGCGGCTACCGGGTCAAGGCCATGGTCCTGTACAACATGTGGAGCTCGACCGCATGGCTGGAGACGCTGGAGCCGGAGATCGCCGGCCAGGTCGACGTGGTGTTCGGGGACGTGCGCGACCCGGCGACCGTGCTCCAGCTCGTGGATGGCGCCTCGGTGGTGTTCCACCTCGCCGCCGTCGGCTCGGTCCCTTACTCCTACAGCGCGCCGCGGTCGTTCATCGATACCAACGCGATCGGCACGATGCACGTGCTCGAGGCCGTGCGATCCTGCCGGACCCCGAGGGTGGTGCACACCTCGACCAGCGAGACCTACGGCACCGCGCGCACGGTCCCGATCAGCGAGTCGCACCCGCTGCAGTCCCAGTCGCCGTACGCGGCTTCCAAGACCGCCGCCGACAAACTCGCCGAGTCGTATCACCTTAGCTTCGGGCTGCCGGTGGTCACGCTGCGGCCGTTCAACACCTTCGGCCCGCGCCAGTCCACCCGCGCTGTGATCCCGCAGATCATCACCCAGCTCGCGAGCGGCTCCAAGCAGCTGATGCTGGGCGCGCTCGACCCGACCCGGGACTTCTCCTATGTGCTGGACACGGCCGAGGCGTTCATGACTCTCGGCGAGGCTCCCGCCTCGGCGGTCATCGGCGAGCTGTTCAACTGCGGTCCCGGCGACGACATCGCGATCGGCAAGCTCGCGGAGGATATCGCCAGACTTATGGGGGTCGAGGCGGATATCGTGGAGGACCCCAAGCGGCTGCGTCCCAAGGACTCTGAGGTGATGCGGCTGGTGTGCGACGCGACGAAGCTGCGCGAGCGTACCGGGTGGCGGCCTCAGTACACCAGGGACGAGGGCCTGACCGAGACGATCGAATGGTTCCGCGACCCGGCGAACCTGGCCCGGTTCAAGACAGGTGAGTACCACCAGTGAGTTGTCCGGCAGGACGCACGCCATGCGGCTGCTGATCCTCGGCGCGAGCGGGTTCCTCGGCGGCCACGTGTGGCGGCGGGCCACAGCGGCCGGCGCGGAGGTGGTCACCGCGGGCCGGGCCGGGCTGCCCGGCTCGCCCGCGCACCAGCGGCTCGACCTCGCGGCGGACGACCCGGCGAGGATCGCCGAGATCATCGCGTCGGTGGCGCCCGAAGCGATCGCCAACTGCGCCGGGCTGACCGTTGGCGGCCCGGACGTGCTGGCCACGGCCAACATCACCGGCACCTACACGCTGGTCCGGGCGATGCTGGCCGCCGGGACGCCGGCCAGGCTCGTGCACCTGGGCTCGGCGGCGGAGTACGGCGGTGCCGAGCCGGGCGTCGCGCTCAACGAGTCCGCGCCGCCGCGGCCCGGCGCGCCGTACGGCACGACCAAGCTGGCCGGCACCCGGCTGGTCGAGCTGAGCCGGGCGGCCGGGCTCGACGCCGTGGTGCTGCGGGTGTTCAACCCGGTCGGGGCCGGGGCGCCGGAGAGCGGCCTGCCTGGCAGGGTCGCCGCGCAGCTGCGCCGGGCCCTGGACGGCGGCGACCAGGTACGACTCGGCCCTCTGGACGCGGTCCGCGACTTCGTCGACGCGCGCGACGTTGCCGACGCGGTGCTCGCCGCAGCTGGCGCGCCCGGGACGCCGCACGCCGTGCTCAACATCGGCAGCGGCACCGGGGTCCCGGCCCGGACACTGGTCAAGGAGCTCATCGCGGTCACCGGGTACGCCGGGCCGGTGCATGAGGACTCGGTCGGCTCCGCGCGATCCGGTGACCTGGACTGGCAGCAGGCCGACATCGGTCTGGCCCGCCTGGACCTGGACTGGCAGCCACGCCGCGACCTCGCGGCCTCGCTGGCCGACCTGTGGGAGGCAACCGGTGCGTCGGCGCTCCACTGACCGCTTGCAGCTGGACACACCGCGGCTGGTGGTGCCCGCGTACTTCCGCCCGGATACCAGGCCGGACGACTGGGAGGTGCTTGCCGAGCACGGCCCGCAGGTGCGGCTGGTGATACTCAACGTGGCCAACGGCCCGGGCACCGGGCCCGACGCCGCCTATCCTCACGCGCTCGACCGGCTACGCCAGGCCGGGGTGGCGATCGTCGGATACGTAGACACCAACTACGGCCAGCGCCACCCCCGGGAGGCCCTCACCGATCTCGAGCACTTCCTGAAGTGGTACAACGTGGCCGGGGTGTGCTTCGACCGGGTGTCCATCACCGCCGAGCACCTCGGCTACTACTCCGGGCTGTCCCGGGATGCCCGGTACGCCGGCGCCCGGATGGTGATGTTCAACCACGGTGCGCACCCGCTTGAGGCGTACGCCGAGCACGCCAATCTGCTCGGCACCTTCGAGGGCCCGTGGCGGTCCTACCTTCAGCTCGCGGTCCCCCGGTGGACCCGGTCCAGACCGGCCGACAAGTTCTACCACGTCGTATACGCGGTGCCGCGGGAGAACTACGACCACGCATTCCTGCTCGCGATGCGGCGCCGTGCGGGCAGCGTGTACATCACCGACCGCGCCGGGGCCAACCCGTACAACAGTCTTCCCGCCGGGGGTCTCCAACCGGAGTCACCGTGGCTGCGTTAATACATGTAGGAGCCGGAGCCGACCAGGGCTGATGCTGATATGTCTAATATTCCGAACCACCGGGGCCGCCAGCGGAGAAATCTGGCGTGGGTAACCAGGCCGGTGACGGTCGTGGTGATCGTGGCCATCCTCGTGCTCGGCGTCGCGGCCGGCATTACGGCCAAGCTGACCACGGAGCAGAAGGACGCGACCGTGCAGAGCAAGGGCTGCCATCCACAGCACACGTTCGTCCCCGCCTATTTCTACTCGTCGGCAATCTGGGAGCAGGCGGCGGACACCAAGCCCGCGCCCAGCTACATGATTCTTGATATCTCGGGGACCGGCGCAGGCACTGCCCCCGTGGGGCACTTCCAGAACATCGTCAGGAAGGAAAAGGCCGCCGGCGTCACGATCCTCGGTTATTCGTCGACAGGCTACGGGGCGCGGCCGCTTTCGCAGATTGAAGCGGACGTCCGGCACTACAAGGCCTGGTACGGCGTCACCGATATCTTCCTTGACGAGGTCAAGGGGATCAGCAGTCAGCTTTCGTACTACCGGAAACTGGCGCGCTACATTCGCGGTACTAACCCGGGAGCCTCGATCTGGATCAACCCGGGAGACTTCCCGGATCCCAGCTACATGTCCGTAAGCAATGTCGTGATGTCGTTCGAGGGCAAGTATGCCCAATACCACAACATCGACGTGCCCAGCTGGGTGTTTGACTACAGTCCTGACCGGTTCGCCAACACGATCTACGCCACCTCGGGGTCCCAGGTCGGCAGCGCGCTCACCCTGTCAAAGAGCCGCAACACGGGTTATGTCTACGTAACCAACGGGACCGGCCAGAACCCCTATCTCACCTTGCCCAGTTACTGGTCCACTGAAGACAGCGAGGTCACCCAGGGCTGCCCCAATAGCGCGCCCTGACCGCCCGGCAAGCGGGCATCCGTACTGAATCCGAAGAGTAGCTGATTATGCACGCAAGGTAATCGGGGGTAGGCCACCGCGTTCACGCCCCCTTATCAGGAGGAGGGTTCCTCATTCATCTGTATGAGGACAATGCCAGCTCGCGACCGCACAGTGGAGTAGTGGATGTGCGGCGACTGCTTCTTGTGGACGACTACAGGATGGTTACCGAAGCGCTTGCATCCCGGTTGTCCACCGCGCCCGACCTCTGGGTGGCCGGGTGCTGCAGCACCGATGACCCGCAGCTGCCCGAGGTGGTCCGCTGGCTGCGGCCGGACGTCATCCTGATCGAGGTCGAGCCGCTGGGCTTCGCGGTCGGTGAGGTGCTGACGCGGCTCAAGGCGGCATGGCCGGCCGCCCACGTGGTGGTGGTCAGCGGCGACCATGATGTGGCCCACGCGGTGGACGCCGCCAGGGCAGGAGCGGCGGCCTGGGTGTCCAAGGAGCAGGGCGCCGACGATCTGGAGACCGTGCTGCGCGGGGTGTGCCAGGGTCATTCCTGGTTCCCGCCGGAGATGCTCGGCGAGATCCTGCGCGAACTGCGCGACGATGTGCGCAAGGCAAAGGAGGCCGGCGACCCGCTCGACGTGCTGAGTCCGCGGGAGCGCGACGTGCTCGCGAGCATGGCGGAAGGCAAGCGCGGCCGGCAGATCGCCGAGGAGTTGCTGATCTCTACGGACACCGTCCGCACCCACACCCGCAGCATCTTCAGCAAGCTCGACGTGCACAGCAGGCTCGAGGCAGTGCGGGTCGCCCGGGCGGCCGGCCTGCGGCCTCCCGAGCGCTCCGGGATCACCGGGGGGTCGACGACGCTCCCGTTCCGCCCGACGGGCCCTGGCCGCCGATGATCGGCCATCCGGCCAGCGGCCGGGGATGGGGAGCGGGGTCGCGCGGGATAGCGAAGGGGGATGGGGATCTGGGCGGGGGGAATCGTGCGCTCCGGGTCGCGACGGTCATCACCAGGCTGGAAGGCGGGGCCGGCGTGCTCGCCCTGCGCGGTGCGCAGGTGCTGGACCCCGACGTTGTGACGCCCACGATCGTGACCGGCAGCGGGGAGCGGCTGGTCGAGGAGGCCGCGGCGTCGGGCATCGAGGTGCTGGTCGAGCCCCTGCTGCGCGAGGTGATCGCGCCGCGCAGCGACCTGCTGGCGATCGGGAGACTGGAGTCGGTCTTCCGTGAGCGGGACTTCGACGTGGTGCACACCCACTGCGCCAAGGCGGGCGCGGTGGGCCGGATAGCGGCCCGCAGGGCCGGCGTGCCCAGGATCGTGCACACCTTTCACGGCTTCCCGTTCCATCAGTTCCAGTCCCCGGTGCGGCATCGGGCTTACGTGTCGATCGAGCGGCGGCTTGGCCGCATAACCGACGTCGCGCTGTGCGTGGGCAGCGCGGTCGCGGCGGAGGCGGTGCGGCGGGAACTGATCGCGCCGGAACGCGTCGCCACGATCGGCGTCGCGGTCGACGGGCCGGAGCGGCTGCGGGCGAGCATGAACGCCGGGCTGCCGGAGGCGCGCCGGCGCGCTCGCGCCGCGCTCGGGCTGCCCGAGGACGCCACCGTGGTCGGCACGGTTGGCCGGCTGACCTACCAGAAGGCGCCCGAGGATTTCATTGCCGCGATACGGCAGATCGGCCGCCCCGGCGTGATCGGTGTCTGGATCGGCGGCGGCGAGCTGGCCGAGCGCGCCGCCCGGCTGGCCGCCGGCCTGCCCCCCGGCGTGCGCGTGGTCCTTGCGGGTGAGCGGGCGGACGTGCTCGACGTGCTGCCCGCGCTCGACGTGTTCGCCATGTCCAGCCGTTACGAGGGGCTGCCCACCGTGATCGTGGAGGCCATGATCTGCGGTATCCCGGTGGTTGCGACCGCCGTCAACGCAGTTCCCGATCTGGTGATACCCGGGGTGACCGGCATGCTGGTCCGGGCGGGCCGGCCAGCCCAGCTCGCTGCGGCCATCCGCCACCTGCTCGACTCGCCACGGCTGGCCGCGCGCATGGCCGCGGTCGCCCGCGCCCGGGTGGCCGATCAGTACGGCGAGCCCGCCCTGCGCTCCGCGCTCACGGCCGCGTACGCGCCAGCCGGCCTGGCCGCACCTGCCACGCCCGTGCGGTCGGGCTGACCCGGCTCCGCACTGCCGTGCCCGTCACCACTACCGCGTCCGTCACCACAACCGCGCCGCTCATCGCAACCGCGCCGCTCATCGCAACCGCTACCGCCTCAGCCATCGCTACTGCCCGCGTCACCACAACCGCGCCGGTCATCGCAAACCGCGCCAGTCATCGCAACCGGCTCAGCCATCGCAACCGCCCCCATCACCACAACCGCACCAGTCATCACAACCGCGATAGTCTTCGCCTGCGCGTTAGTCGTCGCAACCGGGCTGGTCATCGGAATCTCGTTAGTCATCACCGCCACGCCAGTCATCACTAAAAGTAATTTTCCGATCACAGCCCTACATCGTCGTAACTTCCTGTAAACGTGCGCCGGGGCAAAGGCGTCTTCAATCGTGGGCTCGTTCAACCGGGAGGGCCGCCGACCCGAGCAGTTCGGGTTGGCGGCGAACACCGTTCGGGTGTGCTGTGGCCCAGGCATACCAACATAACCGACCTGAAAACTCGGGATCAGCGGGCGAGCTGCCCCGAGATTCATCGGGCCGGGGGGGAGAAAGCATGAGGGCTTTGTTCGACGGGTGGAGCTATTGCCGGGAAGGCGCGGGCCAGGGTGCGCCCGCTGCCGCCCCGGCAGGCACCGGGATTCGGGGGTGACCGCATGGCCACGGTAGTGCTCGGCGACGACCACGTTGTGTTCCTAGACGCGCTGTCGACGGTGCTCAGTCAGCAAGGGCACGTGGTCTGCGGGGTAGCCCGCAGCGCCGCTGAGATGATCACCCTGGTGAGCGTGCATCAACCGGACGCCTGCCTGATTGATCACAACGCCCCGGCAGACGAGCACGCCGAGAACATACGGAAGGTGCTCGCCGCCTGCGCGGACACGAGCGTTATTGTGCTCGGCGCCAGCCCGGGCAGCGATGCTGTCGGCGGTGCGCTGCACGCGGGGGCATCTGGTTACCTGCACCAGTCACGCGGGCTCGGTGCGCTCGTTTCCGCGCTCGAGCGCGTGCTTGACGGCGAGATAGTCGTCGACGTTCCCGATGGCCCGCCCTCGCGGCGCTCCGCAGAGCCCAGCCAGGCGCTCCGGATGGCAGCGCACCTGACCAGCCGTGAGCGGGAGTGCCTCATGATGCTGGTAGAGGGCCTCGACACCGCGGCGATGGTGGACCTGCTCGGCGTCTCGCGCACCACGGTGCGCACGCACCTGCAGTCGGTGCTCACCAAGCTCGGGGTGCACTCGAGGCTCGAGGCCGCGTCCTTCGCCGTGCGGCACCGCCTGCCGGACCTGTGGTCCGGCGAGAACCTCGCAACCGCCGCCAGCGCCGGGCGGCCGGGCATGATGCGCAGCCCAAGCCTGGCACCGGCAACGAGCACGGTGCGGCCGATCCGGCCGCTGCGCGTCGAGGAGATGCGCGAGCGCGCCACGCAGCAGCGGCTGCCCGTTGCGGCTGGTCAGGGAGCCAGCGCGGGTTAATCCATTCGGCGTGCTCCAGTCGGCCGCGCCGCTGGCCCACGGCCACCGGCACCGCTGACCCGCGCCCATCCGTATCGCCTGCCTGCGCTGCCTGCCTTCGCCCACCCGCGCCACCAGCGCCACCCGTCCCCGCGCGCACCCGTCCCCGTGCGCACCCGTCCCCGTGCGCACCCGCCCCGTCGGCCCGCGCCGTCGGTCCGCGTCCCCC
>JASHOI010000301.1 GCA_030041195.1 Streptosporangiaceae bacterium | reverse complement strand
GTGTGCCGGCGGCACGGCGCGCGGCTGGTGCGCCGGCCGGTCTCCGGCGGGCCGGGCCCGGCCAGGAACGACGGGCTGGCGATCGTGACCACGCCGCTCGTCGCGTTCCTGGACAGCGACTGCGCGGCCGGCCCGGAGTGGATCTCCGGGCTCGCCGCGCACTTTGCCGACCCCATGGTCGGCGCGGTGGCGCCGCGGGTCAGGCCGCAGACCGGGTGCAGCGCCGCGGGCCGGTATCTGGCCGCCAGGGCACCCCTCGACATGGGCCCGGATGAGGCCAGGGTGGCGCCGCTGACCCGGCGTTCGTACCTGCCTACCGCGGCCCTTCTGGTCCGCGTCGGCGCGATCCCCGGCGGCGGCTTCGACCCCGGCCTGCGCTTCGGCGAGGACGTCGACCTGGTCTGGCGGATGATCGGCGCGGGCTGGCGGGTGCGGTACGACCCGCGCGCCGAGGTCAGCCACACCGAGCCGGGGCGCTGGCGCCAGGTTCTCATCCGCCGCTTCCGCTATGGCAACTCGGCGGCGCCGCTGGCGCGCAGGCACCCCGGCCAGGTGCCGCCGCTGATCCTGCAGGCCTGGCCGGCCGCAGCGGTCGCCGCGCTGCTGGCGGGCAGGCCGGTGACCGCGGTCGCCGCTTACGGGGCCGGCACCGGCCAGCTCGTCCGGCTGCTGCGGGAATGGGGCGTGCCGCCAAGGGGCGTGCTGGGCCCGATGGCCGAAACCGTGCGGCAGACCTGGCTCGACACCGGCCGGTGGAGCGCTCAGTATGCGCTTCCCGCGGTCGCGGCTGCCCTGATCTGGCCCGGCGGCTCCGGCGGGCGGACCAGGACGTTGCGCCGGCTGGCGCTGGCGTCGCTGCTGGCCGGGCCGCCCGCCGCGGAGTGGCTGCGCACCAGGCCGCGGCTTGACCCGGCGCGTTTTTCGCTCGGCTACCTTGCCGACGAGGCCGCCTACGGGGCCGGCGTGTACCGGGGCGCGCTGGCCGAGCGCACCGCGGCGCCGCTGCTGCCCAGGATCGCCCGGCGCCCGCTGCCCAGGCCGTCCCGGCAGGAAGCGTCTTCCCGGCCAGCCAACTGAGCAGTAATTTGTCGGGCATGCTCACAGCCAGCGTCAACGGAACCGACATCGCATACACCGACAGCGGAGACGACGGCCCCGTTGTCGTGCTCAGCCACGGGTATCTCATGGACCACACGATGTTCGACCCCCAGCTGCCCGTTCTGGCCCCGGAATTCCGGGTGATCACCTGGGACGAGCGCGGCTTCGGGGACACCAGCGCGGACGGGCCGTTCTCGTACTGGGACTCGGCCCGCGATGTGCTGGGTCTGCTCGACCACCTCGGCCTGGACCGCGCCGTGCTCGGCGGCATGTCACAGGGCGGGTTCCTCAGCATGCGGGCGGCGCTGCTCGCGCCCGAGCGGGTGCGGGCGCTCGCGCTCATCGACACGCAGGCGGGCCAGGAGGACCCGGCGGTCGCGCCGAGCTACGAGCAGATGGAGGAGATCTGGCTGGCGCAGGGCCCGGAGCCGGTGCAGGAGATCGTGGCCTCGATCATCCTGGGCGGGATCGACCCGCAGCCGTGGTTCGCGAAGTGGGCGCTGCTTGACCGGGAGGGGCTGCAGCATTCGTTCCGCTGCCTGATGGACCGCGACGACATCACCGGCCGGCTGGGCGAGATCGGCTGTCCCGCGCTGATCCTGCACGGCACCGCCGACGCGGCGATCCCGATGGCCAAGGCCGAGCAGCTGCGCGACGGCCTCGGCGGCCCGGCCGAGCTTGTCGCGGTCGAGGGCGGCTCGCACGCGTCCAACCTGAGCCATCCGGACCTGGTGAACCGGGCGCTGCTGCGCTTCCTCCGGTCGCTGGACTAGGTTCGCGCGTTACTCCGGGTGGGCGAGGGCGTCGAAGGCCTGGTTGATCAGGTCGGGCAGTTCCGGGGTTCCGTCGTTCTCGACCCAGGTGAGCACGGCGGTGCTCGCCGCGGCCAGGCACGCCGCCACGGTGACCTTTGTCTGGAAGCTGGTGTGCGGGTCTGGCTGGTCTGCTTCGAGAGCCTGCAGGATGACCTGCTGGGTGGCAATCTGGCCTGCCCACATCCGTTCGCGGAGCGCTGGAGTGGAGACGATCAGCTTGTTCTGCGCGAGCAGGGTGTCCCGGTCGGTGTCGTAGACCTGGCGCAGCCCTTGCTCGAGCACCGCGCGGATCCGCTCGGTGAGTGGCCAGGCGGCCGGGGTCTGGGCGATGGCGCTGGCGATCAGGGGGTCGTACCTGTCGGTCAGCGCCACGTCCTCTTTGGCCGGGAAGTAGCGGAAGAACGTCATGTGGGAGACGCCCGCCGCCGCGGCGATCTGCTCGACGGTGGTGGCGTCGTATCCCTGCTCGCCGAACAGCCGCAGTGCGCTGGCGCGGATGCGGTCGCGGGTCGCGGCTTTCTTGCGCTGCCGCCAGTCCGGGTCGGGCTCAGGCAGGGGTGCCATCGAACTCAGAATTCGGCCTTCGTGCGGGGTACGACGAGATCTGCGGCAAGGTTAGCCCCGAACACGACCGCGCCCGGCAGCCAGCCCCTCGTGCTCCGCAGGAGACTGCGGGGGCCGGGCGGCATCGGCGTCGCGGGCGCGCCCGGGCAGGTAGCGCAGGCTGGTGGGAATGGCGGCGACGGCGACGGCGGCGCTGATCAGCATGACGATGCTGAGGCCGTGCAGGAAAGCCGTTCCCGCCGCGGCCCGCAGGATGGAGCCGCCTGCTGGCAGCCGGCTGGCGATCTGCGCGGCCTGGGTGATCGAGGAGCGTGCGGCGGCGGCGTCAGCGGCCGGCAGGCCGGCCAGCGCGGGCCGCAGCCGGCTGACGTAGGCGGTGGACAGCACACCGCCCAGCACGGCAACCGCGATCGCCCCGCCGACCTGGCGCAGCGCGCTGTTCAGCGAGGCGCCGATCCCGGCCTCGTCACCACCGACGGCGGCCATGACCGCGTTCATCGCCGCGGCGATCGACGCGCCGGTGCCGAGCCCGCACAGTGCCAGCCCGGCCGCCACGGCGCCGTAGCCCGTGGCCAGGTGGACCTGGCTGAGCACGACGAGGCCGGCCGCGAGCAGGGCCAGCCCGGCGGCCACGGCGAGCCTGGTGCCGGCGAGCCGCACGATCTGGTCGGCCGCCCCGCCAGCGACCAGCAGCCCGGCCATCAATGGGAGCAGCCGCAGCCCGGCGCTGATGGGGTCGTCGCCGGCCACGCTCTGCAGGTACTGGGGGAAGAAGAACAAGATCCCGAAAAGCGCGACCGAGACGGCGATCGTGGCCGCCGTGCCCCAGCAGAACCGCCGGTCGTGCAGCAGCGCCGAGTCGATGAGCAGGTGCGCGGCGCTCCGCTCACGCAGCACGAACGCGACGAGCAGAGCCGCCGATCCGGTCAGCAGTCCCAGGGTCGCGGCGCTGGTCCAGCCGCGTTCCGGGCCGTCGATGAACCCCCAGACCAGGCAGACGATAGCGGCGGTTGACAGCAGCGCTCCCGGGACATCCAGCGGCGGCGGGTCGGGGTTGCGTGACTCGGGCATCAGCGCGACCCCGGCGGCGATGGTCAGGCACACCGCGGGCACGTTGATCCAGAACACCGAGTGCCACGAGAAGTGCTGCAGCAGCAGGCCGCCAAGCACCGGGCCGAGCGGCAGGCCGAGCGCGACTCCCACGGTGAGGATGCTGATCGCCTTGGGCCGCTCGTCGTCGTCGAACGCGACCGAGGCGATCGCCAGCGACAGCGGGAACACGATCCCGGCACCCAGCCCCATCGCCGCGCGCGCCGCGATCAGCTCCGCCGCGGAGACCGACAGCGCGCACCACAGCGACGCCCCCAGAAACACCGCCAGCCCGGCCAGCAGCGTCCGCTTGCGGCCGAGGCGGTCCCCGATGATTCCGGCCGCCAGCATGACCCCGGCGAACACGAGCGCGTA
>JASHOI010000300.1 GCA_030041195.1 Streptosporangiaceae bacterium | reverse complement strand
GCACGGTCCCGTGGTCCACCGTGGCTGGCCAGCTTGGTCGGATCAGCTCACCGTAGGGTCGGGGCTATGAACGAGAACCACGCCACGGTCTGCTCGAGCCCGGAGTGGGCGGCGCACATCCAGGATGAGGTCCTGCCGTCGGTGACGGAGCACGCTGACCTCGGTGAGCACATGCTCGAGATCGGCCCCGGACCCGGTGCTGCCACCGAGTGGCTGCGGCACAAGGTGAAGCGGCTGACCGCGGTGGAGGTCGACGGCGCCGCCGCGGAGAAGCTGGCCGCCCGGTACCGGGACACCAACGTCGAGGTGATCACCGGCAGCGCGACGGAGCTTGGCTACCCCGACGAAAGCTTCGACTCGGTGGGCACCTTCACCATGCTGCACCACGTCGCCACGCCGGCGCTGCAGAACAAGATCCTGGCCGAGGCGTTCCGGGTGCTGCGGCCCGGCGGCGTGCTCGTCGGCTCGGACAGCCTCGCCAGCGACGGCCTGCACCACTTCCACGAGGGCGACACCTACAACCCGGTCGAGCCGGCCAGCCTGCTGACCCGGCTGCAGACCCTCGGCTTCGAGAAGATCACCGTCATGGTGGACGAGGTACTGAAGTTCTCGGCGCACAAGCCCGGGAGCTGACGCCAGCGAGGCCGTGGACGAGATCGCGGCCGTTGGCAAGCTAGCCGTCCGGCCAACCCAGCCCACGGTCCGTCCACGGCCCTCGCTGAGCCCCCCTTTAAGGTCTGCATTGGCAGACCTGCCCCTGTCTTGACTAAACCGGCTTGTTGCGGAAGTGTCTATACGCATATTGCGCACCGAGCGACTTCTTCTACGCCCCGGGGGGATGGCGCGCATGTATGTTTCGCTCGAAAAGCTGCAGCAAGCCATGCAACTCGTCGATGGCCTCGCAGACGTCGACCAACCGGGCAAACTGCCGGAGATCGTGCTCCCAGCCGTGGCTGACCTGGTCGGATGCGATATCGTGACGTACAACGAGATACCAGGTGCACCAGGCGAGACCGGATATTACCTGGATTATCCACGCGGCTGGATCGGTGAGGCGTCGCTGGCGGTGTTCGAGGCCCACCTGCATGAGCATCCGCTGCTCATACACTACCGGGCAAGCGGTTCCGGCGGCCCTGCCAAGATTAGCGATTTCGTCAGTCAGCAGCGATTTCACCGGCTTGGCATCTATTCAGAATTCTTCCGGCATATTCCGGTCGAGTACCAGATGGCGTTCAACCTGGCCGACACGCCGGACGGGGGGCTCACCGCGATCGCGCTGAACCGCTCGGGCACGGACTTCTCCGAGGACGACCGCGATCTGCTGAACGCGCTCAGCGCGCCGCTGGGCAACGCGCTGCAGCGGGCGCGCGACCGGCACAGCGCGCGCACCGCGCTGAGGACCGCCGGGTCAGCGGACGTGGCCGGCCTGACCGACCGCGAGGCGCAGGTCCTCGAGCTTGCCGCGCGCGGCCGCACCAACCAGGCCATCGCTCACACCTTCGATGTCAGCCCGCGCACCGTCGCCAAGCACCTCGAGCACATCTACCGCAAGCTCGGCGTCACCAGCCGCGCCGCCGCCGTGTACCGCTCGGCGGGGGCCGCTTTAGCCCCACATGCCGCGGGTGTCGTAGACAACCTTGCCCGCGAGCTGGGTCTTCTTGATCGCGCGGAAGCAGCTGTGGTCGACCAGCAGCGCGATGACGTCGGCCTCGGCGATCGCGTGCTCGGCGTCGGTCATGATGACGTTGCTGAGCTCGTCGAACCGGGCGGGCAGCGACGGCGCGTGCGGTTCGGCCACGAGGATCTTGACGTCGGGCAGCGCCGCGGCGACCCGGGCGGTGATGTCGACGGCCGGGCTCTCCCGCAGGTCGCCGACGTCCGCCTTGAAGGCAAGGCCCAGGCAGGCGATCCGCGGCTCGCGGAACCGGCGCGAGGTGGCCACGATCTGGTCGGCGGTGTGCCCGGGCATGTGGTCGTTCACGGCCCGCGCGGTCGCGGTCAGCCTGGCCAGGTCGGGTGCTGCCTCGACGATGAACCACGGGTCCACGGCGATGCAGTGCCCGCCGACGCCGGGGCCCGGCCGCAGGATGTCCACCCGCGGGTGGTGGTTCGCCATCTGCCTGATCTCCCAGACGTCCAGGCCGAGGCGCTCGCAGATCAGCGAGAGCTCGTTGGCGAACGCGATGTTAACGTCCCGGTAGGCGTTCTCGGCGAGCTTGGCCATCTCGGCGCTCGCCGCGTCGGTGAGGATCAGCTCGCCGCGGCAGAACGTCCGGTACAGCTCGGCCGCTCGGGCCGCACAGCCGGGCGTCAGCCCGCCAATCACCCGGTCGTTGGTGGCGATCTCGATCATGACCCGCCCCGGCAGGACGCGTTCAGGGCAGTGCGCCAGGTGCACGTCCGGCGGGATATCAGCGACGTGCGGCAGGTGCAGGTCCGGGCGGCGGGCCGCGATCAGCTCGCTGACGCGCCGGGTGGTGCCGGGAGGTGCGGTCGACTCCAGCACGATGACCTCGCCGCCGCGCAGCACGTCCGCGATCTGTTCGGCGGCCGCGGTGATGTGGCTGAGGTCGGCGGTGTGCTCGCCGGTGAACGGCGTGGGCACGGCGATCACGTAGGCGTCGGCCTGCGGCATCTCCCGCTGCGCGCGCAGCCGTCCCATGGCCACAGCGCCGCTCACCGCGACCGACAGGTCGGGCTCGGCGAACGGTGTCTCGCCCCGGTTGACCCGGTCGACGATGCCGGGATTGGTGTCCACGCCGGTCACCTCGAGGCCCCCGGTGGCCAGCGACACCGCGGTCGGCAGCCCGATGTAGCCGAGCCCGACGACCGCGGCGCTCGATAAGGCGGTCACTTCCGGTTCTCAGATGGGTGCGCCACGCAATGCAACCTATCGTAGTCGCACCATTACGCATTGTCGTTCCCATCGCTTGCCCCGGATTCGGCTCGATTGATCGCATTACCGATCGCGAGGGCGTACCGTGAAGGTGCTGCCCAGGACCCCGGCAGATGCACTGCCGTACCAGCAGCGACGCCTGACCCCGGGGTATTTTTTGCGCACCGACCACCCGCCGCACGACGCGATGGCGCCAGTGACCGCCGGGCTCCGCGGTTGCCGCACACGGAAGGTGCTCAGGACGGCGGTGTCGGTCGCAGTCGTCGCGGCCGCCTTCGGGTTCGCGCTCCCGCGTTTCGCGTCCTACCGCGCCGTGTGGGACAGCCTGCAGGGGATGACCTGGCTGTCTGCCGCGCTCATCGGCGTCACCGCCGCGGCCAGCCTGGCCTCGTACTGGTTCGGAATCTGCGCGGTGCTGCCCTCGGTACGGCTGCGGGAGGCGGCGGCGGTCAATCTCAGCTCCAACGCCGTGGCCAACACGCTGCCGGCCGGCGGTGCCCTGGGCATCGGGGTCAGCTGGGCGATGCTGTCCGGCTGGGGCGTCGGCACCGAAGAGTACGTGCTGTACACGCTCGTATCGGGCATCTGGAACGTCTTCGCCCGGCTGGGGCTCCCGGTCCTCGCGCTGCTGGCCCTGCTGACCGTCACCAGGCCGGATGCCGTCCTGATCGCCTCCGCTGCGACGGGCCTGGCGCTGCTCGCCGCCGCTGCCGCCGGGCTCGCCTTGCTGCTGCGCAGCGAGCGCTTCGCGCTCCGCGCCGACCAGGTGCTGCAGTGTGTGGCCTGCTTCGCCTGCCGGCTGGCCCGCCGGAAGGCGCCGTCGGCCATCGCCGGGTCGCTCACCGGCTTCCGCGGCCGCGCCGCCGGGCTGGTGGCCACGCGCGGCTGGCGGATCACCGTGACCACGGCGGCGGCCAACATCATCTTGTGGCTGGTGCTGCTGGCCTGCCTGCGCGGCGTCGGCCTGTCCCAGGCGCAGGTGCCGTGGCAGACCTCGCTGGCCGCGTACGCGTTCGTCCGGCTGCTGACCGTGCTGCCGATCACCCCCGGCGGGCTCGGGATCACCGAGCTAGGCCTGGTCGGCGTGCTGGCCGCCGGGGCCGGCCCGAAGGCGGTCGTGCACGTGACCGCCGCGGTGCTGCTGTGGCGGGCCGTCACCTACCTGCCGCCGATTCCGCTCGGCGCGGCCGCGTTCCTGATCTGGCGGCACGCACCTGCGCTCATCCACCCCGTCCAGCCCGCCGCGAACGCTCCCGACGCCAGAGACGCCACGGACGCTCCGGCCGGCGAGCCTGTCATGATCATCAGCAACGTACCGTAAGCAAAACGCTACGCACAGTCGTCCGCCTCGCTAGTATCTTGCGACGTGCCTCGCGAGCTGACGACCGTTCTAGCTGCGGTGATATGCGCCGCATGCGTCACCGTCGCGGAGCCGCTGCTGATCCC